>JBQGDL010000100.1:0-18167 GCA_052039045.1 Steroidobacteraceae bacterium
CAACCCCGGCCAGTTCGCCAAGACCAGTAACTGTCCCGCTCAGGTGCCGGTGGGGAGTAGCTGCACGGTGAACGTGGTGTTCAAGCCGACCTTCACGGGTGTGAAGTCGGCGAACCTGAAGGTCACGCCGGGAGGCGGGGCTTCTGCCAAGTTGGTCGCGCTCAGCGGTACAGGAATCTGAGCAAAGTAGGCACAAAGGTCTCCCTCATCTCCTTCAGAGGAGGACCTGTAGGCCCTTGCGATCCAGCAGATGGAGCAACTTGACCGACGGTCCACTCGGTCGCTTCTGTCCGACCTCCCACTGACGGACGGTCGACAGGCTCGTGTTCAGGACGGCAGCGAGGACGGCCTGACTGACCTGGTAGCGATCCCGAAGGGCGCGGATGCTCGCGCCGGTGTACTCCGGCACGGGATCGAGACACAGCGCGTCGTACTTGCGCATCCGGCGCTTGTCGATGAACCCCGCCTCGTGCAGGTCGCGAGCCGTCCGATGGACCGCCTCCAGGACGCGTCGCCCCTTTGCTGGTCGACGATCAGCGGATGATCTCCGTGAACGCGCCGCTTTTCGCTTCGTCATCGATTTGCCTCTCGCTCAAGGCCAGCAGATCTGCGGCCAATTCCCGCAAGGCGCCGAGCTCGCGCCGATTGATATTGGCACGCTCGTTCTTCGTGAAGCCATAAACAAAGAACCACCGCCGTCGATCGGTCGCCAGCAGGACTCTGGCGCCGCTGCGCTTACCGCGCCCGACGACACCAATTCGTTTCTTGATGACGCCGCCGCCAAGATCAGCATCGATCAGCCCCTGCTCCATCTCGCGCACAGCATTCAGCAGCGCCTCATCGGTCAGCCCGGCCTCGTGTGCCCATCGCCGAAAGTAGCGAGTCTTGAGGACTCTGCGCTGGCGCATACTATAGCACCGAGTGTACTAGTCTTCGGGCCCGGCCTGGCGCTCGAGGGGCTCAAAGCGTGGCCGACGCGGTCGGCTGCGACGAGCGGAATTTCCGCTCGATCAGGCGACAAATGGAGTGCGAGGAACGGTGGCCTGGCCACCCTGCCCCCGGCTCTTCACAATGACCGCCATGGCCCGACCGACGCGCGAGGACGAGCTGCTCGACCTGCCGGCGCTGCTCGCCGACGCCGCTGTCGCGGCGATGACTCTGCAGCAGGCCGGGCCCTTCCTCGACTGGCTGCGCACGAACCTGGCGCAGTACGCAACACCCGGTTCGCAGCTCGAGCGGGACGATGAGCTGCGCGGCGCGTTCGCCACGGCGCTCGGTCGCCCGCTGTGGAACGCGATGCCGCTGCCGCGCCGCGGCTTCCTGACCGAGCCGATCGCCGAGCCGGGCCGCAACCAGCCCTGTCCCTGCGGCTCGGGCCGCAAATTCAAGCACTGCTGCGCGCGCGCACCCTCGCTCGGTCCGTTTGCGACGCCGATGCTGTGGCCGTACGTGCTGCGCGCGCTGTCGGGTCCGGCGCGCGCGGCGGCTCTGCGCGGCCGGCACGTGCCGCGCGAAGCCGTGCTGCAGTACGCGTCCGACGCGCTCGATGCGGACGACCCGAATGCGGCCATCGAAGTGCTCGAACCCATGCTCGCCGAGCCCGTGCCGCACGAGGACGACCTGGCCGCCGCTGCGCTCGATCTGCTCTGCAACGCCTACGACGCACGGGGCAGCGCCAAGCGGCGCAAGGCGGCTCTGCTCGAGCGGATCGCCACGCGGCCATCGCGGTCGCCGCTGCGCTGCGCCGCGCATCAGCGCCTCGCGTGCATCCTGATGGACCGCGGCTTACCGAAGGCCGCGTGGGCCTCGTTCCGCGCTGCGCAGCAGGACGATCCCGGCAACCCGGCGCTCGGGCTGCTCGAAACGCAGCTCCTGCTGGCCGAGGGTCGCGACGACGAGGCGCGCGAGCGCGCGCGATTCTATCTCCGGCAGTTGCGTCGCAGCGGCGCGGATCTCGACCCGAGGACGCTCGAGCTCTACGAGCAGGTCGCGGCGGATCCCGGCCGCGCGATGAGCGACATCGCCTTCGACATGGAGCAGGGTGCCGGGCGTGGGCTTGCGGACTGGCTCGACCGCGTGCGCTCGCGGCCGTTGCCGGCGTACGCGGTGGCCCGCGCCGACGACGCCGACGAGCCGACCAGCCCCGAGGCTCTGGCGGAGCGGCTGCGCCAGATGGGCGTCGTCGAGTCGGAGATCGAGCGCACGGTCGGCGAGCTGCAGCGGCAGGTCGCCGAGCTGGAAGGGCGCGTGTCCGAAGCGGCACCGGACGGCGAGGTGCCCGCGCCGCGGGACACCGTGCCGCCGCTCGCGCTTGTTGCGCCCAGGAGCGGTCGTGTGGTGGAGAAGGGATGGCGGACGGTGTTCCCGCTCGGCAAACCGTTTTCGGTGCAGCCGCTGCCGTGGGGCGATGCAGACCCGTGGGACCCCGACATCGAATCGCGTTGGACGGTGTTTCTCGAGCATCACCCGGAGGCCTTCGACAGCCTCGACGTGCTCGACGATCTCGCGACCGCGACGATGCTGCATGCCCAGTCGGGGCAGTCGACCGTCGTCGACCGGCTGAGCCGGCCGCTGCTCGAACGCAGCGTGGCCATCCTGGAGCGGGCGCTGGCCGACGCCGAGCCCGCGGCAGCACCAGCCCGCCTGCCCTGGGCGATGACCGCCAACCGTCCCGCGCTGCGCTCGCTGTACCGGCTGCACGAGATCGCCGTGCTTGGCGGCCGCGACAGCGACGCGAGACGACTCGCCGAGCGGCTGCTCGCGATCAATCCAGACGACAACCACGGCGTGCGGTGCTGGCTCGCCAACGCCTGCCTCAAGGCCGGCGATGCCGACGCCTGCCTGCGGCTGGTCGAAGCGTACCCCGACGACGTCTCACCCGAGCTGCGGTTCGGCGCGGCGCTCGCGCTGTACCGGCTCGGCCGCGCGCGCAGCGCCACCGAGGCGCTCGAGTCCGCGCACCGCGAGACCCCGCGCATCACGCGCTACCTGCTCGCGAAGCGCATCGCGCGACCTGCGCTCAGCGAGCACGGCGTCAGCTTCGGCGGCGACGATCGCGGCTGGCTCTACCGCGAGGACATGCGCAGCACCTGGACCGCGACGCCCGGCGCGCTGGAATGGGCTGCGAAGGTGCTGCAGCACTCGCGCTGATCGCTCGCGATGGTCACCGATAGGAACACTGCGCCCGTTCTGCGCTACTTGCGACTACGCTGCTCGCGGACTCCCACGTGGCTTCTGAGTCGGCGCAACGGACAACCGGAACAATCGCTGCCTTGTCTTCTAGGTCGCCGGGCACTCTCCGTCGACGCTCCGGGATGAATGCGTCGGCGCCGCATCCGGCGGCGGGAACGCCCGTCGGAACGTGAACGCTTCCGGTGTGGGCCCGTGTGCCCGCAGCCACTCCAGCTTCGCAACCCCTTCCTCGACGCTTGGACGATGTCCCGCCGGTATCCACCACAGCACGAGGTATGCCTCCGAGATGCGCTCGAACCATTCCCGGCGGCGCCGCAAGATCTCCGCGTGCGCGGATCGGTAGGCGTACTCGCTCAGTGACTCGAGGTCTCGCCACACGGACATGTTCACCAATAGGCTCTCATCCGCGAAGGGCCGGATCGCCGTTGCGTTGCCCTCCGCCGTCTGCAGCCGCCAGACAAAGCCGGGCGAGCGATCCGCCAGTGCATTGATGCGATCGAGGTTGGCGGCGAATTCCGCCATGATCGGCGAATCCATCGGTCCCTTGACGATCCCGACGTTCATCTGCGCGATTTCGTACGACGAGGACATGTCACGAGCCTCCGTGCGCTGATCTTCGGGCCACGCGTGGATGCCGCACAGCCTTGGCGGCGTTGATCCGACCGTGGCCGTACTCGCGGTGGAAGCCTGCCTTGTTGTAGGGCTTCGATCCGACCTTGTCCGCGGTCGACTCGAGGATGTCCCTGATCTCGGCAGGGGTCAGCGTCGGATTGACCGAGAGCAGCAGTGCGACGATGCCGGCGACCAGTGGTGTCGCCGACGACGTACCGCCGAAGTCATTGGCGTAGAGCCCGTTGACGCCACCGGCCAACCCGGACCCGATGTTGAAGCCCCGCGAGTCGATGGAAACGTCGGTGGTAAATACCGCGAGCTCGCCCCCGTCGGAAGGAGCGACCACGCTCAGTTGCTTGCCGTAGTTCGAGTACTCGCTGCGCTTTCCCGTCTCGGTGCACGCACCTACGGCGATGACGTGCGGGTCGGATGCAGGATAATCGATCCGGGCCTTGTCGTCGTTTCCGCTGGCGGCGACGACGACGGTGCCTCGACCCCTCCGGTAGCTTTGGATGTCCTTCAGCGCGTACTCCAGATCGGGCGTTACGGGCCCGCCCCAGGAACAGCTCAGCACCTGCGCGCAGCGCCCCGCGTAGCGAATCGCGTTGGCCACCTGCGCGTCCTCGGCGAGGTCATCCCCGTGGAAGATCTTGACTGGCAGGATCCTGCAGCGTGGCGCTATCCCGTACACCCGGTTGCGGCCGTTCGCAGCGATCACTCCGGCGCAGGGCGTGCCGTGGATGTCGTTGCCTTCCATCTGGTCGTAGGGATAGCGGAAGCGCTTCGGTGACGGATCGTAGTGGTCCCGAATGTCGGCCGGGACGAAGAAGTCGCGACCGACTCGATCGCGGGAGTTGCGCGGGTCCGGATTGCGGGCAATACGATCGGCAAGGTTGACGTGTCTCAGGTCGACGCCGTCGTCGAGTACGGCGACGATGACCTTCGGGCTGCCGCGCGTGATGGCCCAGGCACCGCGCTTGCCGAGCGCGCGCACGTCGCCGAGGTGCCACTGCGCCGGCCGCGGGTTCGGCGCACGGTGGCGCGTGAACTCCGATACGAAGTGAGGCACGCAGAACTCCACCTCCGGGAGCTCGGCGAGCCGATTGGCGATGACGACGAGCTCGCTCCCCGTGTGCTTGATCTTCGGCTGAGTGGCGATGACCTGCAGGGGCACGAACGGGTTTCGGCGCCGAACCTCGAAGCCAAACCTTCGAAGCAATTTCCTCCGCAGTGCGGTCGAAGCCTGCGACTTGAATCGCACGACGAGCTCCTTGTACAGGACGCGGACCCGGCCATCGTCGGCATCCTCGAAGACGGTCGGTACCGCCTTCATCTTCTTCGCGCTCGTTGCCCGGATGCCGAACGGCTGCGTGAGACCGACCGTATCCATCTTGAATACGGACCGTGCCGTCGTCGTCACGAGGTTCGACACACGCGCCGAGTCCTTTCGGCCCGCGACGGACAACAACCGGCCTCCCCGCCCGCTCTGGACGGCTCGGGGCTCGACCTTCAGTTCGCGAAGCCCGACGGGCTTGCCGTTCTTGTCGTAGTAGCACAGGCGCTCGCTCACGGGCGTGCTCCCCCTATCGCTCAGGACGTCAGGACTTCTTGTACGCCGACTTCGTCTCCGGCCACGCGAGCTCGACGTCGTCGTCGGCCGATGCCTCGGCGATGACATCGGTGAGCGTGCGCGGCCGGCGCTTCTTCAGTTCGAATACGGCCTGCTCGGGCTGGAACTCGTTGCGGCGCACGAGGCCCAGGCGATGCTTGTCCGCGAAATCGCGCAGCGCCTCGTTCCCGGCGGCCCTCTTGAAGCGAACCACGACGCGCCCGGTCGGAAAGGCGGCCATTCCGCTCGCGTCGTGCAGCACCGGAAAGATCGTCGCTCCGGCGCCCGCTGCCTTCCGCAACTTGCGCGCGAGGTCGCCTTCGTCCGCCGCCTGCCCGGCATCGAACTTCACGACGAGCGCCTTGGGATCGCCGGCGAGCGGCTCGACGGCCGCGGCCGACAGCCGTCGAGCCAGCGTCTTCGGATCGGCCGGCGTCTCCGTCCGCACGACGAACTGGCCGGGTGCGGGCTTCAACGGCTTCATGGCGGTCGCACGCCGTTCATAGCGGACTGAGCCGGCAGGACCTGAAGATCGGGCGGCGCGTCTTTCGGGCGCGCGGCCAGTCGCGCGCGCTGGGCCACCATGTCGCGCTCGATGTCGGCGAACACCGCTTTGAACTCGGGCTCCTGCCGGATGGACGCCATGTTGGGATCGAAGTCGCGGTAATAGCGCCACCAGGTGCGCAGGCCCGCCTGCTCGGCCTCCCGCAGGCTGACCAGGGCCGCAGCCGTCTCGCCGCGCAACGCGTGGATCGCGACGTCGGAGAACCCGAAGCCTTGCGGTCCCCTTCGCGGAAGCGTGCGCAGATAAGCTTCGCTGCGATCGAGAAGCTCCCGGGCCCGCTCGCCCTCGCCGGTGTGCTGCAGCACGGGCGCGAGGTCGATCGCCGCAAAGGCGCCACGATCCTTGAACGCCGGCAGATCGTCCGCGAACAGCTCCGGGTAGGCCTCTGCATAGCGGGCCCGAGCCGTCGCGTAGTCGCGCTTGCGAAGATCGTGGTCGCGGACGAGGAAAGTGTTCCAGGGGTCGAGCTCTGCCGCCCGCTGTGCATGCCGGTAAGAGGCCGCCTCGTCGCCGCGGTCGCGGTACAGGAGCGAGGCCACGGCGTGCGTATATGTGGTCCCATCGCCCTCGGCCAGCGCTCGAGCGAGCCACCGCCCGGCCGCGGCGGAGTCCTGGAGATCCCAGTAGGCGAACGCCATGCTCGCGAGAATGTCCGGGTCGCGTGGATCGAGGCTCGCGGCTCTCTCGTACCAGGCCATCGCCGTGTCGAGACGACCGAACGCGTATACGTGCAGATCCGCGATGAGCAGGTACGACGCCGCCATCGTCGGGTCGATCTCGACGGCCTGTCCGAGCGCCGCGAGCGCATCGTCGAAACGGCCGACCTCCGTTCTCGCCACACCCAATCGGGCGTTGATGATCGCCGACAGCGGATCGAGCACTACGGCGTGCTCCGCGGCAGCCAGCGCCTCGTCCCGCCGGCCGAGCTCGGTCAGGGCAAAACTCAACCAGTGATACGCCGGTGCGTGGTTGGGGTTGAGCGCAATCGCTCGGCGTAGCATCTCTTCGGCGCGCTCGAATTGCAGCCGCTCCCCGGCAATGTTTCCCGCGGAGGTCCAGGCCTCGGGCAGGTTCGGGTCCAGCTCGAGCGCGCGGTTCACCGCCTGCTCGGCGTCGTGGAGCGCAGCCTCCCTCGGTTGGCCGCTGTAGAGCGGCTGCAGCACCAGCGCATCGGCCAGTCCGACCCAGGCGAGCGCGAACTTCGCATCGACCGCAACCGCCTTCCGGAAATACCCTTCGGCCTCCGTGAGCGCCGCACTGGTGCGCCGCGCCAACTGCTGCTTGCCGAGCTGGTAGGCCTGCCAGGCCTGCAGATTCCGTGTCGGGATGGCGTCGACCCGCGCCTGCTCTGCCGGAGTCAGCGTGGCTTGCAGGGCGCCGACGACGGCGGCGGCGACCTCGCTCTGGATGGCGAAGATGTTGGCGGCGGTGAGCTCACGGTCATAGCTCTCGGCCCAGAGGTGCGCGTCGGTGGCGGCATCGATCAGCTGCACGTGGATGCGCACGCGATCGCCCGCCCGCTGCACACCGCCTTCGAGAATCCGGGTCACGCCGAGTTGTGCTGCGACGTCCTGCGCGCTCAATGTCGTCTGGCGAAATCGCTGGACCGAGGTGCGTGAGATGACCCTGAGGGCGCTCACCTTCGAAAGCTGCGTGAGGATGTCGTCGTGGATGCCTTCGGCGAAAAAGGCGTCCTTGCTCTGGTCGCTCCGATTCTCGAAGGGAAGCACGGCAATGGAGGGCCGCGCATCGGCGGAAGGCACCGTTGTGGTCGCGGGCTCGGCCACAGTGGCCGCAGGGCTGCCGGCGACGGACGGTGCGCTGCGCTGGCCATAGAGCCACAGGACCCCGCCCGCCAGCAGGCACAGCAACGCCAGGACAGCGAGCTCGGAGCCCGTCACGTGCTGCTGACCCCGATCGCCGTGATACCAGGCGAGGATCAAGGCGACGGGCAAACCCAGGAGCAGGAGCAGCGTCGCGAGTTGCTGGATCTGTTCGGGCCAATGAAACGTCGCAACGACGTGCGAGATCACCTGCAGCAGGGCCCACGCGCCCGCGGCATACGCAAGCCCCCACTGCACGACCTTGCGGCGACGCAGTGTCTGCCAAAGCGCTGCGACACCGGCGTCGGCCAAGCCTGCCTCCTCCGTCACGTGCGGTGAGCTGTCCGGGAGCATAGTACTCGCGTGTCGACATTGTGGTCCGAGGTGCCGCCGCGGAGTCGACAGCACCTTCTTCGAGATCGGTGGGGGTCTCAACTACTCGGTCGGGCCGAATCTCGATCTGCGGCAATTTCTAGCCGCGCCTTCCTCCACCTCAGGGCAACCTGACCTGAAGGATCTCGATCCGCCCGTCGTGCTCGCGGTTGAATATGAGTCCGTGGCCGTCCGGCAACCACTGCGGGCGGACGTCCGTGTAGGGACTCTCGACGGCTCGCATAACGCCGGAGCCGTCGGCATTCATGACGTAGATCTGGTAGGGATCCGAGCGATTGGAGCTGAACGCGATACGACGCCCGTCGGGAGACCAGCTTGGCCAGCCGTCGAACCAGGCGTTCTTCGACAGGTTGATGACGCCGGTCCCATCGCTATTCATCACGAAGATCTCGGAGTTCGTGAGCAGCTCGCCGCCTGACCGCACGCGGAACAAACGTCGAAAGAGGATCTTGCTTCCGTCGGGGGAGAACGATGGGAACGTGTCCCAGTCGGGTCCATTGTCGGTGAGTCGCCGCAGGCCCGTCCCATCGACGTTCACGACGTAGATGTCGTCGTTCTCGCCATCGCCGCGGGTCGAGCAGAACACGACGCGCCGACCGTCGGGCGACCAGCTCGGGTGACTGTCGCCGGCCGGATGGTTCGTGAGGTTGCGGAGCTCCTGCCCGTCGCGGCGCACGATCCACACGTCTTCGTCGCCGCCCCGCGTCGAGGCAAACATCACCTGGCTGCCATCCGGCGACCAGACCGGCGTCACGTCTTCACCGGGACCGCTCGTCAGCTGACGCAGCTCGCTGCCATCGAGGCGCGCCACGAACAGCTTCGAGCCCCCGACGCGGTTGCTCTGGAACACGACGAGGCCGTCGCGTGCGACCTGCGGATACGCGTCCGCGACGGGCAGTACGGCGGCGGGTTGCGCGCTACCGGTCTCCTGCGCCCAGAGCGTAGGCGGGAGCGTGGCCGCGCCGACGGCGACCGCGCTCAGGGCCAGACCCAAGCGTATTGACATGACTCGCTCCTCGCTCGAGTGACCGCGTCTACTGCGGCTTGGCCGCCAGGCATCGACGTATTGTCAGCACCGACACGGACGGTGGTGCACGCAGCGAGCGTGACACTCAAGGCAAGCAGCACCGCTGAACGCATCATTGCGGGATCCTCGGGCTCGGATTTTGGCGCGATGGTACGCCCTTTCCTGCGGGTGGCTCCTGCCCGCAGCATCCGCAGGCATGCCTGTCAGCGCAGCCAGTTTTCGACACGAAGTCCCGGCACGCGGCGGAACTCCGTCGTGTTGTCGGTCACCAGCACGGATCCCTGCTCGAGCGCGTGCGCCGCGATCAGCGTGTCGTTGGCACCAATCGGGCGCCCCTTGGCCTCCAGAGCGCAGCGCACCTCCGCGTAGGTCCGATCGACGCCCGGGTCGAGGGCCCGCACCTCGAGGCTCGCGAGCAACTGCTCGACGCGCTCGGAGAGGATCGCATGACCCTTTCGTCGCGCGCCGTAGCGCAGCTCGCAGGCGACGACGACGCTCGTGTAAACGTTCGCGTCGCCCACGATCTCGATCCGCCGGGCGACCCGGCCGCTCGGGTCCCTGATCAAGTGCGACAGCATGTTCGTGTCGAGCAGAAAGCGTGCCGTCACGGTTCGTCCAGATCGACCGGCTCGGCGGGTCGGTCGGCGGCGTCCGGCCAGGCCGTGTCGATGCGGCGCCAGCCGCGGAGCAGGCCTGTCAGCGGCTGGCGCGGTGCCGGTTCGAGAATGAGCCGCCGGCCCTCACGGTAGATGACGGCGTCGAACCCCGGCAACTCCAACTCGCGCGGAATGCGTACTGCCTGGTTGCGGCCGTTCCGGAACAGACGAACGTGGCGGGGCTGGTTCATGCGTGCAGATCGGCGGCGGCGATTCGGCATAGGCCAAGCATAGGCCGAAACCAGGACCGCTTCAATCTCGTGGCCCCGATTCTCGCAAGGAAGCTACACGCGTTCGACACCGGTAGGCTGCCCGTCAATCCGTCGCAATCGCCCGCTATTGCGCCATGATGCGTTGTGCCAGAGACGCACAGTCATCGACGAGCGGACAGCTAAATTTTGCCCGCCGTTTGCGCCGAAACGTGCCATGCTTGAATGCTCCGGCTGCAAGCAGGTCCGCATGAAGCTTCCGCTTTACTGGGTCGATGCCTTCGCATCCGAGGTATTCAGGGGTAACCCAGCCGCGGTCGTGCCGCTCACGCAGTGGCTGCCCGACGCCCGGCTCCAGGGCATCGCGTTCGAGAACGGACTCGCCGCGACCGCGTTCCTGCTCCGCACGGGCGAGTCGCGGTTCGAGTTGCGCTGGTTCACACCCACCGTCGAGCTCGTGCTCTGCGGACATGCGACACTCGCGGCCGCGCACACGCTCTGGACCGAGCTCGGCCAGACGGGCGACGTCGTGACGTTCGACTCGCTCAGCGGGTCGCTCAGGGTCACCCGCCGCGGCGACCGCTACGCGCTCGACTTTCCCGCGCGCCCCGCAGCACCCATCGACGAGCCACCCCCGGAACTGCTGGCGGGCCTTGGTTCCCGGCCGAGCCACACGGCGCTGTTCGCCGAAGCGCTCTATTACCTCTGCGTGTACGACAGCGCTGCGGCGGTGCGGGCGCTCGAGCCGCGGTTCGAACGGCTCGCTGCCCTGGGCAGGGGCGGCATCATCGCCACGGCGCCGGGCGAGGATTGCGACTTCGTCTTGCGCTTCTTTGCACCCGGCCTTGGCATTGCCGAGGATCCGGTCACCGGCTCGGCGCAGTGCACGTTGATACCCTACTGGGCGGAGCGGCTCGGCAAGCAGGCGCTCCACGCCCGGCAGCTCTCCGCCCGGGGCGGAGAACTGTGGTGCGAGCTGCGGGGTGACCGAGTGGAGATCGCCGGCAAGGCCGTGCTCTACCTGCGAGGTGAAATCGCGATCGTCAGTTGAGCGACCACATGCGCGGCACGGCGGCCCGCCGCCCCGGCAGACACATCGATCGCGGGGCGGCCAGTCGCCGGTTTGCCTACTTCATTTCCTCGTACAGGCTGTCGGACCGGATCTTGCGGATTCGGTCGAGTCCCTTGATCAGCGTCGTGTACTCGGCGTCGGCCTGGGTCGTGGCGTCGTCGGCAGCGAGGGTAGCCATGTCCGGGTACTCGATCGCCACGACGATCATCCCCGCATCCGGACCCGCGAACCGGCTCCGCCAGACCCGCATCGTCCCCTTGCTGCCGAGCCGGGTGAGCACGGCGCGGATCTTGGCCAGTTCGCCCTGGTAGGCGGCAAGATCGCTGGTCTCCACGACGACGACGCGCGCGACCGTGGCCTGTGCTCCGCTCGCAACGGCAAAGAGCCCCAGCGTTGCTGCCAGGGACCACATGAAGTGCTTCATGGCTCATTCCCCCAAGTGTTGTTATGAGATCGTTCAGCCGGCGGGATGGTGCGCCCGGCGGATGGGCGCGTCAAACATCTGAGCTTCGATCTCCCTCGACCGCAGTCGACGATGCCGAGCGCGAGTACGTCTTCCGCTATCGCCGGGCGCGATCATCCGGCCGGGCGGCAGACGACTCGCTCACGGCTGGCAGTAGATACTGCGGAACGTACGTCCGTTGCGGGATGAACAGCGCCGGGTCGCTGTAATTGCCGCCGGTGAAGCCGATGACGAGGTCCAGCTCGGGGATTCCCATGAAGATCTGCCCGCCGTTGCCGCCGGCGAAGAAGGCGTGCAGCGTACGACCGCGCCAGGGATAGGCGACGGAGTTCCAGAGATAGCCGTAGGTCTGCTTCGGCGTCAGATTCCGAAGTGCCGCCCCCGACTGGTGCGCCCATTCGCGGCTGATGATCTGCCGTCCGTCCCAGCGGCCTTCGTTGACCATCAGCTGGGCGAGCTTGAGAAAGTCGCGCGGCCGGAAATGGTGGCCGCCGCCGCCGTAGGCGGTGCCGGTGGGCGTGAGAAGCAGATGGTAAGGACCCATCTCGAGCGGTCGTGCGACGAGCCGCTCGAACAGCTCCGGCAGCGGTTCGCCCGCGATGCGCTCGAGCATGCCGGCGGCGAGGTTCGGCTCCGCGCTGCAATACACGATCCGCTCGCCCGGCGCCGAGGCCATGGGGACGTTCAGCGTGTAGCGATACCAGTCCGGCTCGTCGGTCTGCTCCTGCATCCGATCCTCGCCGCCGGGCGCCTCGGGGTCGTTGTCGTCGCAGTAGAAGCCGGCGGTCATGCTGATCAGGTGCTCGAGCGTCATCGCCCGCTTGCGCGGGTCGAGGTCCGCCGGCAGCGAACCGAGCATCGTCTGGTAGACCGGTGTGTCGAGGCGGATCGGCACGCCCGCCTGCATCGCTGCACCGATCAGCACCGCGGTCCAGCTCTTGGCCGCGGAGCGCGTGTCGTGCGGCTCGCGGCCATGGCCGTGGAAATATTCCTCGAGCACCAGCCGTCCGTGGCGCGCGATGAGGAGGCCATGAATCTGCGAGCTGCTGACGTTCTCCATCGGCGTGTCGATCAGCATCTGCACGAAGCGCTCGATCGCTGCGCGGTCGATCGCTTCCTCCTCGAGCGTGGCGATGGGCCAACCGTCGTCGAGCGGCACGGGCGGCGCGTAGCGATAGCGCTCGCCGTTTCGCCCGCGCGGGTAAAAGGGGCTGCTCTCGGTCTCGTCGCGCTGGAAATCGAAGCTGCGTCCGTTGATGGGCAGACTCAGCACGCCGGTCTCCGTGTCGCGGAGGCCTGACAGGAGCACGGTTTCCTGTTGCGCGCCGCGCGGCGTTCCGAGCAGCCGGATCGTGTCGCCCTCGGCCTCGATCCGCGAAACCGGGATGAAGCGGCCGAGATTGCGCTCGGGGTTGCGCAGATAAGTCGCGAACCGGCCGTCGGCGCCGCGCGTGACCGGCAGGAAGTGTGTCATGCGGTCGTCGAGCGGAACGACTTCGCCGCGCCAGCGATCGGCGCCTGCGGCGTTCAGCAGGAGCGGGGTCGCGTAGGCGAGGCCGCTGCCTGCGGTCGTCGGCTGGATCCACTGGCCGACGATGCGGCCTGCCTCACGCACGCCGCGGAAGCTTCCCTTCCCGTCGGGCAGGGTGAACGCGATCGTGGGTCCGTCGATGCGCACCGGGACCGAGAAGCCCGCGATGTCGGCCTGCAGCGTGCCGCTGCGCGGCAGGATGATGAGCGTCCCGCGCACGTCCGGGCCGTAGCGCGCACGCGCCGCCCACAGGCCCTCGAGATTCTCGTCGCCTGCGCCCTGCGCGGCGGCCGCCACTGCAATGAGCGACGCCGCGAGCGCGGCGAGCACGCGCCTCATTGCCTTCCTTCCTCGCGGTCGCGCGCCCCGAGCCACTCGAGCACCGGCGCCTGGCCGCGCATCAGGTTTCCCTCCAGCTCGCGGCAGGCGAGATCGAGGTCGCGCGCGGCCAGCGCCGCGATGATCCGGTCGTGGGCCGCGACGGCGCCGGGCATGCCCGCGCGGTGCTGCATCAGCCCGAGCTCGTAACGGCGCGTGCGCCACATGAACTGCTGAATGAGCTCGATGAGAACCGGATTCGGGCAGCCGCCGATCAGCTCGAGATGGAGCTGGTCGTCGAGCCGGACCGCCTCGGCCGGGTCGGTGCACGCGGCGAGGCGCTGGTTGATCTCGCGCAGCCGCACGATCGCTTCCGGCGCAGGAATTCCCGCCAGCCGAAGCGCGGCTGGATCGAGGATGCCGCGGATGGGGTAGATGTCGCGAACCTCCTCCGCCGTGAGCGGCCGCACGAAGAAGCCGTGTCGAGGCACATCGTGCAGCGCCCCCTCGGTGACGAGTCGCGACAGCGCTTCGCGCAGCGGCGTGCGGCTGACGCCAAGCTGGCCCGCGAGCCGCACCTCGTTGATGCGCTCGCCGGCCGGCAGTCGCCCGTCGAGAATCATGTCGCGGAGTACGTTCGCTACGTCCTCGGCGAGGTTCGACCGGGCAGCAAATCTTTGAACGGCCGGGATATCCTGCATACTGTATACAGTAGCAATTCTCCCTCGGAAATCGCAATCGCGGGGAGCCCGACTCCCGTCACGGGGCGCGACCGGCTTCCGCGACACGCGTCTTCAGCTTCGGCGCCGCGAAGTCGAGAAACGCCCGCAACTTGAGCGGCAGCGGTCGTGCGCCCGGGTAGACGAAATTCACCGGCCAGGGCGGCGGCGCGAATTGCTGCAGCACGGCGACCAGGGAACCGGCGCGTCTCGCCTGCGCGATCTGGTACGACAGCACATGGGTGATGCCGAGACCGGCGATCGCGGCATCGATCGCGGCCTCGGCCGTGTTGACGACCAGGCGGGAGCGGACCGGGACTCTCGTCTCCGACTTTCCGGCTGCAAACGTCCAGCTTTGCGACGAGCTGACGCTCTCGAAGCTGATGCAGTCGTGCTGGCGCAGCTCGTCCGGAGTCCGAGGGATGCCGCGTGCCGCCAGGTATTGCGGACTTGCGCACGCGACGCGCCGGATCGATCCGAGGCGGCTCATCATGAGACTGCTGTCGGGCAGAACTCCGATGCGGACGCCGAGGTCGACGTCTTCGTCGAGCAGATTCGCGGTCCGGTCGGTCAGAACGATCCGCACATCGATCTGCGGATAGGATTTCAGGAACTCGACCGCAACCGGCAGCAGATGCATGCGGCCGAACACGATCGGCGCCGTCACCACGAGCTCACCGCGCGGCGTGGTGTACTCCCCCGCCGCGGCGCGTTCGGCCTCGCTCACCTCCTCGAGGATGCGACGGCAGGCCGCGACGTACTGACGCCCCGCGTCCGTCAACGCGAGCTTTCGGCTCGAACGGGTCAACAAGCGAGATTGCAGGTGCTTCTCGAGCTCGGTGACCTTGCGACTCACGGTCGCGAGCGGAATGTCGAGCCGGCGCGCCGCCGCCGAGAAACTCCCTGCGTCCACGACCGCAACCAGGATCGACATTGCGTCGAAGCGGTTCATGATCCTTCCAGTTTTCGAGAAGGTGCCTCCTCAGTTTGCCGTCTAGTTGCAGCCTATGGAAGGGTCTACCGTCGCCATACCAGCCATTTGCTGGCAATGACCGCTGAGGAGAACCTGCCATGTCACGCATCCCGACACCTGCCACGATCGACGCTGCCCCGCCGGCCTCCCGAGCGCTCCTCGAGGGCGTGAAGCAACAGCTCGGCGTGGTGCCCAACCTGTTCCGTCTCGCGGCGATCAGTCCCGCGGCGCTCGAGGGCTATCTGTCCCTGTCGCGGGCGCTCGGCAAGGGCTCGCTGCCCGCCCCGACGCGCGAGCGCGTCGCATTGGCCGTCGCCGAGATCAACGGCTGCAACTATTGTCTGTCCGCACACACGTATCTGGGCAAGAATCTCGCCAAGCTCGACGATGCGGAGATCGCCGCCAACCGTGACGGGCGCTCCAACGATGCAAAGGCGGACGCCGCCGTGCGGTTCGCCGCCCGGGTCACCCGCGAGCGCGGGCACATCGCCGAAGCCGATCTGCAGGCGATCAAGGCGGCGGGGTACGACGATGCACAGGTGATCGAAATCATCCTGCACGTCGCGCTCAACACCTGGACGAACTACCTCAACGTCGTCGCACAGACCGACATCGACTTCCCGGTGGTTCGCTCGCGCAAGGCGGCCTGACCTCGGCGCTCATCCAGCACTCGCCGTGCGGGCATTCCCGCACGCGCGAGGGCTTTCATCGTCCACGCATACGGCGCGGCACTCCGCGTGCCAGGTCAGCGTCCTCACACGGCCGGGTCGAGGCGCCGCACCGCGGTGACCCGATCGAACGGAATCGTGGCGTAGCGGTGGGCGTTGCGCACGGCCTCCGCATCGGGTGCGCGAAAGAACGCCACGACGCGCCGGCCGTCGGCCGAGGTGGCGAGCGGTCCCGCCTCCACGCGCAGCGTATCGAGACACCAGTCGCACATGTTCCGATCCCGAACCAGGCGGTCGATGTCGATCGGCGCATCCCGTCGACACTCCGCGAGCACGTCGATCAGGCCGGCGTGTGTCCCGCCGCTTGTCCCGACGCGAGTCCCGGCGCCCGTGCCGTCGCGTCCCTCAGCGACCGCGGGCGGCGCCTCAGCCCACGGCACGGCGGCCAACCAGTTGGCATCGGGCTCCACGCCCGAACAGAGCGCGGCCGCGCGTGCGGCCGGCAGATCCTCCGCCTCGACGCGCCAGACGATTCGCTGGCGCTCGGCGTCGACGAGGCACTCGTGCCAGCGCACCGGGTGCGCATGGGCGCAGGACTGCAGCCTCCGCCGCAGCGACCGCTCGGCGGCCGCGGTGAAGGGCGTCGCCAACGCCCGCTCGAGATAGAAATCCGCCACGGCGCGCCGCTGCCGGTCAACCCGCGGCGAGTCGCACGGGTCGGCCAAGGCCGCGGCGCAGGTATGTCGCGAGATGCCCGCCCAGATCGCGGACATCGTCCTCGGCGCCATGGATGAAGCTCGACTTGCGGCGGCGCATGAAGTTGAGCCCGAGCACGTACAGGCCCGGCGCGTCCACTACCCCGCCGTCGTGGCGCAGGCGCCCCTTGCGGTCGAACACCGGCACCTGCAACCAGCCCAGATCCGGACGGAAACCCGTTGCCCAGAGAATGGTGCCGATGCCACCCCGCGTGAGATCGAGCGTCAGGGGCGGATTCGCGGCGACGCGCGTCGCCGGAAATCGCTCGGCCGGGTCCTCGGGCCGCTCGCCGGCGAGTGCGGCGAGGGGATGGTCCTGATGCTCCGCCACCCACCGATCGATCGAGTCGAGCAGACGCCCGAGCTTCAGATCCGCCATCGCGCAGTGATTCGCGAGCGACCCGGAGAATTGCGCCTTGCCCTCCTGGATGCCGGCGAGCCGGCCGACGAGCCGGACGCCGCGCTCGGCGAGCGCGTTCAAGTCGAGCGTGGCTCGCTCCGGCGTGCCGATCAGTTGCGGCGACGGCACGCGGCGTGCACGCACGATGTCATCGACGGTGTCGTAGCGCTCGTCGAGGATGCCGAGCACGTCGAGCCAGCGCTGGATGTCGAGACCGCGATACGTGCGCAGCATGCGGATGTGCTCGCCGACGCACAGCGTCACTTCGCGACCGGAGCGGGCGATCTCGTCGGCGAGCTGCACTCCGCTTGCGGAGGCGCCGACGACCAGCACGCCGCGCGGGTCGAGCTGGTCCGGATGGCGGTACTGCTTGGTCGTCAGTGTCCGCACGGCGTCCGGCACGGAGGGTGCGAACGAGGGCACGTTCGCCACGCCGTGGGCACCGCTCGCGAGCACGACCGCGCGGCAGCGCCAGGCACCCCGGTCGGTTTCGACGAGATAGCCATCGTCGGTCGCACGGACCGACGTCACGGAGACGCCGCTCAGCACCGGCGCGGCGATGAACCGGGCGTAGCCAGTCACGAAGTCGACGACTTCCGGCATGGTCATGAAGCCGTCCGTGTCGGCGCCTTCGTACGCGTAACCCGGCAGCCGGCTCTGCCAGTTCGGCGTCAGCAGGCGCAGCGAGCTCCAGCGCTCGTGGCGCCAGGAGTTCGCGATCTCGCCACGCTCGAGCACCACGTGATCGAGCGCGTGCCGCGAGAGCTCGCGGCTCATCGCGAGACCGGAGTGACCGGCACCGACGACGACGACGTCGACGGTGCCGGTCAGCCAGGCGCGTCCGAATGGACGAGCGGTCATCGCACCTCGACGGCCACGTTGGTCGGGTTGGTGACGATGTCGAACACCGCGGAGCGCTTCTGCGACTGCGCGACCAGCGCCGCGATGTCCTCGCGCGACGCATCGGCGTCGATGTCGTACACGACCTTGATGCCGTCGAAACCGTTGCGGACCTCGCTGTCGATGCCGAGGATCCCCTGAAGGTCCATGCCGGCCTCGAGCGTGGCCTTGACCGAGCGCAGCTGGATGTTGCGGTTCTGCGCGACGGCGGCAACGCCGGCCGTGAGGCAGGACGCCAGCGCGACGAGCACGTACTCGACCGGCGTCGAGCCGTTGTCCTCG
>JBQGDL010000101.1:0-103224 GCA_052039045.1 Steroidobacteraceae bacterium
AGCCGATTGACCCAGAACGTCGGAAACCCGAACGACTTCGCGCCGGCCGCATCCCAGCCGGCAAATGCCACGAACAGCACTTCCTCCCGCGCGAGCCCCAGACCGTCGACCGCCACCTGATAGGCGCGAGGGTCGGGTTTGAACGTTCGAACCGCGTCGGTGCTCAGAATGCGCGCAAACAAGCCTTCCAGTCCGGCGTTGCTGATCGCGGTATGAAGCATCCTCGCCGTCATGTTCGACAGGAAGGCGAGCCGGAGCCCCGCATGCTTCAGCTCGGCGAGTGCGGATGGAGCATCAGGCCAGGCTTTGAGCTCGAGATACGCCTGCATGAGCTTCGCCCGCCTGTCCGGCGACAGCTCGAGCTGGAGGAACCTGGCGGCGAACACCAGCGCGTCGTCGGTGGTCTGCCAGAAATCGGCATATCGCCCCGACAAGGCGCGCAACCACTGGTACTCGAACTGCCGCGTGCGCCAAGCGTTACCGAGCTCGGCACCTTTCCCCGGAAAGAGCGTCTCGGCCAGTGCGAAGACTGGTCGGGGATCGAAAATCGGAAATGCATCGAAGGCGACCGCCCGGATCCTCGCTCTCCCGGCCGACCCGACAGTCAAGGGGGTCAGGCCGAGGCTCGCGACCACGCCTCCTGCCACGTTGGCGAGAAACTCCCGTCGATCCAATGCCATGCCTGCGTCCGCGGGGAACGGCCCCTACCAGTAATCGACCCGACGGCTGGTCGACTTATTTCGCGTTACCCGCTCCAGGCTGCATGCGCAAGAACGTTGCTGGCTCGCGGCCGTCGTTCTAACACGTCGAGTGGAACAGCCCACCCACCGGCGTAGCTGCAGCCAGACGGTTGTAGAGCGCGACCGCGGCCCGCGTTTCCTCCACGTGCACGGGAATGCCGCGCTCACGCAGCAACGCCAGCGTTTCGGGGCAGGTGCGAAGCACGAGCTGCATCCCGCGCGTGAGCACGATGACCTGGCTGCCGCGGTCGAGGAGCTCGAGAACGTCCGCAGGCTGAATGCCGGGCACGTGCCGCGTCCCGGTTTCGTTCCAGTCCCACGCGCGTCCGCCGCCGGGATAGAGCTTGAAGTCCTTGCCGCGCCCGAGCGTCTCGACTTCCATCCGTCCCCAGGATATGTACGTGATTCGTGGCGACCGTCGACCGTCGACGTCATCCATGAGCGCCTCCTGTGATCCCGAACTGACCCGGAGCCCTCACAGCGAGACCTCCCCTTCGATGCAGTCGACCACGTCTCCGCCCACCCAGACGTCATCCTCGACCTTGCGAAGATAGACGCGGCCTGCCCGCTGCAGGGCCACGCCCTGAGACACGACGTAGCTCGATGGCGCAAGACCGGCGCCGATGAGCCATTGCGCGAGGCTCGCATTCAGGCTGCCGGTGACCGGGTCCTCGTAACCACCATCGCCGATGAATGCGCGCACTTCGAAATCAGCGTCATGGCCCGCCGCGTGCGGCCCGACGACGCCGAGTTTCAACCCGGTCAGAGCGGCCCAGTCGGGTCGCAGCGACACCACCTGGCTTGCGGAGCGCAGCATGACGGCACACCAGCCAGGCCCGTTGTCCACCCACTGATGGTGCAGGACATCGGCCGCGGTCAGCCCGAGGGCCTGACTGATCTGGCGGAGGACATCCGTCTCGAGCGGTCCGGTGCGACGCAAGGGCGGCGCCGCGAACTCGAGCCGCGGTCCGTCGCGACCGACAGGCACCAGCCCGACCTCGCATTGCTGCATCACCCGCCGCGCGTCACGGGGCTGGCCCCCCCAGCCCAGCCATGCGTGGCACGAGCCTAACGTCGGGTGCCCGGCAAAGGGCAGCTCACCGCTCGGGGTGAAGATCCGGACGCGGTAGTCGGCCCCGGCGTCGGTCGGGGACAGCAGATAGGTCGTTTCCGACAGGTTGGTCCAGCGCGCGAATGCCGCCATCTGTTGCTCGGTCAGCCCGTCGGCTCCGTTCACCACCGCAAGCGGGTTGCCCAGCCAGGGATCGGCGGAGAACACGTTCACCTGCCGGAACGGTCGATTCATCTGCGCGACTCCCTGTCAGTGAGCGAGGCGGAACGCCATTCAGGTGCGACCAGCGTCGACGTCCCGAACGAATCGGATGACGCCGTCGACGTAGGTCTCCTGGTCATCGTACAGCGCCATGTGGCTGCCGTTCGGGCAGAAGAGGTACCGGCCTCTCTGTACCTGGCCGGCCATCATTTCCATATGCGCCGGGTCCATGGTGTCGTACCGGGCGCCGATGACCAGAGTCGGCACCGCGATCTCTCCCAGGTCGACGGTGCGGTCCCAATTGAGCAGTTTGCCACTGGCAGCCAGTTCGCTCGGCCCCTGCATCGGCACATAGATGGCCCGGTTCAGGTGTCGTGCAAAGGCTCGAACGACCGGGTCGGGCCACTGCGCGGCAGGCATGCGCAGGAAATGCTGCTCGTAGTGGAGTGGTATCAGCAGTTCCATATAACGCGGTTCTTCCGTCTTTCCCGTCGCCTCGAGCTCTTGGATCTCCGCGAGCGCGGTCTGGTCCATCGCCGGCATGAGCACGGTTCGCGCATACTCGTTATAGGCGGGGACGCTGGCCATCATGTTGGAAATGACCAGACCCTTCAGGTGCTGCTGGTATTTGAGGGCGTATTCGATGGCGAGGATGCCACCCCAGGAGTGTCCGAGCAGATAGAAGCTGTCCCTGTCGAGCCCGAGCGCCCGTCGCACCTGTTCGACTTCCTCCACGAACCGCGGCAGCTCCCACAGGTCCGGCTCGTCGGGCTGGTCGCTGTAGGCAGAGCCGAGCTGATCGTAGTAGTAGTACTCGATACCGGCGGCCGGAAAGTAACTGTCGAAGGCTTCGAAGTACTCGTGCGTCGACGCCGGACCGCCGTGCAGCAGGAGCAGCTTCACTCTGGGGTTGTTGCCGACGCGCTTGGTCCAGACGCGAAACTCTCCCTTCGGCGTGCGTATCGGGATCATCCGTACGCCGCCGCTGAGCCGATCCGGCCGGCCGGTGTAATCGAGATAGCTCGCGGACGTTGTCGCCAGCTCGGCGTGACGATCGCCGCAGGCCGTCAGCCAGATCAGACACACCACCAGGGTGAGCACTCTCAACATTGGAACCTCCGATCCGGAATGACGTGAAGGGTTCGGCGCGCCGGGCGACCTCGTTAGCGACGGACAGCCGTGACCGCGAGCCCGACGGCCGGCATCAGACCCGACGCGATGCGACCGCGCTCGAGTGTGAGCACCGTCTCGGCGAGACGGCCAGCGTGCGGGCCGTCGAGTCCTCGGCAAATGTAGCGGTACAAGTACGGGCCGCGTTCAACGCAGATGTCACGAAAGCGGGCCTGGACCGCGTCGATCATCGACGCGCCCGAATGCAACGGCGGCTCGCCGTGGTGCCGGTGGGCAGCGAGCCAGCGCGTGCGCGGCTCGAGCTCCGCGCCAGCGTCGATCCGCTCGGTGCGATAGGTACCGGCGGCGGCGAGCAGCTCCTGCACGTCGTAGTACCAGCGAGCGCAGGCAGAATCCGGCGCAGCGAGATCGAATTCATCGAGAATCAGGAGGCCGCCCGGACGCAGCAGCGCTTCGGCGCGGGCCAGCGCGGCATCGAGCGCGGCGATGTGATGCAGCGACGCCGTGAACACGACCGCGTCACGAGACGATGCTGCTCTCGCAGCACGACGGGAGCGGGGATCATGAAGCGGTACTCGCACGCGGTGCAGCGGCGGGCACTGCTGCCTCGAGGTCCGGCTCGTCGAGGCTTGCGACCATGCGGCGGCGCGCTTCGTTGTGCAGCGTTTCCGCGGCGTCGCGCCTGCCTGGCGGCACGACCGGCTCGAGAACCTCCACCTCGATGCGCCCGGGGCGCGGCACGATCCTGCCGCTCGGCATCGAGCGGCGCGTGCCGCGGATCACTACCGGGACCAGCAGCCGACGGGCCCGCGCCGCGGCGACGAACGCGCCGATGTGAAAGCGACGCAGGCCGGGCTGGGCGGTGAACGTGCCCTCGGGGAAGAACACCAGCGAATGCCCGGCCTCGGCGCGGCGCACCACGCGGCGCGCGTCGCTTTGGCGCCCACCGCGATTTGCGCGGTCGACAAACTCCGATCCGATCCGCCGCAGGAGGAGGCCGGCGAAGGGATAACGCGCCGCCTCGCGCTTGATGACGAACGAAAACCGCGGCGGAAGCACGGCTTTGAGCACGACGCCGTCGAGGTAGCTGGCGTGGTTGGCCACCACGATACAGGATGTCGCGGGGAGCCGGGTCATGCCGGCGACTTCGACGCGCAGCCCGAGGATTAGAAGCCCGACTCGGGCGAGACCGCGCGTCAGCGTGCGCCGCAGGCGCACTCCGGGCACGATCAGCGCGAGTAGCGACGCGACCGCAAGGAGGATTCCGAACACGATCAGGGCCAGGGACCCGTAGAGAGTCGACCAGAGCCGCGACCCCGGCATCGCCAAGACGTGGCCTCCTTGGGTTGTCGCCGGCCAGCGCCGGTTCTGTGAACTGGTTCCAGTTATGTTAACGGTGACGGGTTCTGTGAGAACTGTCACGTACGGCCTGGAGGGTGCCTCGCATACTTTCGCGCAATCGAGCCTCGAGGCGACATGAGCACAGCAGTCAAGGCCGGCGTAATGACGCGAAGGCAGCGGGCGAGCGGTGAGGCGGCCGGACCCGGCCCGATAGACCGCTTTCTGGATGCTGTCTGGATGGAACGCGGCCTGTCCCCGAACACTCTCTCGGCCTATCGCGCCGATCTGACGGCGCTCGAGCGCTGGCTCGAGGAGCGCGAACTGACGCTGATGGGCGCGCAGCGCGGCGACCTGCTGGCATTCATGGCATCGCGAGTCCAGGCGGGCGCCCGTCCGCGCTCGACCGCGCGACAGCTCTCGAGCTTCCGGCGCTTCTACCGCTACCTGGTGCGAGAGGGGCAGCTGCGCGAAGACCCCACGGCGCAGATCGCGATGCCCAAGGTGGGCCGGTCCCTGCCAAGATCGCTCACGGAGGAGGAAGTCGAGGCCCTGCTGGCCGCTCCTGCCGTGAGCGATCCGCTCGGGCACCGCGACCGAACCATGCTCGAAGTGCTGTACGCAACCGGGCTGCGCGTTTCGGAGCTCGTCAATCTCAAACTCGGCCAGGTAAACCTCAATCAGGGCGTCCTGCGCATCGTCGGCAAGGGCGACCGTGAACGGCTGATCCCGCTCGGGGAGGAAGCCGTGCAGTGGGTTCAGCAGTTCTTGCAGGGACCGCGGGTCGAAATCCTGCTCGAGCGTCAGACCGACTTCCTGTTTCCGACACGCCGCGGAGACCGCATGACGCGCCAGGCGTTCTGGCACATTATCAAGCGCTACGCGCGCAAGGCCGGGGTAGCCAGGGAGCTGTCGCCGCACACGTTGCGCCACGCCTTCGCAACCCACCTTCTCAATCATGGCGCCGACCTTCGCGTCGTGCAGATGCTGCTCGGACACAGCGACCTTTCGACCACGCAGATCTACACGCACGTTGCGCGCGAGCGCCTGAAAGACCTGCACTCGCAGCATCACCCGCGCGGCTGAGCCGCAGCGGTTGCCGTGAGCCAGCCGGCCCTCTGGTAGACTGCGCCGCGGCGGTCTGAACCCCGCTGCGCGGGCCCTGTCTCAAGTGCAGGCAGGCAGCGTAACTCGATCAACAGGCTCCGGATGACCCAGATGCGCAGCTTCTCACCGATTTTTGGCGCCGCGCTGCTGGCACTGGTCGCCGCGAGCGGGCCGCTGTCGGCCCAGGACACCCGTACGCGGTCCGGTCGCGACGCGATTCCGCAGGAGGTGCGCACGCGGGTCGTGTCCAAGCTGCAGGGAGTGAAGCCGTCCGACGTCGAGAGCTCGCCGATCCCGGGGCTGTACGAGGTGAACATGGGCGGGCTCGTCGCTTATGTGAGCGAGGACGGCAAGTATCTCGTCAGCGGCGACGTTTACGACCTCGACTCCCAGACCAACCTGACCGCCGGGCGGCGCAGTTCGGCACGCGCCAAGGCGCTTGCTGCGGTGCGCGAGGAGGACATGATCATCTTCTCGCCCGCCAATCCGAAGATGACCGTCACGGTGTTCACCGACGTCGATTGCGGCTACTGCCGGAAGTTTCATTCGCAGATCGCCGAATACAACAAGGCTGGAATCCGCGTTCGTTATCTGAGCTATCCCCGCACGGGTCCGGGAACCGCTTCGTGGGCCAAGTCGCAGTCCGTGTGGTGCGCCGAGGATCGCAAGGATGCACTGACGCGCGCCAAGCGCGACGAGTCCGTCAAGAGCAAGACCTGCGGCGATGCCCTGATCAAGGCGCAATACGAGCTCGGCGGCGATCTCGGCGTCGAGGGCACGCCGGCAATCTTCACCACCACCGGCGACTACGTGGGTGGCTATCTGCCGCCGGCGCAGCTCGTACAGACGATCCAGGCGACGGAGAAGGCCGCAGCATCCGCCGCACGCTGAATCAGCGTTCGAGCAGCGCGAGCTTGCCCTCGCGCCCGTCCCATTCCTTGGCGTCCCCGGGCGGCGGCTTCTTCTCGGTGATCACCGGCCACTGCGCCGCGAGCTCGGCATTCAGCGCCTTGAACTGTTCCTGACCCGAGGGAATTTCCTCTTCGGAGAAGATCGCCTCAGCCGGGCACTCAGGCTCGCAAAGCGTGCAGTCGATGCACTCCTCGGGGTCGATGACCAGCATGTTCGGCCCCTCGTGGAAACAGTCCACCGGGCAGACCTCCACGCAGTCCATGTACTTGCACTTGATACAGTTTTCGGTGACGACGAAGGTCATCGACTCAAGCTCCGCGCCAGCGGCGCGTTTGCGGGCCGCGTATTGTGCCAAAGCAGCGGCGCCCTGCAAGGATGGACGCTTCGGCGCCCGATCAGTTCCCTGAGCGGCGGCGCAGATCGATGGTCGTGAAATGATGCGCCTCCACGCCTGCCCGGCGATCCTCGACGAAGCGCCGCAATGCGAAGTCGACGCTGTGAAAGGCGATCTCCGTCCAGGGCAGCTCCGCTTCCTCGCAGAGCATGACCTCGAGGCTTTCCGGTCCGACGCCGAACACCGGCCGCGGCAGGCGTGCGCGGAACGTGATGTGCACCTGGTCGGCATGCAGCACGTGGACGATCGAGAGCAGCGAGCCGATCTCGACTTCCGCCAGCGCTTCCTCGATGGATTCACGTCGCGCGGCATCCTGGGTGGTCTCGCCGTTTTCCATGAAGCCCGCGGGATAGGTCCAGTAGCCACGGCGCGGCTCGATAGCCCGGCGGCACATCAGGATACGACCCTCATAGGTAGGCACGCAGCCGGCCACGATCCGCGGGTTCTGGTAGTGGACGGTCCCGCAAGCGGGGCATACGTAGCGCGGCAGGTGGTCGCCGGGCGGGACTTTGAATTCGACGGCCTGTGCGCAGTTCGAGCAGAATTTCATTGCTTTCCTGGTGAGCCGTGACCCGCAGCACCGCGACCTCAGTAGTTAAGCAAAATCAAGTATCTATGGCATCTCCCAGGGTTCCAATCGGGTTCCAGGCAGCCGCCCGCCCTTCCTGAGAGGTGTCCGACAGCGAACTGCTTCCGGCACTCGGCCGCAACGCTATCGAGGCAGGTGAGGGTCAATGGGGGAGCGGCGGGCAAGTTCCAGGGGTGTTCATGGTGGCTGAGGAGGGGGTCGAACCCTCAATCCCTTTCGGGAAACGGTTTTTGAGACCGTCGCGTATACCGATTCCGCCACTCAGCCAAATGTCACTGAAGTGATTCGACCACGGTCCAGTCGCTCAGACTCTGAACCGGGCCCGGTGCAGACGGTTTCTGCACTGGTGCGCCGATGCGGATACTCAATCCTTCGCTGGCTGCACCAGCTTCAGAAAGGCAGGGACTTCTCGGCTCAACCGCACCCGGTAACTGAATGATGGATTACGGGGAGACAGCGGACCTCGGTACAAGTGCGGAGCAAAGCCAAGGCTCCGCTTCATCGCATCAACCTGCCGCGCCAGCTCCGGAATCACTGAGCTGAAGATCACCATTTGATAGCTGCGGTCGGAGTATATCGCCCCGTCCGTCTCGATAAGACCTCTCAGGCAGTGAATGCTGAGCAAACGGTCCTCGCAGCCCACTTGGGGACCTGCACGCGCTGATGGTGCTTGCTTCCACCTGAGGCACTCCACCCAAAAACCCCTCGAGTTGATTCGAGTACACGCTGAGATTGACGTAGTTGCCTCGGCTGGGAACAAGATTCACCTTGTTCCCCGGGGCCGGAGCACGCCGTCGCGGGAGCCTTCCGCTGGCGGCAGCTGCCTGTCGCCCATCTGGGCCCACTTGCCCGGCGGTTCACCGGAGCTGTTACGAGCCTTCGCACAGCTCAGGCGAATCGGTCGTTCCCGCGGTTAAGTTAACCCCTTCAAGGCACTGGGCGCTAAATGTGCGAAAACTTCTCGCATCCGGGCGGGCACCTGAGCGATCATCTCTGCCGGAACGAATCGGCGCGCTGCAGGTCTCATCCAGCCTGCGTGGCGGGGACTGCGCCGTTCGAGCGACCTGTGGGAGACTTCGGCCGATGCAGCGACGATTCCTCGCCGGCGCCACACTGCTGTTCGTGCTCGCGGAGCTGGCGCGCGCGGACGGCGCCGGACCGCTCGCCGACGCGCTGGCGAACGCCGCCCCGACGGCCGACCGCGGGGTGCTTGCGCTGGCGGCGCGCGCGACGGATTGCGCGCGGCAGGAGGGCGCGGTCGACCGCCTCGCGGTGATCGACTATTCGCGTCCCTCCAGCGAGCCGCGGATGTGGGTGTTCGACCTCGATCGGGGGCGGCTCTTGTTCGAGGAACTGGTGGCGCACGGCCGCGCCACGGGGGAGCGCCTCGCGGAGCGCTTCTCGAACAACGAGGGCAGCCACATGTCCAGCCTCGGGCTTTTTCGCACCGCCGAGCCCTACGACGGCACAAACGGCTATTCGCTGCGTCTGCACGGCCTCGAGCCCGGTTACAACGATCGGGCCTTCGACCGCGCCATCGTGATGCACGGTGCACCCTACGTGAGCCGCGACATCGTCAGAAAGCAGGGCCGGCTCGGGCGCAGCTTCGGCTGCCCGGCGGTGCGGCCGGACGTCGCGCGCCGCATCATAGACACCCTCAAACAGGGGGCGTTGCTCTTCGCCTATTACCCCGACCGCGAGTGGCTCGCCGGGTCGTCTTACCTGAAGTGCAGCGCCCCATCCGCGACGGCGGCGGCGCTGGCGCGCTGATCCGACGGCCCGCCGGCCAATCCCGCGCTGCGACGTTCCGGCGCTCTGCTGCATCTTGAGGGGTGCATGCCCTCGATCGCCGACACGGATCTTCCGCCGGGCGCGCTGGAACGGGCGCGGACCGGCGACCTCGACGCTCTCGAGATCGTCTACCGCTGCTTCGCGCCCGGGGTCACCACGCTCGCGCGAAGGCTGCTCGGTCGTCCGGCGGCGGCCGAGGACCTCGCGCACGACGTGTTCGTCGAGGTCCTGACCAAGCTTGCCCAATACGACGGGCGCGGTTCGTTCGCCGGCTGGGTGCGCAGCATCACCGTGTCGAAATGCCTCATGCAGCTGCGCTCGCCGTGGCGGCGCGGTCTGCGGCTGATCGCGGGGGCGGGCGCGGATGACGAGCCCACCGCCGCTCCCGCAGCCGTAGCGGTCGGCGACGCACCCCTCGGGCTCGATCTCGAGCGCGCGCTCGACCGACTCGGAGAAACCGCACGGCTGGTCGTCTGGCTGCACGACGTCGAAGGCTATACGCACGCCGAAATCGGCGCTCTGCTCGGCGGTACGCCGAGCCTGTCCAAATCCCAGCTCGCGCGCGCACACGAACGACTGCGCGAACTGCTCGAGCCGTCCGGAGAATTGCACCCATGCATGCCCGTATCGACCATCTGCTGAGCCTGCGCGACGGCGAGCCGGTCGACGCCGCCGTGCGCTCGCACGTGGAGTCCTGCTCGCAATGCGCCGAGGCGAGGCGTGCACTCGAGACGATCCGCCGGCGCTTGATCGCGCTGCCGCCGGCGGCTGTGCCCGCCGGCGGGTGGGATCGCGTGCGCGCACGCATCGGCAGCACTCGCGCTGCGGCACCGCGGCGCCGCGGCAGCGCCCTGATCGCGATCGCCGCCTCCTGCGCGATGCTCGCCCTCGTCGCGGGGCTGCTGCTCCGCGAGGGACCGGGCGCCTCGCGGCTCGCCACTGCGCCGCACGAGACGCCCGAGCCTGATGCGCGACTCACTATCGCGGAGCTGCGCGACCGTTCGCGCGTGCTCGAGGAGGTCCTGGCAGCGCTGCCCGCACGACCGGCGGTCGAGCGCGCCGGTACGGCGGTGCCGATCGATGCGCTGCAGGCTCAGGTGCAATGGGTCGACCATCAGCTCTCGGTCTCGGGCGTGGCGCATGCCGGGCCGGAGATCACCGAGCAGCTGTGGCGCGAGCGGGTCGAGATCATGAATACGCTGGTCCAGCTGCGTTACGTGGAGGCGCAGCGTATCGCCCTGTGATTCGGCCGGCGACGAGCGCACGGCCCGATGAGGGAACTTTGCGGAGGTCGTGAACGATGAGACGCATTCGTGGACATCTGAGCCGCGCGGCGGTGCTGGCGGCATTCGCGCTCGGCGCCGGCTCGGCGTTCTGCGCCGAGACGGGCGCCGATCGTGAGGCGGTACGCAAATCGCTGGCCGAGGCGCAGGCGCGTCTCGACCAGGCCGCGGGCGAAGTTGCAGAGCTCAGCCGGCAGCTCTACGGCGAAAGCCAGGGCGACGTCGTGCGGTTCATGGGCGCCGGACGGCGTGGCGCGATGCTCGGCGTGAACGTCGGTACCGAGAAGCCGCGCGACACGGGCGTCGAGATCGTGGGCGTGAGCCCGGGCGGCCCGGCCGAGCAGGCCGGTCTGCGACCCGGCGACGTCATCGTCGCGATCGACGGCAAGCCGCTCAGGCGCGTGGGCGACGACACGCCCGCCAGGCAGATCGTCGAATACCTGACCGAGGTCGAGCCGGGGACGTCCGTCAAAGTCGACTATCTGCGCGGCGACAAGCGGCAGACGGCAACTGTCACGACCAAGGCGGCGGAACCGCCATTCGTCGCGTTGCTGCGCGACCGGTTCGATCTGCCGCTGGCCGCCACGTTGCCGGACGTCATGGCCTATGCGCCGTTCAATCACTTTCTCGGGCCGGGGCACGGCTTCGGCCAGCTCGAGCTGGTCGAGATGACGCCGCAGCTCGGCACCTACTTCGGCACCGAGGAAGGTCTGCTCGTGGTGCGCTCACCCGACGACAGCGCCTACCAGCTGCAGGACGGCGACGTGCTGCTCTCGATCGGCGGGCGCGTCCCGGACAGCCCCGGACATGCGTTTCGCATCCTGGGCTCCTATCAGCCGGGCGAGAAGCTCAAGCTCGAGGTCCTGCGCAACCGCAAGCGACTCGCGCTCGATGTGACCGTGCCACGCGGTCGGCCGATTGGCGGCGCGACGCCGGCGCTCCGGCCGCCGCCTCCCGCCGTGCCCGCAGTGCCGGTGCTGCCGCCGCCGCCCGCCGACGAGGAGGGGCCGGTCTGAGATGGGGGACTCTGCCTGAGGCGGATGGCGCGCCGTATTCGGGACGAGTGACGGACGGTTCGGCGGAGGAGCGTGGGCGCTCTGCTAGCATGCGCCGCCGATGCTGCGCAGCGAATTCGCGTACCACCTCCCTGAGGACCTGATCGCCCGCTATCCCTGCGAGCGGCGCAGCGACAGCAGGCTTCTGCATCTCGAGGGCCGCAGCGGTGCGATCCGCGACCGGAAGTTCACCGACCTTCCCGATCTGCTGCGCCGCGGAGATCTGCTGGTCTTCAACGACACGCGGGTGCTGCCCGCGCGGTTGCACGGCGTCAAGGACGGCAGCGGTGGTCGGGTCGAGCTGCTCCTCGAGCGCTCGCTCGACGCGTACCGCATCCTTGCTCAGATCCGTGCCAGCAAGTCGCCGCGTCCGGGTTCGCGTCTCACGCTGACCGGCGGGCACCGCGCGCTGGTCACGGGCAAGCGCGGCGAGTTCTGGGAGCTGCGCTTCGAGGACGAGGCGCTGGGTGTGTTCGAGCGGGTCGGAGAGATTCCGCTGCCCCCGTACCTGCAGCGCGCCGCCGAGCCGCTCGACCGCGAGCGGTACCAGACGATCTACGCACGCGTGCCCGGTGCCGTGGCCGCGCCGACCGCGGGGCTGCACTTCGACGACGCAGTGCTCGAACGTCTGGCGGCGGCCGGCGTCGCATCCGCGCATCTGACGCTGCACGTCGGCGCCGGCACCTTCCAGCCGGTGCGGGTCGAGGACCTCGAGACGCACCGCATGCACGCCGAGCGCACCAGCGTGTCCGAGGCGCTTTGTGCCGAGATCGAGCGGGCTCGCGAGCGCGGCGGCCGCGTGGTCGCGGTCGGCACCACCTGCGTGCGAGCGCTCGAGTCCGCCGCGGCGAGTGGCGCACTCGCGCCATTCGCGGGCGAGACGCGGCTGTTCATCCGGCCTGGCTACCGGTTCCGTGTGGTCGATGTGCTGCTGACGAACTTTCACCTGCCCGAATCGAGTCTGCTGATGCTGGTGTGCGCATTTGCCGGGGCCGCGCAGGTGCTGGAGGCATACCGGCACGCCGTGACCGGGCGCTACCGCTTTTTCAGCTACGGGGACGCGATGTTCGTCGAGCCCGATCCCGCGTCGCTCGCGCCGCGGCGGCCAGCGTGATCTTCGAGCTCGCCGGCCAGGATGGACGGGCGCGACGCGGACGGCTGCGCTTCGCGCGCGGCACGGTCGACACCCCGGCGTTCATGCCGGTCGGCACCTATGGCACCGTCAAGGCCATGACGCCCGAGGAGCTGAAGGGTCTCGGAGTGCAGATCGTCCTCGGCAATACCTTCCACCTGATGCTCCGTCCCGGAGCGGAGGTGATTCGCGCGCACGGCGGATTGCATCGATTCATTAACTGGCCGGGGCCGATCCTCACCGACTCCGGCGGGTTCCAGGTCTGGAGCCTGGCCGAGCTGCGCAAGGTTACCGAGGACGGCGTACGGTTCCGTTCGCCGGTCAACGGCGACCCCGTGCTGCTCACGCCGGAAAGCTCGGTCGGCATCCAGACTGCGCTCGGCTCCGACGTGGTGATGGTGTTCGACGAGTGCACTCCCTATCCGGCCAGCGAGGCCCAGGCGCGCGCTTCGATGGAGCTGTCGGCGCGTTGGGCGGCGCGCAGCCGCGTGGAATTCGATCAGCTCGGTAACACCAACGCGCTGTTCGGCATCGTGCAGGGCGGCACGTGGCCGGCGCTGCGTGCCAGCTCGCTCGCGAGACTCACGGAGATCGGCTTCGACGGCTACGCGATCGGCGGCCTCGCGGTCGGCGAGCCGTCCGCCGACCGCGACGCCGTGCTCGAGGCGCTCGACCCCCTCATGCCCGCACACCGCCCGCGTTACCTGATGGGTGTCGGCACGCCGGCCGACATCGTCCGCGCGGTGGCCCGCGGTGTAGACATGTTCGACTGCGTCATGCCCACCCGCAACGCGCGTAACGGGCACCTTTTCACGACCGCCGGGGTGATCCGGATACGCAATTCCGCACACCAGAACGACCTGCGGCCGGCCGACGAGGGTTGCACCTGTTACGCCTGCCGGAATTACACACGGGCCTATCTGCGGCACCTCGACCGCTGCAACGAGATCCTTGGCGCACGGCTCAACACGATCCACAACCTGCACTACTACCTGCGCCTGATGGCCCGCATCCGCGCCGCGATCGAGGGTGGGCGCTACGCGGAGTTCGCGCGCGACTTCCTCTCCGGGCCCGAGGCCGCCCTCGCCGCGGTCGGCAGTCCGCCGGGCGCTCGGGTATAATCGCCCGCCTTTTTTCCGACGCCCCCGACGAGGGGCCGCACAGGAGTTCCTCTGATGGACTGGTTGATCGCGAGCGCCTGGGCGCAGCAGGCCGGAGGCGCGGCGCCGGCACCGGGTGGTCCAACGAATCCGCTGCTCGGGATGTGGCCGATCGTGCTGATCTTCGTCGTGTTCTACTTCCTGCTGATCCGGCCGCAGGCGAAACGGGCGAAGGAGCACCGCGCGATGGTCGGGGCCCTCGCAGTGGGCGACGAGGTCGAGACCAGCGGGGGCATTCTCGGCAGGATCACCGAGACCGGCGAGCAGTTCCTCGTGGTCGAGATCGCCGACGGCGTGCGGGTCAAGGTCCAGCGCGCCACCATCAGCCGGGTCCTGCCCAAAGGCACCATCAAGAGCGCCTGAGCCCCCGGGAGCCATCAGATGCACAGCTACCCGGCCTGGAAGGTCTGGCTGGTCGCGCTCGTCTTGCTCGTCTCCGGTGTGCTCGCGCTGCCGAATTTCTACGGCGATGCGCCGGCGCTGCAGCTGTCGCGCAACGACCGCGCGGCGGTGACGGAGTCCGACCGGGCCGCAACGACCGCGAGGCTGGCGGAGCGGAAGATTCCGCCCGAGGCATCGTTCCTGACCGAGGATCGCCTGGTGCTGCGCTTCCACACCGTGGAGCAGCAGCTTGCGGCGCGCGACGCGCTCGTCGAGACCTCGGGCCAGGACTATCTGATTGCTCTGTCACACGTGCCGCGTACGCCGGCCTGGGTGCGCGCCCTCGGGCTGAAGCCGATGAACCTCGGGCTCGACCTGCGCGGCGGCGTGCATTTCCTCTACGAGGTCGACGTGGCGGGTGCGGTGCGTCAGCTGCTGGCCAGCATGGAGCGCGACTATCGCACGCTGCTGCGCGACGAGAGGATCCCCTTCACGGGGATCCGCAACAACGGCGTCGACTCGGTGGTCATCACCCTGCGCTCGGGGGAGGACGCCGACCGTGCGGCGGCGGAGATCCGTCGTCCCGATCCGACGCTCAGCGTGACGACCGACGCTGCCGACGGCGAGACCACCGTGACGGTGCGTCTCGGGCCGGACCATGTCCGGCAGCGCCAGGACTTTGCGATCCAGCAGAACATCACGACGCTGCGCAACCGCGTCGATGAGCTGGGAGTGGCCGAGCCGATCGTGGCGCGTCAGGGCCTGAATCGCATTCTGGTTCAGCTGCCCGGTGTGCAGGACCCGAACGAGGCGCTGCGCGTCCTCGGCGCCACTGCGACGCTCGAGTTCCATCTGGTCGACGACCAGAACGACGCGGCCGAGGCGGAGCGCACCAAGCGCGCTCCGCTCGGTTCGAGGCTGTACCAGATGCGCAGCGGCGGCCCGGTGCTGCTCAAGCGCGAAATCATCGCTTCGGGTGAGCAGCTCGTCGATGCGAGCTCCGGGTTCAGCGAAGGCCAGCCCGCGGTGTTCGTCAAGCTCGACGCGCGCGGCGCGGCCGAGATGCTCGAGACGACGCGTACGCACCTCGGCCGGCCCATGGCCGTGGTATTCATCGAGAAGAAGCGTGTCGCCGAGGGGCAGCAATGCCGCGGCGTGCTGACCGGCGCCGAATGCACCGAGGAGGAGGTCATCAGCGTCGCGACGATTCAGGGCGTGTTCGGCAGCAACTTCCAGATCACGGGTCTCATGGCGGGTGAGGCGCGCGAGCTCGCACTGCTGCTGCGCGCCGGATCGCTCGCCGCGCCCCTGTACATCGTCGAGCAGCGCACCGTGGGTCCGAGCCTCGGCCAGGACAACATCGACCGGGGCATCCGGGCGCTCATCATCGGCCTGATCGGGATGTTCATCTTCCTGATCAGTTACTACCGCTGGTTCGGCGTGGTAGCGAGCCTGGTGCTGCTGACCAACATGGTGTTGCTCACCGCGATGATGGGTCTGTTCCAGGCGACGCTCTCGCTGCCCGGCATCGCCGGAATCGTGCTGACGGTCGGTATGGCGGCCGACGCCAATGTGCTCATCTTCGAGCGCATCCGCGAGGAGCTGCGCAACGGCATGAGCCCGGTCGCGGGGATCAACGCGGGATTCGACAAGGCGTTTTCCGCCATCGCCGATTCGAACATCACGACCTTGATTGCGGGCATCGTGCTGCTCACCTTCGGGACGGGGCCGGTGCGGGGTTTCGCGGTCACGTTGTGTCTGGGCATCGCCAGCTCGCTGTTCACGGCCATTCTCGGCAGCCGCGCGTTGATACACCTGGTCTGGGGTCGCCGGCGCAAGCTGGCATACCTGCCGGTCTGAGGACGCGCCGCCATGGAATTCTTCAAGAAGAAGACCAGCATCCGCTTCATGGCCGGTCGCCGCTGGTCGTACGCGGTCTCGGGCGTACTGATCGTCGGCTCGCTCCTGCTGATCGCGCTCCGTGGCCTCAACTTCGGCATCGACTTCACGGGCGGTGTGGTCATCGAGCTTGCCTTCCCGCGCTCCGCCGAGCTCGACCGCGTGCGGGCGGCGCTCGCCGAGGCGGGCTATGGCGAGGCCTCGGTGCAGAGCTTCGGTACGACGCGCGACGTGCTGGTGCGCGTGATGCCGGAGGAAGGCAAGGATGTCAATGCGGTGAGTCAGGGAGTCGTCGAGGCGATCCGCAGCTACGACCCAGGCGTGGAGATGCGGCGCAGCGACGTAGTCGGCGCCCAGGTCGGGCGCGAGCTCGCGGAGAAAGGCGCGCTGGCAGCGATCTTCACCTTCCTGATGATCCTCGGCTACGTCGCACTGCGGTTCCAGTGGAAGCTCGCGGTCGGATCGGTGATCGCGGCACTGCACGATCCCGTGGTGGTCCTTGGATTCTTCGCCGCGACGCAGATGACCTTCGATCTGCCGACGCTCGCCGCGATACTGGCCGTGGTCGGTTATTCGCTGAACGACACGGTGGTGGTCTTCGACCGCATCCGCGAGCGATTCGCTCTGAGCCGAAAGGACCCGCCTGCCAAGGTCATGGACACCGCGATCAACGAGACGCTGTCGCGCACCCTGATGACCAGCATCACGACCATGACTGCGGTGCTGTCGCTGCTGATCGTCGGCGGTGACGTGCTCAAGGGTTTCGCCACCGCGCTCGCAATCGGCGTCGTGGTCGGAACGTTCTCGTCGATCTACGTCGCGAGCGCCGTCGCGCTCGACCTCAAGCTTACTGCGCGTGACCTGATGCCCGCCCAGCGCGAGAAGGGCGACGTCGACGCACTCCCCTGAACAGCCCCCGACAATACCGCCGCAGGAACCGGAGCGACCGCCCATGACGGAGATCGTCTGGGTCGCGTTCATGGCCCTGTTCCTCACCCTGCTGGTGCTCGACCTCAGCGTCCTGCACCGCGAGGCCGCGGAGCTCTCGGTGCGTCAGGCGCTGTTCTGGACCTGCGTCTGGGTCGGCGTTTCGTTCTCGTTCATGCTCGCCGTGTACGGACTGTACGAGTACCGGTGGCTGGGCTTCGAGCCGGGGCCCGGTGTCGCCTCCGGCTGGGACGCGGTCGTTCAGTATGTGACGGGCTACCTGCTCGAGTGGTCGTTGTCGGTCGACAACATCTTCGTTATCGCGCTGATCTTCGCGTACCTGCGGATCCCGGTGCTGTACCAGTACCGGGTTCTGTTCTGGGGCATCGTCGGCGCCATCGTGCTGCGCGGCCTGATGATCGCGGCCGGCACCGCCCTGGTGCAGAAGTTCGACTGGATGTTCTACGTCTTTGGCGGGATCCTGCTCGTGTCTGCGCTGCGGATGCTCAGACCGGACGCCGAGGAGGCGGATGTGGCCAACAGCTGGCCGGTCCGCCTGGTGCGGCGCTTCATGCCGGTCACCTCCGAGATCACGACGTCCAAGTTCCTGGTGCGCAGGGAGGGCAAGCTGTATGCGACGCCGCTGCTCGTGGCGCTGATCATCGTCGACGTCACCGACGTCGTGTTCGCCGTCGACTCGATCCCCGCCATCCTGGCCGTGACCCGCGATCCGTTCCTGGTGTTTACCTCGAACGCCTTCGCGATACTCGGACTACGCGCACTGTACTTCGCGGTCGCCGGACTGATGGCCATGTTCCGCTACCTGAAGTACAGCCTGGTGCTGATCCTGGCTTTCGTCGGGGTCAAGATGCTGCTCGTCAACCACTACCACGTGCCGAATCTGACCTCGCTCGCGATCATCGTCGCGACGCTCGCTGCCGGCATCCTCGCCTCGCTCTGGGCGACGTCACGGGACGGCGGGCAGGCCGAGCGCGGCTGAAAATTGGCTCGGAGCCAACTTTCAGCGGCCCTCGGCGCGCAGTGTGCTGTGGCGGTAGCCGTAGAAGAAATACACCGCCAGGCCGATGATGGTCCAGGCGAGCAGCCGGATCCAGGTGTCGCGTGGCAACGCGACGATCATCGCGATGCAGATCAGGGCGCCGAGGATGCACACCACCCACGGCATGGGCACGCGGAACGGCCGGTGGATCTCGGGCCGCGTGTAACGCAACACGAGCACGCCGATGCAGACGGTCGTAAACGCGAGCAGCGTGCCGATCGATACCAGCTCGCCCAGGATCGTGACCGGGAACAACCCCGCGATCAGGGCCGCGGAGACGCCGGTGATCAGCGTGCCGACGTATGGCGTGCGGTATTGCGGGTGCACCTTGCGGAACAGCTTCGGCAGCAGCCCGTCGCTCGCCATGCAGTAGAAGATCCGCGGCTGGCCCAGCATCATCACCAGGATCACGGAAGTCATGCCGGCGATCGCGCCGGCCTTGATGAAGCCCGCGAGCCACGCGAGCGCCGGGTAACGGTCGAGCGCGACCGCGATCGGCGCCGGCGAGTCGAGCTCCGGATACGGGACCATTCCGGTCAGCACCGCGGACACGGCGACATACAGCACCGTGCAGATCGCGAGGCTGCCGAGGATGCCGATCGGCATGTCCCGCTGGGGATTCTTGGCCTCCTGCGCGGCGGTCGACACGGCGTCGAAGCCGATGTAGGCGAAGAAGATGATGCCAGCGCCCTGGACGATGCCGCTCCAGCCGAAGTGGCCGAACTCGCCGCTGTTGGGCGGAATGAACGGCACCCAGTTCGCGCCGCTCACGTACCAGACGCCGAAGCCCAGAAACAGCAGGATGACCGTGACCTTGATGGCGACCACGAGGGCGTTGAAGCGCGCCGATTGTCGGATTCCCACGTAGCAGAGCGCGGTGATGGCCGCCACGACGATCACCGCCGGCAGGTTGATTAGTGCGCCCGTGCGCACGATCTCGTAGTGTCCCCGGCCCTTGGTGAACGGCGCGTTGGTGAGCGCGTCGGGGAGTTGCACCCCGAATTGCTCGATCAGGCTCACGACGTAGCCCGACCAGCCGACAGCCACGGTCGAGGCCGCGAACAGATACTCGAGGATCAGGTTCCAGCCGATGAACCAGGCGATGAACTCGCCGAGCGTCGCGTAGGAGTACGAATAGGCGCTGCCGGATACCGGGATCATCGCGGCGAATTCCGCGTAGCAGAGCCCGGCGAAGGCGCAGCCCACCCCGGCGACGATGAACGACAGCATCAGCGCGGGACCCGCCTGGTTCGCCGCCACGGTGCCGGTGAGCACGAAGATGCCGGTGCCGATGACGGCGCCGATTCCGAGCAGCACTAGGGCCCGGGCGTCGAGCGTGCGGTTCAGTTCGCCGGAAGCTCCGAAATTGCAGAGGTCGGCGACCGATCGGGTCGAGAAGAGGTGATCCAGGCTGGTGGCCATGGCGTGTGCTGCTGTGCTCGGCGCCCGGACAGGGCAATGGCGCCGGAATGTACTGGAAGCGGGCCGCCCCCGATAGGGCCGGCGTATCAGACCTCGCGCAAACCCGCCGGCAGGTGCGGTCCCAGGCACTCGATCATGGCGTCGAAAACCTTGGGTGTCCCGGCCAGGATGTTGCCGCTCTGCCTGTACTCGCCGCCGGAGAGCGTGCCGACGCGTCCGCCGGCCTCGGTGATGAGCAGCGTACCGGCCGCGGTGTCCCAGACGTTGAGACCGATCTCCCAGAACGCGTCCAGCCGGCCGGCCGCGACATAGGCCAGGTCGAGCGCGGCGGCGCCCGGACGGCGGATGCCCGCCGCCTGTTCCATGACCGCACGCATCATTGCCATGTAGTCGTCCGTCCAGCGCGCGTTTGCACGATAGGGGAATCCGGTGCCGACCAGGGCACCCTCGAGCGTTGCCTGCCGGCTGACGCGAATCCGCCGGCCGTCGAGCTGCGCGCCCTCGCCACGCGAGGTGGTGTAGAGCTCCTGTCGCATCGGGTCGTAGATCACGCCGTGCTCCAATCGGCCGCGCCGCTCGACCGCGAGCGACACGGCGAACTGCGGGAAGCCGTGCAGGAAGTTCGTCGTGCCGTCGAGCGGGTCGATGATCCAGACGAATTCATCGCCGCCGCTGCGGCCAGACTCCTCGCCGAGAAAACCGTGGTCCGGATGCGTGCGTCGGATCGTCTCGATGATCTCGCGCTCCGCCGCGTGATCCACTTCGGTCACGAAGTCGTTGCGGCTCTTGGAGCGCACGCCGAGGGTCGGTACCCGATCGACGCTGCGCACGATGAGATCGCCGGCGCGCCGCGCCGCGCGCACGGCGATGTTGAGAAGTGGCTGCATGGAGCGTCCTGAGGGTCCGGTCGGCTTGCGAAAGAGCGGCGGCGGGACTGCGCCACGGGGCGGCTAGAATAGCAGAGCATGAACGTACGGATCGTTCTGGTCGGAGCGCGGCATCCGGGGAACATCGGCGCGGCTGCGCGCGCGATGAAGACCATGGGACTCGCCGAGCTGGCGCTGGTCGCGCCGCAGCGTTTCCCTGCACCGGAGGCCGATGCGATGGCGGCCTCCGCTGCGGACCTGCTCGGACGCGCGCGGGTCTTCGCCACGGTGCGCGAGGCGGTCTGCGACTGCGGGCTGATCGTCGGCACGACGGCCCGCGCGCGTCATCTGCCCTGGCGCGTGGTCGAGCCGCGCGAGGCGGCGCCCGAGATTGTCGCGGCGGCGCAGCGCGGCCCCGTGGCAATCCTGTTCGGCGCGGAACGCACCGGGCTCTCGAACGACGACATCGAACAGTGTCATCGTCTGCTCACGATCCCCGCCGACGAAGCGTACCCTTCGCTCAATCTGGCGATGGCGGTGCAAATCGTCGCCTACGAGCTGCGGCTCGCCGTGCGCGAGCCTGCGGCGGGTGCGACCGCCACGGCGGCGCCGCTCGCAAGCGCGCACGAGATGGAGCGCTTCTACGAGCAGCTTGCCGCCGTGCTCGAGGAGATCGACTTTCGCGACCGGACCGGCAGCGGACATCTGATGGCGCGACTACGCCGCTTCTTCAACCGCGCTGCGCCCGACGAGAACGAAATTCACATCCTGCGCGGGATCCTGACCGCGGTGCAGGGGCGACGGCGGCGCGCGGGCGAAGCGCCGCGCACGCCCGCTGCGGGCGGCGTGTGATGAACGACGTCATCTATCTCGACAACGCTGCGACCACGCCGCTCGATCCACGTGTGCTCGAAGCGATGCTCGCCTGCATGGGGCGCGAAGCCGATTTCGCCAACGCTTCCGCGGTCAATCATGAGCCGGGCCGCCGCGCGCGGGCGCGGGTCGAGGCGGCGCGCGCATCGGTCGCCGCGCTCGTCGGCGCGGCCCCCGAACAGATCGTGTGGACGTCGGGCGCGACGGAGGCGAACAACCTCGCGCTGCTCGGCGCGGCGCGGTTCCACCGGCCAAACGGCGCGCACATCCTCACCTCGCGCACCGAGCATCCGTCCGTGCTCGACCCGTGCCGGCAGCTCGAGCGCGAGGGGTTCGAGGTCTCGTATCTGCGGCCCGGCGCGGGCGGAATCGTCGAGCCTGCGCAGGTCGAAGCGGCGCTGCGGCCGGAGACGATCCTGGTCTCGCTGATGCACGTCAACAACGAGACGGGCGTGATTCAGGAGGTGGGCGAAGTCGGCCGCCTGTGCCGCGCCCGCGGCGTGCTGCTGCACGTCGATGCGGCGCAGAGCGCCGGCAAGCTGCCGCTCGACGTGGTGCGCGACAGAATCGATCTGCTGTCGCTGACCGCGCACAAGCTGAACGGTCCGAAGGGCGTGGGCGCGCTGTGCGTGCGCCGCAATCCGCGACTCGGACTCGTGCCGCTCATCTTCGGCGGCGGACAGGAACGCGGCTTGCGTTCCGGGACGCTGCCTACACATCAGATTGCCGGAATGGGCGCCGCCTGCCGGATCGCGGCCGTCGAGATGGCGGAGGAGGGACCACGCATCGCGCGGTTGCGCGCGCGGCTGTGGGGCGCGCTCGAAACGCTGCCCGGCGTCTGGCTCAATGGCGATGCGGAGCGGCGCGTCCCCGGAATACTCAATGTGTCGATCGAAGGCGTCGAGGGCGAGAGCCTGCTGCTCGCGCTGTCGGATCTGGCTGTCTCGTCGGGTTCGGCGTGCGCATCGCTGCGCGGCGAGCCGTCGTATGTGCTGCGGGCGCTGGGACGCAGCGAGCAGCTTGCGCAGTCCTCGCTGCGGATCAGCCTGGGCCGATACACGACCGTCGAGGAAACCGATCGGGCCGCGGCGCGCATCCGCACCGAAGTGGCGCGGCTGCGGGCGATCACACCGCCACTCACCGCCGCCGGCTGATGCAGGCCGATCCGCGTTACGGCGCCGAGGTGCTGCGCAGGTTCCGCGAGCTGCCGGGCGCGGGCGATCTGCCGGCCGGTCCGCCCGGTGCGTTCTCGGGATTCGCGCAGGCGGCCGACGGCGGTGCCCGCGTGCTCATCGCCCTGCGCGCCGAGGATGGCATAGTGACCGCTGCGCGCTTCCGCGCCTACGGCTGTCCGTGGTTCATCGCAGCTGCCTCGTGGCTCACCGAACGGCTGGTCGGGGCGTCGAGGCGCGACCTTGCTGCGTGGGACTGGCGCGAGGCGGCGGATGCCCTCGAGGTGCCGCCCGACCGGTTCGGGCGCCTGATCACACTTCAGGACGCCGCTCGCGTTGCGGCGGCGGCCTGGCCCGAAGCGGCCGGCGGCGGGGTGTAAAATCCGCGCATCGACCCCATATGCCCCTGCCATGGCCGTATCACTGACAGATTCCGCACGCGATCGTGTTCTCGCCTTCCTCCGCAACCGAGGTCATGGCGTCGGACTGCGCCTCGCCGTCAAGAAGACCGGCTGCTCCGGCTTTGCCTATGTCGTGAACTATGCCGACGACATCGGGCGCGACGACGTCGTGTTCGAGCAGGGCGGGGTGAAGGTGATCGTCGATCCCGAAAGCCTGCGCATGATCGACGGCACGGAAGTCGACTTCGTCCGCGAGGGGCTGAACGAGGCCTTCAGGTTCCGCAATCCCAACGTGAAGGGCGAGTGCGGTTGCGGGGAGAGCTTCAACGTCTGAACGTTCGGTTGCTGAACAGCGCGTAACTGTCCGCCGCTGCTGGATTTTCTTCCCAGCTGCCCGCACCGCGGGTATACTTCGCGGCTATTTTCCAGCGACTGACGTCGGCCGGCGCATTGGCGTACGGTGAAGAGCGTCGCCACGACCAAGCAGCAAGGGGCACCTGCAGGGCCCCGTCACGAGGGCCGCATGACCGTCGAACGCACCCTGTCCATCGTCAAGCCCGATGGCGTCCGCAGCAACGTGGTCGGCGAGGTGTACTGCCGTTTCGAGAAGGCGGGGCTTTCCATCGTTGCCGCGCGGATGATGCGGCTGTCGACCGCGCAGGCCGAGGCGTTCTACGCCGTGCATCGCGAGCGTCCGTTCTTTCGCGACCTGGTGACGTTCATGACCTCGGGGCCGGTCATGGTGCAGGTGCTCGAAGGCACGAATGCCGTGGCGAAGAACCGCGAGGTCATGGGTGCGACCGACCCGAGGAAGGCCGCGCCCGGAACGATCCGCGCGGAGCTCGCCTCCAGCATCGAGCAGAACGTCGTGCACGGGTCCGACAGCCTGGAGAATGCGGCGACCGAAGTTGCATTTTTCTTCCCGCAATCCGAGATCTACGCGCGCTGAGCGCGGAACTCGTCCGCCATCGACGGTCAAACCGGCCATGGATACCGCCACCGCACGCACCAATCTGCTCGGACTGACGCGCTCCGGGCTCGAGGCGTTCGTGGCCGAACTCGGCGAGAAGCCCTTTCGCGCGCGCCAGCTGATGAAATGGATCTACCGGCGCGGCGCGGGCGAGTTCGCGTCGATGACCGATCTTGGGCGCGAGTTCCGCGCGCGCCTGGCCGACGTCGCCGACATCCGGGTACCCGAGGTAATCCATCGCCAGGCATCGAGTGACGGCACGCGCAAATGGCTGCTCTCCTTCGAGGGCGGGCAGGCCATCGAAATGGTATTCATCCCCGAGCCCGGGCGCGGCACGCTCTGCATCTCGAGCCAGGTCGGCTGCGCGATGGACTGCACGTTCTGCTCGACTGCGCAGCAGGGGTTCAATCGCAATCTCGATGTCGCGGAGATCACGGGTCAGGTGTGGCTGGCGAACCGCGAGCTCGGCGCCGAGCCGGGCGGCGCCCGGCTGATCACCAACGTGGTTTTCATGGGGATGGGCGAGCCGCTCGCGAACTACCGCAACGTCGTGCCGGCCGCCGAGCTCATGATGGACGATCACGGCTTCGATCTTTCGCGGCGTCGGGTGACGGTCAGCACCTCGGGACTCGTTCCGCAGATGATGCGCATCGCCGAGGAGACCAACGTCGCGCTCGCCGTATCGCTTCACGCGCCAAACGACGCGCTGCGCAGCCAGCTCGTGCCGATCAACCGCCGCCACCCGATCGCGGAGCTGCTCACGGCCTGCTGGTACTACGTCGGGCGGCAGAACGCGCGCAGCGTGACGTTCGAGTACGTGATGCTCGACGGCGTCAATGATCGTCCGGAGCACGCGCGGGAGCTCGCCGCGCTGCTGCGCGGCCGTCCCGCGAAGGTCAACCTGATCCCGTTCAATCCCTTCCCCGGCACGGCTTACCGCCGCTCGCCCGAAGCGGCGATCACCTCGTTCCGCGACCGTCTCGCGCAGAGCGGCGTCACGGCGACGGTGCGGCGCACGCGCGGCGAGGATATCGATGCCGCGTGCGGCCAGCTCGTCGGGCGGGTCATCGATCGCACGACGGTGCGCCTGGGCGAGCGGCTGGGCGGCATCCCGGTGGTCGCCGCATGAAGGGGCGGTCCCGCATCGCGGTCGTGCTCGCGCTGACCTGCCTCGCCGGCGGTTGCGTATCCAGTTCCGGGCCGGTTGACAGCCAGTCGAAGGCCAAGGCCGCAGAAACCAACGCACAACTCGGCATGACGTACCTGCGCCAGGGCAACCTGGCTGCGGCGCGTGACAAGATCGAGAAGGCGCTTGAGCAGAATCCACGCACCGCGGAGACGCAACAGGCGGCGGGATTCCTCTACGACCGGCTGGGCGAGGACCGCAAGGCGCAGTCGCACTACGACCAGGCTGTGCGGCTCTCCGAGGGCAACCCGGAAGTGCTGAACAACGCCGGTGCGTTCTACTGCCGCAAGGGCGACAAGAAGCGCGGCGAGAAGCTGTTCCTCGAAGCTGCCGGCAACGCGCTGTATCGCACGCCTGCCGCGGCGTATACCAACGCCGGGCGCTGCGCGCGCTCGGATGGCCGGCCTGCCGACGCGGAGACATACTTCCGCAGGGCGCTCGCATTCCAGCCCGACCAGCCGGACGCGCTGCTGCAGATGGCCGGCCTGAATCACGACGGCGGCAAGGACTTCCAGGCGCGCGCGTTCCTGCAGCGCCATATGGCAGTCGCTCCGGTGAGCGCGCAGGCCCTGTGGCTCGGCTACCGCATCGAACGCAAGCTGGGCGACGACTCTCAGTCGCAGGAATACGCCCGGCGGCTGCGCACGGAATTTGCGACGTCGGCCGAGACGCGAGAACTGCTCGAGGCGGAGCAAGGTGGGTGATGGCCGGGGACAGCGCCGATGAGGCGGCTGGCCGGAGTCCCGGGGCCGAGCTGGCGCACGAGCGCGAGCGCCAGGGGCTGACCCGCGAGCAGGTCGCCGAGCAACTCAACCTGGACGTCAGCGTCATCCACTGTATCGAGAACGACGATTTCGCCGCGCTCGGCGCGCCCGTGTTCGCACGGGGGCATCTGCGCCGCTACTCGATGCTGCTCGGCCTTCCGGCCGAGCGCTTGCTCGAGGACTATACGCTCACGGGTACGCACCCCTCGCAGCCGTCCTTGATTCCGAAGGGCCGCGAGGAACTCGTGCCGCCGCGGCCGCCGCCGCGCTGGCCGTGGGTGCTGGGTGGCCTTGCCGGTGCGCTGCTGATCGCGGCCTTCTTCGGCTTCGTGGTCGAGCGTTGGTCGGAGCGGGCGATAGACGACGAGCCGCCGGTCGCAAACGCGCCGGTGCCGGCCGCGGCGCCGACCGAAGCGCAGCCCGCCGCGTCGCCGCCCGCGGCGACACCGACTGCCTCGCAGGCACGGTCCGGCGCGACAGCAGAAGCGGGACAGGTGACGCTCAGGCTGACTTTCAGCAAGGACACCTGGGTGGAGGTCTACGACGGTTCGGGAGCCGCGGTGCTCTACGATCTCGGCAGCCGCGGTACGGAGCGCACCGTGCGCGCGACGGCACCGGTCAGCGTATCGATCAGCGACCCGGCCTCGGTTGCGCTGTATGCGAACGGGCGACGTCTGGAGGTGCCCCCGGCGCCCGCCGGACACAGTCTCACTCGTTTCAGCATCGACGCCAGCGGCGCGGTGCGCTGAGCAAGTCGCAGGTTCGCCGATGACAAGTGGACCAACCCCCGTGCGCGGCATGAACGACGTCCTGCCCGACGAGACGCCGGTCTGGCAGCGGCTCGAGCGCATCGCGCGCGAGACGCTCGCCGAGTACGGCTACCGCGAGGTACGCCTGCCGCTGCTCGAGCGCACCGAGCTCTTCCGCCGCTCGATCGGCGAGCTCACCGACATCGTCGAGAAGGAGATGTACAGCTTCGAGGATCGCGGCGGCGACTCGGTCACGCTGCGACCGGAGGCGACTGCAGGTCTGGTCCGCGCCTGTATCAGCAACGGACTGCTGCACAACCAGCGGCAGAAGCTGTGGTGCCACGGGCCGATGTTCCGTTACGAGCGGCCGCAGAAGGGACGCTACCGGCAGTTTCACCAGATCGACGCGGAGGCGCTCGGCTACCCGGGGCCCGACGTCGACGCCGAGCTGATCCTGATCTCGGCGCGGATCTGGAGGCGACTCGGCCTTACCGGGCTGTCGCTGAATCTGAACACGCTCGGCACGGTCGAATCGCGTCGCGGCTACCGTGCACTGCTGACCGACTATTTCCGGCGCAACGCCTCCGCGCTCGACGAGGACAGCCGGCGGCGCCTCGAGGCCAATCCACTGCGCATCCTCGACAGCAAGAATCCCGCCATGCACGACATGCTGGCGGGCGCGCCGCGGCTCATCGATCATCTCGACCCCGAATCGGCGGCGCACTTCTCGGGGTTGCGTGCGCACCTGGACGCGGCGGGCGTTCCGTACGTGGTGAACCCGCGCCTCGTGCGCGGGCTGGATTACTATTCGCGCACCGTCTTCGAGTGGACGACTACGGAGCTGGGATCGCAGGATGCGGTGTGCTCGGGCGGTCGCTACGACGGCCTTGTCGAGCAGCTGGGCGGCGAGCCCACGCCGGCGATCGGCTGGGCACTCGGTCAGGAGCGGGTCGTCGAGCTGATGCGGCGTCGGGACCGCGCCGCAGACTCGGCGGTGCCGGCCGTGTATCTGCTGCTTGCCGGGGCGGCCGCGGAGCGCGACGGGATTGCGCTCGCCGAGCGGCTGCGCGATGCGCTTCCCGGGCACGGCATCGAGATGCACTGCGGCGGCGGCGGTCTCAAGTCGCAGATGCGGCGCGCGGACCGCAGCGGCGCCCGCTTTGCGCTGATCCTGGGCGACGACGAGATCGCGCGTGGCGTCGTGGCGCTCAAGGCCCTGCGCGGTGACGGAGCCCAGGAGGAAGTTGCGCTCGAAGGGCTCGCGGCCGAGCTGGGGCAGCGCCTCGGACCCGCGACGGATCCGGCCTGCGCGCAGCGCTGACCCGCAACGAATCGGACACCGGAGCAGGACAAGTGGAAGACCTGAGCGATCTAGAACGCGCAGAGCAGTTGCGCACCTTCTGGCGCGACAACTGGCTCACGATAGTCGGCGGCGTGGCGATCGGCCTCGGCGGGATCGCCGGCTGGCGCTACTGGCAGGCGCACGTGCGGCAGCAAGGCGAACAGGCCGAGGCCGCGTACAGCGCCGTCATCGAAGCGTTGACCGCGAACCGGAGCGAGGACGCGGCAAAGCGGGCCGCCGAGCTGCGCAGCTCGAATCCGTCCTCGCCGTACGCCGACCAGGCCGATCTGGCGCTCGCCCGCGCGGCGATCGACCGGCGCGAGTACGATCAGGCGGTGACGCGGCTGCGCGCCGTGGTGGACGGCTCGCGTGACCCGGAGCTGCGGCAGATCGCCCGCGCACGTCTCGCGCGCGTGCTGATCGAGCAGTCGAAGCCGGACGAGGCGCTGGCGCTGCTCGATCCGTCGGCGGCGGGCGCCTTTGCGTCGCAGTTCCATGACATCCGCGGCGACGCGCTGGCCGCGAAAGGCGACCCGGATGGAGCGCGGCGCGAATACGATGCGGCGCTCGCCGCGGATCCTCCGGAGCGTCAGAGTCTCGATCGCGAATACGTCACCCTGAAGCGCGACGCGCTGCCCGTCCCGCCCAGGGCGGAAGGAGCCGCGCCATGACACGCCGCTTCGCGCTGCTCTGCCTCGTGGCGCTCATCGCCTGCGGGTGCGACAAGGACGAGGACGTCGACCCGCCCGCCGAGCTGGTCGACGTCGAGCCTTCGCTCGCCGTGCGTCACCTCTGGTCGACTCGCGTCGGCGACGCCGGAAAGCACATGCGCGTGTCGCTCGGTATCGCTGTCGACGGCGAAACGCTCTACGTCGGGTCGCGTGACGGAGTTGTGCACGCGATCTCCTCCGCCGACGGCCGCACGCAGTGGCGGGCGGACACCGAGCTCGCGCTCTCCGCCGGGCCGGGCACAGGCAGCGGGCTCGTAGTGCTGGGAACCAGCGACGGCGAGGTGGTCGCCCTGGACGCTGCGGACGGCCGGCAGCGCTGGAAGGTGCGCGTCAGCGGTGAGGTGCTATCGGCGCCGCTGATCGCGGGCGACCGGGTCGTCGTGCACACGCTCGACGGCCGGATGCGCGCGCTGTCGGCCGCGGACGGCACCGAGCTCTGGCTGGTGGAAGAGCTCGTGCCGCGGCTGTCCCTGCGCGGTGCGGCTGCGCCGGTCGCGGCTGGCGACGTCGTGATCTGCGGCTTCGATACCGGCAAGCTGATTGCGGTGTCGCTCGCGCGCGGCGAACAGCTGTGGCAGGCGCAGGTGAGCACGCCCCGCGGACGCACCGAGCTCGAACGGCTAGCCGACGTCGATGCGGCGGTGCGCATCTCGGGCGACGACGTGTACGCCGTCGGCTACCAGGGACGCATCGTCATGCTGTCGCTCGAGTCCGGACAGGTGTGGTGGGGACGGGACGCGTCGAGCTATCGCGGGCTGGCGATCGACGATGACCAGATCTACGTGGCAGCGTCCGATGGCACGGTCATGGCACTGCGACGGCGCGACGGCAGCGTGGTGTGGCAGCAGGAGGGTCTGCATCAGCGCGGCCTCGGCACGCCCGTTGTGGACGGCTCGGCCGTCGTGGTCGGCGACTTCGAGGGCTACCTGCACTGGCTCGACCGCGACACGGGCCGCTTCGTCGCGCGCGAGCGACCCGGTGACAAGCCGGTCACCGCACCGGTGGTGGCCGCCGGACGGTTGTTCGCGCTCGATGTCGACGGCACGCTCGCGGCCTACAGCAGCGCGGGTACGAATGCTGCAGCCGGCGGGGGTTGACGCGAAGGGGCGCCGGTGCTTGCGGTTCTTGCGCTGGTCGGGCGTCCCAACGTCGGGAAGTCGACACTATTCAACGCGCTCACCCGCACGCGCGACGCGCTGGTAGCCGACGAACCGGGGCTCACGCGTGACCGGAAATACGGCTATGCGCGCGTCGGCGGCCGTCCGGCCGTGCTCATCGATACGGGCGGTCTGGTCGAGGGCCCGGACGACATCGAGCGGCTCAGCGCGGCACAGACCCGCAAGGCGATCGAGGAGGCGGATCGCGTGTTGCTGGTCGTCGACGGGCGCGCGGGGCTGACACCGCCCGACCGGCACGTCGCCGAGGAGCTGCGCAGGAGCGGCAAGCCCGTGCTGCTCGTGGTCAACAAGTCCGAAGGACTCGAACCCGAAGCGGTGGGCGCAGACTTTCACCAGCTGGGACTCGGCGATCCGGTGACCGTTTCGGCGGCACACGGCGCGGGGCTCGAGACGCTGATGGAGCGTGCGCTCGCGGGGCTCGCGCCGGCCGGAGACGCGGCGACCGCGGCCGCGCAGGATGCGATCCGCGTCGCCGTCGTCGGCCGGCCGAACGTCGGCAAATCGACCCTGATCAACCGGCTCGTCGGCGAGGAGCGTCTGGTCGCGTTCGGTGAGCCCGGCACGACGCGCGACAGCGTCTACGTGCCGTTCGAGCGCGACGGGCAGGCCTACGTACTGATCGACACCGCCGGCGTGCGGCGCCGCGCACGCGTGCATGACGCGATCGAGAAATTCAGCGTCGTCAAGGCGCTCCAGGCCATCGACGAGGCCCAGGTCGTGGTCGGCGTGCTCGATGCGCAGGAGTCGGTATCCGAGCAGGATGCAAGTCTGCTCGGTCTGGTGGCCGCGCAGGGACGCGGACTCGTGATCGCGGTGAACAAATGGGATCGCCTGCCGCAGGACCAGCGTGAATCGATCCGCGCCGGTCTCGATCTCCGGCTCGACTTTCTGAGCTTTGCGCCCGTGCATTTCGTCTCGGCACGCCACGGCACCGGTGTCGGTGACCTGATGGAATCGGTACGCTCAGCGTACCGCGCGGCAATGCGCGAGCTGCCGACGCGGGAGCTCACGCGCGCGCTCGAGGCCGCGGTCGCGGCGCATCAGCCGCCGCTGGTACGCGGCCGGCGCATCAAGCTGCGCTACGCGCATCAGGGCGGGCGCAATCCGCCGTTGGTCGTGATCCACGGCAACCAGACCGAGCATGTGCCCGATGCGTATCGACGCTACCTCGAGAATCACTTCCGGCGGGTATTCGGCCTCGAAGGCACGCCGATGCGCATCGAGCTGCGCAGCGACGAGAACCCCTACGCCGGGCGGCGCAACGAGCTGACGCCTCGCCAGCGACGCAAGCGCCGGCGCCTGGTCAGCACCCGCCGCCGCGGAAAGCGCTAGGCACCGACCTCAACGGGTGGCGAGCAGCTCACCACGCGCCCCGGCCGAACGACGACGAACGGTCACCAGCGTCGCTCCGAGCCGATAACCACGCGTTCTAAGCGACTCGCCAGCGCGTGCTTGTGTCCGCGCCGCGCCGCCTTAGACTGGCGGGCCATGTCGGTCGCCGTTGCAAAACCGCCGCAGGAGCCGCCGCCTGAGTTTCCGGCGCGCAGGCTGGTGCGCCTGCCGCGCCCGCTGCGCCTGTATCGCGGCGGCTTGCTTGCGGAGCCGGTCGTGGCGTACGAGTGCTGGGGCCGCCGCAACAGCGCGGACGACAATACCGTGCTGCTCTTCACCGGACTGTCGCCATCGGCGCACGCGGCATCCTCGCCGCTCGATCCCGCTCCGGGCTGGTGGGAGACCATGATCGGCGAAGGCCGGCCGATCGATACGCGCCGCTGGCACGTCGTCTGCGTCAACTCGCTTGGCAGTCCGTTCGGCTCCACCAGCCCGGTATCGATCGACCCCGCGACCGGCCGGCCGTACGGCACTGCGTTTCCGGCGCTGTCGGTGGAGGACATCGCAAGCGCCGCCCGCGAGGCGCTCGCCGCGCTCGGCATCGCGCGGGTCGCCTGTGTGGTGGGACCTTCGCTGGGCGGGATGACCGTGCTTGCCTACGGGGCGCAGTACGCGAGCGAGGTGTCTGCGCTGATCTCGATCTCGGGGGCCACCAGCGCGACCGCCCAGGCGATCGCACTGCGCGCGCTGCAGCGCGAGATCGTGCGCAGCGACCCCGCCTGGTGCAACGGCGGCTACGAGCCCGGTCAGGGCCCGCGTACCGGTCTGCGACTCGCGCGCAAGCTCGGAACGATCACCTACCGTGGCGCGCGCGAATTCGACATGCGATTCGGACGGCAGCGCGTCGCCGCGCCGGCGACGAGCGGCGTCCGGCCGCCCTTCGAGGTGGAATCGTATCTGGACCACCAGGCGGAGCGCTTCTCGCACGTGTTCGACGCTAACTGCTTCCTCACGCTGTCGCAGGCGATGGACGAGTTCGACCTCGCCGAGCACGGCGGCTCGCTCGACGCCGCGTTCGTGCGCTTTGAGGACATGCGCGCGCTCGTCATCGGCGTGGAGACGGACATGCTGTTCCCGATCCATCAGCAGCAGGCCATCGGAGCCGGGCTCGGGGCGGCCGGCGCGGACGTGCGGTTCGACGCCTTTCCGTCGATTGCCGGCCACGACTCGTTCCTGGTGGATCTGCCGCGCTTCGAAGCGGCGATCGGCAATTTTCTCGCGCGGCGCTGAGCCGGAAAACGGGACATTCTCCATTTCGCGACTCACGCCGCACCCGCTGCGTCAGTCACTCGAAATGGAGAATGTCCCCTTTTCCTCGAGCAGCAGCGCCGGATCGATCAGTGCGCGGTTGATCGCAATGCCGAAATGCAGGTGCGGACCCGTGACGCGGCCCGTCGCACCGACCAGCCCGAGCTGAGTTCCCGCGCCGACTTCGTCGCCGGGCTTCACGTCGGTGCGGCTCAGATGGCAGTACATCGCGACTACGCCCTGGCCGTGGTCGACGAACACCGTCTGCCCGTTGAAGAAGAAGTCACCGGTGTCGATTACCCGCCCGCGCGCAGGGTTGAGGATCGGCGTGCCTGCCGCGGCGGCGATGTCCATGCCGCTGTGCGGGCTGCGCGCCTGGTTGTTGAAGAACCGCCGCAGACCGAACGAGCTCGAACGCTCGCCGGCCACCGGCGCAGCAAACCTGAGCAGCGGTTGCAGCTCTGGACTGTAGGTGGACAGCGCGCGTTCGATACGCGCCCGTTCGGCGGCGATGCGCTCGAGATCCGCGGGTGTCGGTTCGACGTGTCGCTGGTTGGTGACGGTGAGGCGCTGCTCGGCGTATTGCTTGCCGACAACCTCGAACTCGAGCACCGCCGACGTCCCGTCGGGCTGCTCGACGCGCGCAGTCTGTGGACCGGGCGTGGTATCGAGCGGGATGCCGATCACGGCAAGCTGTCGGCCCTCGCGCCGCACGACGGGCGCGCGATAGCCGCCGTAGACAACGCGCGTTTCGAGCGCTGACGGCGCTCCGAGATCGAGCAGCGCAATACCCCCGGGGACGCGACTTTCGAGCGGCAGGGGCAGCTCATCCGCCGCACCGAAGGCGGGTGCGGCGAGGGCCAGCAGCAGGCCGGCGAAGGCGCGCGGCTTGCAGACACCCGTGCGCGCGGTCACGCGTCGTCCCGCGACGGACCGTCCGTTGCGGCACCTGGGGTCGTCGCGGTCACCGTGGCCGCGATCGAGCCGCGCCACAGCCGCACGCCGAGCGTCGCGCCGGGCGCCGTTTCACCGGAGTCGCGCAGCACCCGACCTTCGGCGCTGGTGACGATGGCGTAGCCGCGCGCCAGGGTCGCTTCGGGACCCGTGGCGTGCAGCGCCCGGACCGTCGATTCGAGCCGCTTGCGTGCGGCGGCGACGTTGCGCCGGCCGGCCGCGGCAAGGGCGCGCTGCGCGGCCGCATGGCGCAGGCGCAGCGCCCTGAGGCGCAGCGCAGGCGAGCAGCGCGCGAGCAGAGCGCCCGCGTGCGAGACGCGGGCGGCGGTCCGGCCGAGGAGGGCACGCATCGCGAGACGCAGCCTGCCGTCGAGCTCGTCGAGCCGCTGGGCGTGCTGGCGAAGACGCGCGCCGGGATGCGCGAGCGCGAGACTGCGGGCGCGAAAGCTAAGCCGGGTGCCGATATCCCGCAGGCGCCGCCGCATGGCGTGGACGCAGCGCCGTTCGGCGCCCGCGAACGACCGCAGCCACTCGGCGCAGTCGGGCACGACGCGCTCCGCCGCACCCGATGGCGTCGGCGCACGCTCGTCCGCCACGAAGTCAACGATGGTGAAATCGATCTCATGACCGATACCGCTCACGAGGGGGATCGGGCAGGCGTGCACGGCGCGCGCCACCGCCTCGTCGTTGAAGGCCTGCAGATCCTCGAGCGAGCCGCCGCCGCGAGCCAGGATCAGCACGTCGCAGTCGGCGCGGCGGGCCGCCAGCCGCAGTGCGTCGATGATCTCCGCGCGTGCGGATGGACCCTGCACGGCGACGGGGTAGAGCAGCACCGGCACGGCCGGAAACCGGCGCCCGAGCACGTGCAGGATGTCGCGAATTGCCGCGCCCGTCGGCGAGGTGATCACCCCGATACGGCGCGGCAGCGAGGGCAGGGGTTTGCGATGCGCAGCGTCGAACAGGCCCTCCGCGGCGAGCCGGCGCTTGAGCTCGTCGAAGCGCCGGCGCAGCAGCCCTTCGCCCGCCTCCTCGAGATGCTCGACGATGACCTGGAACTCGCCGCGCGCCTCGTACAGGCTCACCCGGCCGCGGGCGAGGACGTGCGCGCCGTCGGAGAGCGGCAGGCGCACGAGCTGGTTGCGGTTGCGGAACATGCAGCAGCGCACCTGAGCGTTGGCGTCCTTGAGCGAGAAGTACCAGTGCCCCGAGTTCGGCCGCGACAGGTTCGACACCTCGCCCTCGAGCCACAGGCTGCCGAAACCGCGCTCGAGCAGGGCGCGCGCTTCGCGGTTCAGGCGGCTGACGGTGAAAATCTCCCGCTGCGGCACGGAGTTGGCGGGGGGAGCGAGACTCTCCTGGAACATACCGGAATCATCGCGGCCGGCGGGGCGCGGCACAAGCCGCCCGGACCCCTGGGGCGGGGCGTCGGTTTACCGCGCGTGCAGGGCCACGGTAGAATGCCGTGCTTCCTTAAAGCCCCCTGAAGGCCGCCATGCTGCGCATTCTCGAGGAAGCACTCACCTTCGACGACGTCCTGCTCGTTCCGGCCCGTTCCGAGGTTCTGCCGATGGAGGTCGACCTCGCCACGCGTCTCACCCGCGGGATCCGGCTCAATCTGCCGGTGGTGTCCGCCGCGATGGACACCGTGACCGAGCATCGCCTGGCGATCGCGATCGCACAGGAGGGCGGCATCGGCATCGTCCACAAGAACATGATGATCGAGTCGCAGGCGCGCGAGGTCACCCGCGTCAAGCGCTTCGAGAGCGGCATCATCCACGATCCGATCACCGTCGGGCCGGACCTCACGATCCGCGACGTGATCAACCTGACGCGGGCCAAGAACATCTCGGGCGTGCCGGTGGTGCGTGACGGCAAGGCGGTTGGCATCGTTACCCACCGTGATCTGCGCTTCGAGACCAAGCTCGATGCGCCGGTGTCGAGCGTCATGACGCCGCGCGAGCGGCTGGTTACGGTGCGCGAGAACTCGCCGAAGGAGGAGGTGCTCGCGCTGCTGCACAGGCATCGCATCGAGAAGGTGCTGGTGGTCGACCAGGACTTCACGCTCAAGGGCATGATCACGGTCAAGGACTTCCAGAAGGCGACCGAATTCCCGCGCGCCTGCAAGGACGAGCGCGGCGCGCTGCGGGTCGGCGCGGCCGTCGGCACGGGCGCCGAGACGATGGACCGCGTGGCGGCGCTGCGCGAGGCGGGCGCGGACGTGATCGTCGTCGACACCGCACATGGGCACTCGCGCGGCGTGATCGAGGCGGTGGCGCGCATCAAGAGCAAGTGGTCGTCGCAGCAGGTCATCGCCGGCAACATCGTCACCGCGGACGCCGCGCGGGCGCTGGTGGATGCCGGCGCCGACGCGGTCAAGGTGGGGATCGGGCCGGGCTCGATCTGCACCACGCGGGTCGTGGCCGGCGTGGGAGTGCCCCAGATCACCGCGGTGGGCAACGTTGCCGCGGCGCTCGCGCGCGAAGGGGTGCCGCTGATCGCCGACGGCGGGATACGCTTCTCGGGCGATGTGGCCAAGGCGATCGCTGCCGGTGCGCACTGCGTGATGATCGGCGGGCTGTTCGCCGGCACCGAGGAATCCCCCGGCGAGGTCGAGCTCTATCAGGGCGCTTCGTACAAGACCTACCGCGGCATGGGATCGCTTGCTGCGATGGCTCAGACGCAGGGCTCGCGCGACCGGTACTTCCAGGACGCGACCGCGGAGCTCGAGAAGCTCGTGCCCGAAGGGGTCGAAGGCCGCGTGCCCTACAAGGGCAGCATCGTCGCGATCCTGCATCAGCTCGCCGGCGGGTTACGCGCGGCGATGGGCTACACCGGCAGCAATGATATCGAGGAGATGCGCACGCGGCCGAAGTTCGTGCGCATCACGAGCGCCGGCGTGCGCGAGAGTCATGTCCACGACGTCTCGATCACCAAGGAAGCGCCCAATTACCGCGTCAGCTGAGCGCCGCTCCGACGTGCCGCCGCGGCCGCCGGACATCCATGCCCACCGCATCCTGATCCTCGACTTCGGGGCGCAGTACACGCAGCTGATCGCGCGGCGCGTGCGCGAGATCGGCGTGTACTGCGAGATCCTGCCGTGGGACGCCGGTAACCAGGAGGTACGCGCCTTCGGCGCGCGCGGCATCATCCTCTCGGGCGGACCCGAGTCGGTCACCGACGCGCAACCACCCGCTGCGCCGGCGGCGGTCTTCGAGGCAGGCGTGCCGGTGCTCGGCATCTGCTACGGCATGCAGACCATGGCGCAGCAGCTCGGCGGACGCGTCACGCCCGCAGCGCATCGCGAGTTCGGCTATGCGCAGGTGACGGTCACGGCGCCGTGCCGGCTGCTCGAGGGCTTACGCGACCACGAGGACGCGCAGGGCCGGGCGGTGCTCGACGTCTGGATGAGCCACGGCGATCGCGTCGATGCGCTGCCGCCGGGCTTCGCACCGGTCGGCGCATCGGTCAACGCGCCGCTCGCCGCGATGGCCGACGAGTCGCGCCGCTTCTACGGCGTGCAGTTCCATCCCGAAGTGACGCACACGCTGCAGGGCCCGCGGATCATCGAGCGCTTCGTGCGCGAGATCTGCGCCTGCGAGGCGCGCTGGGAGCCGGGCAACATCATCGCGGACAGCATCGCCCGAGTGCGCGAGCAGGTCGGCGGCGACCGCGTGCTGCTCGGGCTCTCCGGCGGCGTCGACTCGTCGGTGGTCGCGGCGCTGCTGCATCGCGCGCTCGGCGATCAGCTTACGTGCGTGTTCGTCGATCACGGCCTGCTGCGCGCGGGCGAGGGCGATCAGGTGATGGCGACGCTGGCCGAGCACATGGGCGTGTGCGTCATCCGCGTGGACGCCGAGCAACGCTTTCTCGAGGCGCTGCGCGGGGTCACCGACCCCGAGCAGAAGCGCAAGGTCATCGGACGGCTCTTCATCGAGGTGTTCGAGGAAGAAGCGCACAAGCTCGAAGGCGTGCGCTGGCTGGCGCAGGGCACCATCTACCCGGACGTGATCGAGTCGGCGGGCGCACGCACCGGCAAGGCTCATGTGATCAAGTCGCATCACAACGTCGGAGGACTTCCGGAGCAGATGAAGCTCGGACTGGTCGAGCCGCTGCGCGAGCTCTTCAAGGACGAGGTGCGCCGGCTCGGGCTCGAGCTCGGGCTGCCGCGCGACATGGTCTACCGCCACCCGTTCCCCGGGCCGGGGCTCGCGGTGCGCGTCCTGGGCGAGGTGACGCGCCAGTCGGCCGAGCTGCTGCGTCAGGCCGACCGCATCTTCATCGACGAGCTGCACTCGCACGGCCTGTACGACCAGGTGAGCCAGGCGTTCGCGGTGTTCCTGCCGGTCCGCTCCGTGGCCGTGATGGGCGACGGGCGGCGCTACGATTACGTGATCGCGCTGCGCGCCGTGGAAACGGTCGATTTCATGACCGCGCGCTGGGCGCGGTTGCCGTATGAATTTCTCGATACCTGCGCCCGCCGCATCATCAACGAAGTGGGCGGGATCTCGCGTGTCACCTACGATATTTCGGGCAAGCCGCCGGCGACGATCGAGTGGGAATGATTCTCGCCGTGTCGGGACACTCGTCCTGGAGGTCGCGGTGCGAAGAGCTCTCGTAGTCTTTCTGTTCCTGCTCCACGCGTGCCGCGAAGCTCCGGACGAGCGACCCAACATCGTCCTTATCATCGCGGACGACCTGGGCTACGCCGACCTCGGCGTTCAGGGGAGTCTCGATGTCCTATCTCCCCACATCGATTCGCTGGCCGCAAACGGGGCGCGATTCACGAGCGGATACGTTTCCAGCCCCGTCTGCAGCCCCACGCGCGCGGGCCTGATGACCGGCCGATACCAGCAGCGGTTCGGGCACGAGACGAACCCTCCACGACCGGCACCCCCTGGCGTCGGACTTCCACTCGAAGAGGTCACGATCGCGGACAAGCTCAAGGCCGCGGGCTACGCAACGGGCTTGGTGGGCAAGTGGCACCTCGGCACCGAGATGCCGTTCCATCCCTTGAACCGCGGGTTCGACGAGTTCTTCGGCTTCCTCTCGGACCAGCATTCCTACATCGACTGGAGCTCGGATACCACCGATCCGATTCTTCGCGACTTTGACCCGGTCTTCGAGACCAGCTACCTCACCGAGGCCCTCACCCGGAAGGCGGTTGCGTTCGTTCAGCGCCACAAGGGGGGACCGTTCTTCCTCTGCCTGACTTACAACGCCGTGCACTCGCCCATGGAAACGCCGCCGCAGCAATACATGGACCGATTTTCGGGCGTCACGGACCCGAAGCGCAGGACCTTCCTGGCGATGCTGGCGGCGATGGACGACGGGGTGGGCGATGTGCTCGGCGCGCTCCGGGCGGCCGGGGTTGAGGAAGAGACGCTCGTCATTCTCCACTCGGACAATGGAGGCCGCACAAGCGTGAACACGCCACTGCGTGGGGAGAAATCGCAACTGTGGGAGGGCGGGATTCGCGTGCCGTTCCTCGTTCAGTGGAAGGGCCGTGTGCCTGCGGGTCTTGTGTACGACAACCCGGTCATGCAACTCGACATCTTCACGACGGCGCTCGCCGCGGCAGGCGTGGAGCCGCCGAGTGACCGGGCCATCGACGGTGTGAACCTGATTCCTTACCTCGACGGCACCGATCCAGGGGCACCGCACGCCGCGCTTTTCTGGCGCTCCGGCAATCCGTCCGCCGCGCGGAAAGGGGACTGGAAACTGTTCGAGGACGGCGTGAACCCGCCGCAACTCTTCGACCTCGCAGAAGACATCGGGGAGACGAAGGACCTTGCATCCTTGCGGCCCGACATCGTATCGGAACTCGAGGCGGATCTGGCCGCCTGGGAGGCCCAGCTCGTCCCACCTCTCTGGTAAGGCCCTGCTGTCTCGATACCCTGAGCAGGGGCCGCCGACTCCGAGCAGAAGCGTAGTTACCAATCGGGCCGGAATTTCCTATCCGCGCCACGAACTCCACCGCGCCGCAGAGGCGGGTTGAATTTCCTATCCGCTCGGCTGAACGGTGGCGGTCCGATGCTGCGACGCCGCAGGTGCGGACCGGCATAGAATGTCGAGCACCTGCGTACGACTCAGGGGAAACGCCACATGATAACCATATCGTCGCTGTGGCTGCCGATCCTGCTCTCGGCCGTGATTGTGTTCATCGCCAGCTGGATCATCCACATGGTGCTCGGCTATCACAACAACGACTTCGGCAGACTGCCGGCCGAGGATCAGGTGCGAGACGCACTGCGTCCGCTCGCCATACCTCCCGGCGAATACGTCGTTCCATATGCCGGGAGTGCCAGGGCGATGGGCGACCCGGCTTTCCTCGAGAGACTCAGGCAGGGCCCGGTCGCGTTCATCACTGCTCTGCCGAACGAGGCACCGCGGATGGGCAAGAACCTGTTGCTCTGGTTCGTGTACTGCTTGGTCGTAGGCATCATTGCGGCCTATCTCGCGAGCCGCACTCTCGCGCCCGAGGCACATTACTTGGCAGTATTTCGCGTGGTCGGCTGCAGTGCCTTTCTGGGCTACGCCGTAGCGCTCTGGCAGAACGCCATCTGGTACCACCGCGCATGGTCCACCACCGTCAAGCAGACGGTCGACGGCTTGATTTACGCGCTATTGACGGCCGGCACCTTCGGCTGGCTCTGGCCCACCCAGTGATCTCCCTGTACTACTCGCCAGGCGCCTGCTCGCTGGCCGCGCACATTCTGCTCGCCGAAGCGGGCGCTCCCTACGAGCTGCGACCGACACTGATCGCGGAAGGCGCGACGCAGTCGGCCGAATTCCTCCGCCTGAATCCGAAAGGCAGGGTGCCGGTGCTGATCGAAGGCGACTTCGTGCTCACCGAGCTGCCCGCGATCTGTCATTTCATCGCCCTGCGCTATCCGTCGGCATGTTTGTGGCCCACCGATGTTCACTTATCGGCCAGGACTCTGGAATGGTTCAACTGGTTATCGAGCAGCGTCCACGCCGTGGCATTCGCGCAGCTCTGGCGCGCGCATCGCTTCGTCGACGACCCGACGCTTCACGAGTCAGTCGTGCGCAAGGGCCGGCAAAACGTGCTCGAAGCGTTCGCGATAATCGAAGAACGTCTGGCTGGCCGGGCGTGGGCGGTGGGCGATGTCTTCAGCGCAGTCGACGCGTTCCTGATCGTCCTCTACCGCTGGGGAAACCGCATCGGCGAGCCGATGGGAGAAGACCGCCCGGCCTGGACACTGCACACGCAACGCCTGCTCAAACGCCCACCCGTCGCGCGGGCCTTCGAGGAGGAGGGGATCACCCTCCGTTGAGCTCGTGCGATCGAGCGAGCACGGGCGTGCTGGCAATGCTGTCACCTGCCAGCTCGAGGGCGCCATCCGCTGCAGGGTGGGGAACCCGCGTCGAATGTATTGCAGGACGTATATCATTCGTCATGACGCAACCATGAGCTGCACTTTACGGCCGCCGAGTCACAGCGCACGGTGCCTTTACTCTGCGTTCGCCTTCCGGGAGACGTGCCATGGACTGCTCCGAACCGCCTTGGCCCGAACTGGACTACGCGAGCTGGCGGGACACGCTCGTGGCGTTGCAGCTGCGCACGCAGATCGTAGGCAAGATCCGCCTGGCCTTGACGCCGTGGCTCAATCACGGCTGGCACGTGGCACTCTATCTGACGGCCCGCGGGTTGGGCACCTCGCCCGTACCCGCAGGAAACGAGATCTTCGAGATCGAATTCGACTTCATCGCGCACGCCCTCGTCGTACGGACCAGCCGCGGTGCAGAGCGCCGGCTCCCGCTCGAGCCGCAGGCGGTCGCCGACTTCTATCAGCAGGTGTTGAGTGTGCTGCACGAGCTGGGCATTGCCGTCGCTATCAACGAAGTCCCGAACGAGGTGCCGGATCCGATCCCGTTTTCCATGGATCACGTCCACCGGTCATACGATGCCGCGGCCGTGCATGCGTTCTGGCGCGTTCTGATTCAGGCCGATCGTGTCTTCAAGCAATTCCGCACCGGCTATCTCGGCAAGTCGAGCCCGGTGCATTTCTTCTGGGGCAGTTTCGATCTCGCGGTCACTCGTTTCTCCGGACGAAGCGCGCCGCCTCATCCGGGCGGAGTGCCGGGTCTGCCCGATGAGGTTGCCCGGGAGGCCTATTCGCACGAGGTCAGCAGCGCAGGATTCTGGCCCGGCAACGAAATGTTTCCGGCGGCCGCGTTCTATTCCTACGCGTACCCGGAACCGCCGGGCTTTCGTGATCGCCCGGTTACCGCCGGCGCCCACTTCGACGCGAAGCTCGGTGAGTTCATCCTGCCCTACGAGGCGGTCCGCACCGCGCCGGATCCCACGGCCCTGTTGCTCGACTTTCTCTCGAGTACCTATGCGGCCGCTGCCGAGACCGCCGGTTGGGATCGTGCGCAGCTGGAATGCCGCCTCGGAAGCCCCGGGCGCGTGCGGCGCCTGTCGGCGACCCAGACCTCCGGCTGACCGGATACCCAGGCAAGCTGCTTGAACGCGACCGACGAGCACTTCATGCGTCGCGCGCTCGCGCTGGCACGCGAGGCCGAGGCGGCGGGCGAAGTCCCGGTCGGCGCCGTGATCGTGCGCGAGGGCGCGATCGTCGCCGAGGGATGGAATCAGCCGATCCGCGCGCACGATCCGAGTGCGCACGCGGAGATGATTGCGCTGCGCGCGGCGGGTCAGGCGCTCGGCACGTATCGGCTGACCGACACGACGCTCTACGTGACACTCGAGCCCTGTGCGATGTGCGCCGGCGCGATGGTGCATGCGCGCGTCCGGCGGCTGGTGTTCGGCGCGACCGACCCGCGCGCGGGAGCTGCGGGCAGCGTGTTCAACCTCGTGCAGCACGCCGCGCTCAACCACCGCATCGAGTGCAGCGCGGGGGTTCTGGCCGAGGAGTGCGGCGCGCTGCTGCGGGAGTTTTTCTTCGCGCGTCGCTGAGGGGCGCTCGATTCATTTTCCCTGGTCGCGGCCACGACGCATGCTCGGACCGCTGCACTCACCGTGGCCGGCGTACGGCCCTCACCTTGCCGCTCTTTCCGCCTCCGCAGAAGAACTGCTCGCCGCCATCGGACTCGAGTCCGGAAACGCCCACTCCTTGGGGCATTTCGAGTTTCTCCAGGACGTCTCCCGTTCGTGGATCGACTCGCCGCAGATCGCTCTCGTCGCCCTCCCAGGTGCCGTGCCAGAGCTCGCCATCGACCCACGTCACGCCGGTGACGAAGCGGCTCGATTCGATCGTGCGAAGTACGGCTCCGGTCTCGGGATCGACCTGATGGATCTTCCGGTCCCGATACTGCCCCACCCAGAGCGTTCCTTCGGCCCAGGTGAGCCCCGAGTCGCCGCCGCCGCCGGGCGCCGGAATCGTAGCGAGCACACGGCCGGTTTCCGGATCGATCCTCTGGATGCGATCCTCGGCGATCTGAAACAGGTGGCGGCCGTCGTACGCCGTTCCTGCGTGCGCGGCGACGTCGATCGAGCGCACGGTCATGCCACTCACGGGATCGAAGGCGTTCAGCGTGCCTCCGGCAGCAAACCAGACGTAATGACCGTCGTAGGTAACTCCATGCACTTGGTCGGCACCCGGGAAGGGTCCATATTCACGGATGATCTCGGCGGTTGATCGGCTCATGTTTCCATCCCAGTCGGTCGGCAGATCGAAAGTGTTTGCATCCTAGTCGCCCGGCAGCGGCGCAGGGAGTAACAAGGTCGTCGTGAATCCCGGCACCGGCGGGGTCATCCAGCGACGGGCGCGCCCGTGACCGAACGACTGCACCTTGCCTGCAACCGCAAGCGCGTCGAGGGCCCGCTGCACGGAACGCTGGCTCTTTCCAAGCGCAAGCGCCAAGGCCGACGTCGACCACGATTCACCGTCGGCGAGAAAGGCCAGCACCATAGCATGCTTCTCTTCGACCGGCCGGGCCAGCACGACGACCTCGCTCGCACGGTGCGGCGCGAGCGCAAACCCTCGCCGCGTCGCGCTCACGCCGGCCAGCGTCCGAAGCGCGGTGCGAAGCCGTCCGATTTCGACGCGCAGCCGGGCGCGATGCGATTCGTCGGCAAGCTTCGCCCGGAATGCCCGCGCGACGAGCGTGCCCCTCGACGCGTCGCCGGGCCACGCCTCGCCCAGCGTGCGCGCGAGTGCGAACAGCACCGGACGCCTTGCGAGGGAGACCGCTGTGCGTGCGTCGTGGACGCCGTGACGGCACGCGTCCACGACGAGCGCTTTCGACGCCAGTAGCGCCTCGACTTGCTCGAGGAGGATGGGGCGCTCCCTGCCGCGCGCAATCAGGCGTGCGGCCGGAGTCGTCAGAACCTGGAATGCGTCTTCGACCTTCGCCGTCAGCGCCGGGACGCGTGCCCGGCGCGCTGCGAGCCGCGCCCGGCTTAGCGCTGCGCGCGCCGCCTTCGTGCGCAGGCGACGTATCGCGATCCCGGCGACCAGCAGTTCGTGAGCAGTCCACAACACCGGTGAAAAAGACGCAGGGTCGAGCTCGCCGAGCGCACGCTCGGCCTCGTCGAGACGGCCGAGCAGCAGGAGCCGCCGGAGCTCGAGATAGCGCGCATGCGCGGCGTTCACCCGGTCGCCGCGCTCTGCGAGCATTGCGCGCGCGGCATCCAGCGTCTCCGCGTTCCAGCCCAGGTCGCGCGAGGCGAGCGCAATCTCGGCCGCGGCGACGGTGCACCTCGCGCGGGCCACCGCCTCTTTCGGGCCGAAGGCCCGCGCCGCGCGGCGCAGGAGCGCCTTCGCCCGGACGAGATCGCCGAGCTGCGCCATCGCGATGCCGCGCAGCGCGAGTGCAGGTGCGTCGTTGCGCAGGGCGACGCGCTTCAGCGCGCCGAGCGGATCGCCCGCGGCGAGGGCGCGCGCCGCGGCCGTGATCAGCGAGTCCATCTCAATCGCGCCAAACTTGTCACTCCCGTTGGTCGAGACCCGTCGCCTAATCTATCTCACGACCGATGGTCACCCGAACGAAGGAGAGAAGAGCGATGGCGACTCACACGACGGGAACACGTGAAGAGTGGCTGGCAGCGCGACTCGAGCTGCTCGAGGCGGAGAAGGAGCTGACGCGGCGCAGCGACGATCTTGCGCGGCGGCGACAGACGCTGCCGTGGGTACGGATCGACAGGGACTACCGCTTCGAGACCGACGCGGGGAGCGCTTCGCTGGAAGAGCTTTTCCGGGGCCGCTCGCAGCTCCTCGTCTACCACATGATGTTCGGTCCGGAGTACAAGGCGGCCTGCCCGAGCTGCTCGGCGATCGCGGACGGTTTCAACGGCATCGTCGTGCACCTCGAGAACCACGACGTGGCGATGACCGCGGTCTCGCGAGCTCCGCTCGAGAAGCTGCAGGCCTTCAAGCGGCGGATGGGGTGGAGCTTTCCCTGGGCGTCCTCGCAGAGCAGCGATTTCAACCTCGACTTCGATGTCACCGTGACCGAGGCGCAGCAGCGCGAGGGAGCCTACGAATACAACTACCGGCGCGGAACGGCGTTGCCGCTGCGCGGCGGGAAAGGGCCCGTCGCCGAGGCCGCGGCGATGGCCGGCACCAACGTGCCCACGTTCACGCTCGAAAGGCCCGGCATGAGCGCATTCGTGCTCGAGGACGGCGTCGTCTACCACACCTACTCGAGTTATGCGCGCGGACTGGACGGCTTGTGGGGCATGTACCAGTGGCTCGACCGTGCCCCGAGAGGGCGCAACGAGCGCGGCATCTGGTGGCGCCACCACGACAGCTACGGGCTGCGCTGAGCCGGTCATGAACGTACGGATGACGCTCAGCGTATCTGCGTCGCACCGGGGTTGCCGGTTCCGGCCACCTCGAGAATGTTCAGGTACGCCCGTACGTTCTCGACGTAGCGCACCGGTTCCCAGCCGCGGGCGTAGCCTCGCCGCGTGCGGGTGTACCAGCGCTCCTGCGACAGCAGGGGCAGGAACTTGCGCACTTCGTCCCAGCTGTCCTCGTTGCGGCCCGCACGCTGCGCGAGCACCCGAGCATCCTCGAGGTGACCGTAGCCGACGTTGTAGGCCGCTACCGCGAACCAGGTCCGGTCGGGCTCTGGAATGCGCTCCGGAACGGTCTTCATCAGCCGCGCCAGGTACTTCGCGCCGCCGAAGATGCTGGCCCGCGGATCGTGCCGGTCGCCGGCGCGCATCATCGTCGCCGTGCCTTGAGTGAGCTGCATCAACCCCCGCACGCCGGTGTACGAGACCGCGGCGGGGTCCCACTTCGACTCCTGATAGCCCATCGCCGCGAGCAGACGCCAGTCGAGCTCATATTCCCCGGCTGCCTGCTGGAACCAGTCGAGATATCTCGGCAAACGCGTCTGCACGTGCTCCATGAAGTTGCGCGACAAGAGGTAATCGAAGTCGTCGCCCGCGCCGTAGTATCGATCGAGCAGCGCGGCGATGAGTCCTTCGGTGCGCGCGGCGCTGAAGAATGCGTTGACCCGGCCGAGCAGGCTCGTATCGTGGCCGGGCACGGCGACCACCCAGGAGATGGCGCGCTCCGGGGCGAGGTCCAGTGTTGCCGAGAGCTCCGGATGCACCGCGCGGTTGAGCGCGAACTCGGTCGAACTCGCAAGCGTGTACTGCACGTCGCCGCGCGACACCTCCGCCATGATTTCTTCGGTGTCGATGTCGGCGCGCTCGACCCACACCAGGTCCGGATACACCAGCCGAAGGTCCTCGAGCGTCCGCTGGTGCGGGCTACCCGCGGCGATCTCGATCTGCCCCCGCGCCGCCTCGCGGATCGAGCGCGGGCGCGCGCCGCGACCGCGGTAGACGAGATGCTCCCGGACGCGGTGGTAGCCGGGGCCGTACTGCACATTGGACGGCAGCACGACACCCGTCGACAGACCGGCCGCGCCGATGTGGGCCCGTCCCGCCGCGACCTCTTCGATCGCCGCCTCGCGGGTGCGCACCGTGTAGAGCCGCAGCGGAATGTCGAGGTGCTCGGCGAAGCGGCTGGCGAGCTCGTAGGCCGGGCCGACGGGACCCTGGCTCCCGAGATAGTAGGCGTCGGGGCTGTTGCGCGTGACGACGCGCAGCTCGCCGGCCTCGAGAATCTGCAGCAGCAGCGGCGGCGGCCTGGCACAGGTTCCGAGCAGGAGCGTGGCGAGCAGCGCGAGCAGGATTCTCACTGCCGCGCTCTCCGTGGCCGGTCCGGCTGGTGCATGGTGCCGGGCGGCCCGGCTGTTATAAAATCCCCGGCCCTGCGTCGCACGTGGTCCGCGCCACGCGGGGCCCGTGGAGAGGTACCGAAGCGGTCATAACGGCGCCGACTCGAAATCGGATGGGGGCATAACCGCCCCACGTGGGTTCGAATCCCACCCTCTCCGCCAATTCTCATTCGCCGCGACGGCGGCTGCGCAGTTCCTCGCGGGCCTTGGAGTAGGCGCGCTGGAACATCTCCGTGAACGGATGTGGCAATCCGTCCGCGCCGCCCTGCGTCAACACCCGGTAGAACTCGAGATAATGCTCCCAGTATTTCGGCCGCGGGTCCTGGCCGGGGGCGAGGGCGCGCGAGCGGCCCCGCTCGAACTGGTCTGCGACATTGGCCGGTGCGAGCTGGCCGAGCAGCTCGTGGAGTGCCGCGGCTGTGGCACCCGAAGAGGCGGCGTCGTGATCGCGGATCTCGACGAATACCTCGCGCATCGCGTCGACCGGGCCGCCGGCCAGCCGCCCGTAGGACTCGAACAGCCGCTGCAGCGCCTGCTCGACGCTCTGCGACGTGCGCAGCGGATTGCTACCGGTCGGAGCGGCGCCCGCCGCGGAGTCCTGGGCGCGCGCCTGCTGCAGATCGATCAGACCGACCACCGCCTCGCGAAGCAGCTGTCCGGCGAGCAGCGGCAGCATCGATTGCGCTTCGGGCGTCAGCGAGCCGAGCTCGATGCCCGCGCCGCGACAGAAGGCCTGCAGCGCCGAGCGCAGATCGGCCCAGGTGCCGGCCTGCTGGTGGTACGGCGCTGAGCGCTCGCGCGCGTCGGCGCGGCTCTGGCGCCGCGCCAGCGCCTCGGAGAGCTCCTGTTTGGTCACGGGGCGCGTCTTCATCGCCCAGTCGGTCTCCGGAGGAATTCCCGGCGGCGGAGGCGGCTCTTCCTCGTCCTCACTCGCCTCCGCGAGCTGGCGCAGCGCCGCCGGCACCTTGATGCGCATCGACTTCGAACCCGAGTCGGCGTTCCGGTTCTCGCGCAGCAGGCTGTCCAGATCGAGCTTGGCGCCGATACCCGAGTCGACGCTGCTTTCGGCGGCGAACTCCTCACGTGGACTCGGCAGGAAGTCGGTACGCTTGTCCACGCTGACCACGATCTCGTAGTCGCCGAGTCGCAGGCGATCGCCATCGGCGAGTTCGACCGGACCCGATTCCGACGCCGGCGCCTCGGCGTCGTTCACGAACACGCCGTTGGTGCTGATGTCCCTGATCCAGTAGCCGCCGTTGCGGTACTCGATCTCGCAGTGATGACCGGAGACGACGCGCTTGGCATCCGGCAGGATCCAGTCGTTGTCCGGCGCCCGCCCGATGGTGCCGCCGTTGACGCCGAACACGCGCGTGCGCTGCTCGCCGAGCTCACGATACTGGTCGCTGATCACCCGCAGTTTGATGGCCATGGCCGTGTCCGTGGTTGCGGAGCGCGGCCCAAGATCCCCCGTGGCTGACGCTCCGGCGTGTCCCTTGTAATATGGCCGGACCCTAGCATGCAAGCACGGCGGGCCAGATGGCGGCCAGTCACATTTTCAAGGTGGTCTTTCACAATCAGGGCCGGATCTACGAGGTCTACGCTCGCAAGGTCAGCCACGGTGCGCTGTTCGGCTTCGTCGAGGTGGAAGAGCTGATCTTCGGCGAGCGCTCCGCCGTGGTCGTCGATCCCTCCGAGGAAAAGATCCAGGCCGAGTTCGCCGGCGTGAAGCGGACCTACCTGCCGCTGCACTCCGTGATCCGCATCGACGAGGTGCGCAAGTCCGGCGTCAGCAAGGTCTCGCCGGTCGAGGGCTCGAACGTCGCCCAGTTCCCGTACCCGGTGTACACGCCGGGCGATCCGGGCTCGCGCAACAAGTAAAGCCGCTCGCTGGCCGGCTCGGGGCGGCTCGGGTATCATTGCGCGCCCCCTGGCCAGGTGGCCGTCCCGATGCTGATACTGACCGGCGCGCCGGCGCTCTCGGACTTCCGGCTCGCCAGGCTCACCTCTGCGGTCCGCGACCGAGTCGCCACCGTCGTCGGACTGGATTCCCGATACCTGCACTTCATCGATCTGGAGCGGCCGCTCACGACGGAGGAATCCGGCGCTCTGGAGTCGCTGCTGCGTTACGGTCCCGCGTCGGCGCCGTCCGCTCCGGCCGGTGCGCTGCTGCTCGCGCTGCCGCGGATCGGTACCGTGTCGCCCTGGTCGAGCAAGGCGACCGACATCGCGCGCGTCTGCGGACTCGACGCGGTGCGTCGCATCGAACGTGGCGTTGCCTACCATCTGCGCGTGACGCGCCCACTCAGCGAGCCGGAGCGCGACGCTGCCGGCGCACTGCTGCACGACCGCATGACCCAGACGCTGGTCAGCGACACGGCCGCGGCGGCGGCGCTGTTCGAACATGCGGCACCGCCGCCGCTCGAGCGCATTCCGCTCACCGAGCGCGGGCGAGCAGCGCTCGACGAGGCCAATGCATCGCTCGGACTGGCGCTCTCGACGGACGAGATCGAATACCTCGCAGAGGTCTTCCAGCGCATGCGGCGCGACCCGACCGACGTCGAGCTGATGATGTTCGCGCAGGCCAATTCCGAGCACTGCCGGCACAAGATCTTCAACGCCGAATGGATCGTGGACGGGCAGCCGAGCGCCGAGTCGCTGTTCGGAATGATCCGCAACACGCATCGGCACAGTCCGCACGGTGTGCTGTCCGCGTACCGGGACAACGCGGCGGTGATCGCAGGCGCCCCCGGACGCCGCTGGTTCCCGACCCCGGGCGGCGGCGCGTACGTCGGCCGCGACGAGCCGATCGACATCCTGATCAAGGTCGAGACGCACAATCATCCGACTGCGATCTCGCCGTTCCCGGGCGCCGCGACGGGCCCGGGCGGCGAGATCCGCGACGAAGGCGCGACCGGCCGCGGCGCGAAGCCGAAAGCGGGGCTCACCGGATTCAGCGTTTCGAATCTGCGCATCCCGGGCTTCGAGCGCCCCTGGGAGCAGGATCTTGGACGCCCCGGCCGCATCGCCTCCGCGCTCGACATCATGCTCGAGGCGCCGATCGGCGCGGCCTCGTTCAACAACGAGTTCGGCCGGCCGGCCATCGCCGGCTACTTCCGCAGCTTCGAGCAGCAGGTGTACCAGCCCGGACGCTCGCCGCTGCGCGGCTACCACAAGCCCATCATGATCGCGGGTGGCCTCGGCAACATCCGTCGCGGCCACGTGGACAAGGCGCAAATCGCGGCCGGCGCGCGCATCGTCGTGCTCGGCGGACCGGCGCTCAAGATCGGGCTCGGTGGGGGCGCCGCGTCCTCGCTCGGTGCGGGCGCGAGCAGCAGCGAGCTCGATTTCGCATCCGTGCAGCGCGGCAACCCGGAGATGCAGCGGCGCGCGCAGGAAGTCATCGACGGTTGCTGGGCCATGGGCGAGGACAACCCGATACTCCTGATCCACGACGTCGGCGCAGGCGGCCTGTCGAACGCCGTGCCGGAGTCGGTCGCGCACGGAGGGGCCGGCGGGCACGTCGAGCTGCGCAAGGTGCCGAGCGACGAGCCGGGAATGTCGCCGCTCGAGCTCTGGTGCAACGAATCGCAGGAGCGCTACGTGCTGGTCATCGCCGCGGCGCAGATGCCGGCGTTCGGCGCGCTCTGCGATCGCGAGCGCTGCCCGTTCGCCGTGATCGGCGAGGTGACCGGCGAGGGGTGGCTGCGCGTCGACGACGCCCTGTTCGACGAGCCCGCGGTCGACGTGCCGCTGGACGCCATTCTCGGCCGGCCGCCGCGCATGCGGCGCGAAGTGTCCCGGCTGCCTCGCGTGCGCGAGGACTTCGACGGCCGCGGGATCGACGTGCGCGAGGCGACGCAGCGGCTGCTGCGCATGCCGGCGATCGCCGACAAGACGTTCCTGGTGACGATCGGCGACCGCACGGTGGGCGGCATGGTGAGCCGCGACCAGATGGTCGGGCCGTGGCAGGTGCCGGTCAGCGACGTCGCCGTCACGGTGAGCGACTACTTCGGGACGCGGGGCGAAGCGATGGCGATGGGCGAGCGCACGCCGCTCGCACTGCTCGACCCGGCGGCGTCCGGTCGCATGGCGGTCGCGGAGGCCGTAACCAACATCGCCGCGGCGGACGTACGCCGCATCGAGGACATCCGGCTGTCGGCGAACTGGATGGCCGCGTGCGGCGAGCCGGGCGAGGACGCGGACCTGTACGACACCGTACGCGCCGTAGGTCAGGACTTCTGCCCGGCGCTCGGGCTGGCCATCCCGGTCGGCAAGGACTCGCTGTCGATGCGCACGGTATGGCGTGACGACGGCGACGAGGAGCGGCGCATCGTGGCGCCGGTCTCGCTGATCGTGTCGGCGTTCGCGCCGGTTGCGGACGTGCGCCGGACACTCACGCCGCAGCTGCGCCTCGACCGCGGCGAAACGCAGTTGCTGCTCGTCGACCTAGCTCGCGGCCGCAACCGTCTCGGCGGCTCATGCCTTGCGCAGGCGTACGGTCGCAGCGGCGGCGTTGCGGCGGACTGCGACGACCCCGCGCGCCTGCGCGCCTTCTTCACTGCGATTCGCGCCCTCGCGGACGCGAACCTGCTGCTCGCGTATCACGACCGGTCCGACGGCGGCGTGTTCGTGACTCTGGTCGAGATGGCCTTCGCCGGCCGCTGCGGCATCGACGCGGCGCTGCCCGGCGGTGGCGAGGAGCCCGCGGCGGCGGCGCTGTTCGCCGAGGAGCCGGGCGCCGTGCTGCAGGTTAAAGCCGCAACCGTTCAGCGGGTGCGGAGCATCCTGGCCGATGCCGGTCTCGCCGAGTGCGTCAGCGTGCTCGGCCGCGTGCTCGATGCCGACCGGATCGAGCTCAGGCACGCCGGGCGTGTCGTGCTGGAGGCCACGCGAACGGAGCTGCGCGCGGCGTGGTCGGAGACGAGCTTCGCCCTGCAGTCGCTGCGCGACAATCCCGGGTGCGCCGCGGAAGAGCGCCAGCGCGTGACCGACGCCGCCGATCCGGGTCTGTTCGTGCGGCTCACCTACGATCCGGCAGAGGACATCGCCGCGCCGATGCTGAACCTCGGCGCTCGGCCGCGTGTCGCCGTGCTGCGCGAGCAGGGTGTCAACAGCCAGCTCGAGATGGCGGCAGCCTTCCATCGGGCCGGATTCGCGCCGCACGACGTGCACATGACGGACCTGATCGGCGGTCGCGTGCGGCTCGCCGACTTCAGGGGAATGATTGCCTGCGGCGGTTTTTCCTACGGCGACGTACTGGGCGCCGGCGAAGGCTGGGCCAAGTCCATCCTGCTCAACGCCGGACTGCGCGAGCAGTTCGCGGCGTTCTTCGAGCGGCGCGACACCTTTACCCTCGGCGTCTGCAATGGCTGTCAGATGCTGTCGGCGCTCAAGTCGCTGGTGCCCGGCGCCGGACACTGGCCGCGGTTCGTCCGCAACCGGTCCGAACAGTTCGAGGGGCGCTTCGGGCTGGTCGAGGTACTACCGTCGCCGTCGCTGTTCCTTGCCGGCATGGCGGGCTCGGTGCTGCCGATCGCCACTGCGCACGGCGAAGGACGCGCGGAGTTCGCCGACGACGCGGCGCGCGAGAGCTGCTTCGGCAGCGGGCTTACGAGCCTGCGCTACGTCGACAACCATGGCCGCGCGACACAGACGTATCCCGCGAACCCGAACGGCTCGGCGGACGGTCTCACCGGGCTCACCACCGTCGACGGAAGGGCGACCATCCTGATGCCGCACCCCGAGCGTGTATTTCGCAGCGTGCAGAACTCCTGGCTGCCACCGGGCTTCGGTACGGACAGCGGCTGGATGCGCCTGTTCCGCAACGCGCGGACGTGGGTCGCGTGACGCGCTCACGGCGGCCCTTGTTCGCCGTGCGCGTCGCAGCGCGTCCAGCGGGACTCGAGCGGCCTGGGATCTGCGGCGCCGGCATCGACCGCAGCGAACAGCTGCTCCGCATCGCGCCGGTAGCGGATCCGCTTCGGATAGTCGTGGGCGGGATTCTCGAAGGTCACCGAGCGGGCCGCCGCCTCCACCAGGCGAAACCGCGTCGGAGGCGCGCCGCCGGGCTGGGCCACGTAGTCCGCCCCCATCGAACCGATCTCGATACGCAGGAACTCGAAGGCCGTGCCGTCGGAGCCGAGCGAGCGATTGAGGCCCAGCATCAGGCCGCCACGTTCCGCCAGCCAGAGTTCCTCACTGGTCTGTTCGCCGGCTGCACTGCACCAGTGACCGACCAGCCAGGCGAGGTCGAGGGCAGCGGCCGAGGGCGCGACGGACACTGCGCTCACGGTCAGCAGGACGGATGCGGTTGCGCGAATGCAAGGCATGGGCAGAGCTCCCGTTGTGTGAATGGGTGCATCTCTCGCGTGAGTTCCGCGCGGTCGTCGGTCTGTCGCCGCGCTGCTATCGGCTCGAACAGCAGTCGCAGACCGAGCCGCAAGCCGTTGCGGAGGCGTCCGCCCCTCAGTCGCCGTTCTGAGCCGCCGCGCGACCGATCGGGGTGACCTTGTCGGCGCTTTCGTCGGCGAAGAAGCGCCGCATCATGGTCGCCTGCTGAAGCTTGCCGCGCCGGACGTAGGCCTGATACAGGATGTCCTTGACGAGCTCCAGCAGTACTCCCGCCTCGTCGGGACCCAGCGCGGGAATCGACGGATACGCTTCGGCGTCAGTGCCGAACAGCACCTTCTTGACCACTGCGAACGTTTCCGGATCGATCTCCGCCATCTCGCGCGCCTCCGCGATCTGGTCGAAGGTCCGCAAACGACCATTTTCGCCGAGATCGTGGAACACGGCCTGCGCGGTGCGCCGGCACATCGACGCGAACGCCGCGAACAGGCCGGCCGAGTAGCAGGCGAGCGCCTCGCGGAACAGCGACTCGCTCTCCTCCGGCAGGTGGGTGAAGCTGAATTTCTCGCGGGCCCGCTCGAGCTCGACGAAGCTCGACGCCAGTTCGACCCGGTTCGCGGCGTACATCTTCACCGGGAACTTCAGGAAGATCGGCGCATTGCACGAGTCGCAGCGGTACACGACGCCGACGTGGCCGGGTCGGCTCGCGACCAGCTCCGCGTACTGCGGCACGGAGACCGCGGAGATGTGCGAGAACACGTCGCAGTGCGGGCAGTTGAGCGCCAGGCTGCGCTCCTGGTCGTGGTGCAACCGGCTGTTCGCGTCGACGTAGACGGGCATTGCGCGGCACCTGAGCGCTTGAGTCGGCCGGAAGTGTAACGGAACGGCGCGCAGCCGGCATCCCGGGCTCCTATGGTGCGACGGGCTCCGTCGCGTCGGCGACAGCCTTTTCCGGCCGCACGTCGATGCGCTCGCCGACGATCCACAGCTCGAAACGCGATTGCCCGGTCAGCGGCAGCTCTTCGCTGCGTGCCTGTCCGGCGGCGAGCAGCTCGTGCCAGCGGCCGGTGCGCCGCGACCATTCCCATAGGTCGAGTCCGTCGCGCGCATCCAGCGCAAAGCCGGACGTCGGGGCCCACTGCGTGGAGCCGGGGACCCGTTCGACGGCGACCAGCCGGTCGAGCCGGTATCCCGGCCGGCCGCCCATGGCACGCAGCCAGCCGCCGAAATCCAGCGTCCGGGCGTCGATGCGCCAGGCATCGCCCGCCAGCTCGAAGATCTGCATGCGGCCGCCAGGGAGGCGCGTCAGGGTCACGCGATAGCGCCGCGTCGCCACCTGCTCGAAGTAGACGTCCGCGATCGGCCGCTCGCTGCTGCGCGGCTGGTAACTGCCGAGGTCGGCGGCGACGAGAGCGGTGGTCACACCCGCGGCAACGAGCGCCGCTGCCAGCGCGACGTGACCCCAGGCGGCGAGCCGGTGCCCGATGAGGAAGCGCGAGAGTGCGAGCAGCAGCGCCAGGAGTCCGAACAGGCCGAGGACCCAGGCGACGGCAAGCATGTATCAGTCCAGCAGCTCGCCGAGCCGGCCGCTTGCAACGAGCGACGCGAGGATTGTCATGTCGCGGTCGAGCCGGTGGTCGCGGGGCTGGAAAGGCACCCGCTCGCGCACCAGCGCATGGACGCGCTGCAACTCGGGCGTGGTGGTGAGCGGATGCATGCTGTCGATCGCATGCGCGGCCGCCAGCAGCTCGATTCCAAGCACCCGCGCAGTGTTGGCGCAGATCGCGAGCAGTTTGCGGCCCGCCCACGGCGCCATGCTCACGTGGTCTTCCTGACCCGCCGAGGTGGGCAGGCTGTCGACCGATGCCGGATGGGCGTAGGCCTTGTTCTCGGACACGAGCGCGGCGGCGGTCACGTGGGCGATCATGAAGCCCGATTCGAGACCCGGCTCGCCGGCCATGAACATGTTCAGGTTGGGATTGACGCGGCGGTCGAGCAGATCGATGCGCCGCTCCGAGATGCTGGCGAGCTCGGCGACCGCGATCGCGAGGAAGTCGCTGACGAAGCCGACCGGCTCGGCGTGAAAATTGCCGCCCGAGAGGATGTCCTCGCCGAAGATGAGCGGGTTATCGGACACGCCGTTGATCGCCGCGGCGAGCACGGCGCGCGCATGCCCCAGCGTGTCCTCTACCGCGCCGTAGACCTGGGGCATGCAGCGCACCGCGTACGGGTCCTGAACGCGCTCGCAGTCCTCGTGGCTGCGGCGGATCTCGCTGTCCGTGAGGAGCAGTCGCAGCCGGCGTGCCGTCTCGATCTGCCCCGGCAGGCGACTCGCTGCGTGGATGCGCGCGTCGAACGGCGCGTGGCTGCCGGCCAGGCCTTCCACGGTCATCGCGCCGGCGACGATCGAGGCGTCGAGCAGCCGCTCCGCCTGGTAAAGCCCTTCGAGTGCGAGCGCGAGCGAAAGCTGCGTGCCGTTGAGCAGCGCCAGCCCTTCCTTCGCGGCGGGCTGCAGAGCGTCGCGCCCGATCGCCTGCAGCGGTTCGAGCCCCGCGAGCGTCGCGCCGTCGCGGGCCGCTTCGCCTTCGCCGATCAGCACCAGCGCGAGGTGGGCGAGCGGCGCGAGATCGCCCGAGGCGCCTACCGAGCCCTGCTCGGGAATTACCGGCAACACGTCGGCGTTGAGCAGCTCGAGCAGCATCTCGACGAGCAGCGGCCGCGCTCCCGAATGACCCGCTGCCAGGCTGTTGGCCTTGAGCAGCAGCATGCGGCGTACCAGCGGAGCGCCTAGCGGCGTACCCGTGCCGCAGGCGTGGCTGCGGATGAGATTCAGCTGCAGCTTGCGGGTCTGCGCGGCCGGGATCACCTTGCTCGCGAAGGCGCCGAAGCCGGTGTTGATCCCGTAGGTGACCTCGCCGCGGGCCACGGTACGCGCCACGGCATCCACGGAGGCCTGCATGCGTTCGCGCGCAGCGGCGGCGAGGCGCACGACTGGTCGCTCGGCCTCGTAGGCCCTGATCTCAGCGAGCGTCAGAGCCGTGCCGTCGATGTCCAGCGTCGCCTTGCTCCGGGTCGTGGGCATCGGTGCTGACCTCGTCTTGCGCCTTCAAGCGTGCAGACTGCGGTACCGCACGCGATGCGGCTGTTCCGCATCTTCGCCGCGCCGCCGCTTCAGGTCCGCGACGTACTCGGAATAATTGCCTTCGAACCAGACCACTTCGCTCAAGCCCTCGAACGCAAGAATATGGGTGGCGATGCGGTCGAGGAACCAGCGGTCGTGCGAGATGACCACCGCGCAGCCCGGAAACCCGAGCAGCGCCTCCTCGAGCGCGCGCAGCGTCTCGACGTCCAGATCGTTGGTCGGCTCGTCGAGGAGGATCAGGTTGCCGCCGGATCGGAGCACCTTGGCAAGATGAACGCGGTTGCGCTCGCCGCCCGAGAGCTCGCCGATCAGCTGCTGCTGCTGTGAGCCGCGGAAGTTGAATCGCCCGACGTAGGCGCGAGAAGGCGTCTCGTAGTTGCCGACCTTCAGCACGTCGAGGCCGCCGGAGATCTCCGCCCAGACCGACTTCCGGTCGTCGAGCGACTGGCGCGACTGATCGACGTACGCCATCTGCACCGTCGGCCCGATGCGAATCTCGCCTGCATCGGCCTTTTCCTGACCCGTGACGATCCGGAACAACGTCGTCTTGCCGGCGCCGTTCGGGCCGATGATGCCGACGATGCCGCCTTGCGGCAGCCGGAAGCTGAGGTCTTCGAACAGCAGCTTCTCGCCGTAGCTCTTGGCGAGCCCCTGCACCTCGACCACCAGCTCGCCGAGCCGCGGGCCCGGCGGGATGTAGATCTCGTTGGTCTCGTTGCGCGCCTGAAACTCGCGCGAGTTGAGCTCCTCGAAGCGCTGCAGGCGCGCCTTGCTCTTCGCCTGGCGTGCCTTCGGGTTGGCGCGCACCCATTCGAGCTCGCGCTCGAGCATGCGCTTCAGTGCCGCCTGCTGCTGCTCCTCGACCGTAAGACGCGCCTCCTTCTGCTCGAGCCAGGAGGTGTAGTTGCCCTGCCACGGAATGCCGTGGCCGCGGTCGAGCTCGAGGATCCAGCCCGCCACGTTGTCGAGGAAATAGCGGTCGTGGGTGACGGCGATCACCGTGCCGGGGTACTGCTCGAGAAAGTGCTCGAGCCAGCGCACCGATTCCGCGTCGAGGTGGTTGGTCGGTTCATCGAGCAGCAGCATGTCCGGTTTCGAGAGCAGCAGCCGGCACAGCGCGACGCGTCGTCGCTCTCCGCCCGAGATGCGGGTCACGTCGGCGTCCCAGGGTGGCAGCCGCAGCGCATCCGCCGCCACCTCGAGCGTGCGCTCGAGGTTGTGACCGTCCGTGGCGGCGAGCACGGCCTCGAGCTGGGCCTGCTCCGCGGCGATCTTGTCGAAATCGGCGTCGGGCTCCGCGTAGGCGGAATACACCTGCTCGAGCCGCGCCAGCGCGTCCTTGATGTGGCTGACCGCCTCCTCGACGTTGCCGCGTACGTCCTTGGCGGGGTCGAGCTGCGGCTCCTGCGGCAGGAAACCGATCTTGATCCCGGGCTGGGGCCGAGCCTCGCCCTCGTAGTCCCGATCGATGCCGGCCATGATCCTGAGCAGCGTCGACTTGCCGGCGCCGTTCAGACCCAGCACGCCGATCTTGGCGCCGGGAAAGAAGCTCAGCGAGATGTCGCGCAGGATGACGCGCTTCGGCGGCACGACCTTACCGACGCGATTCATGGTGTAGATGAACTGGGCCATGGTCCTCGATCGTGCGGCAGTGCCGCGCGGACGCGAAAAAGGGGCGCGATTATGGGACAAGCCCGCGCCGGGCGCCATGGCGGGAATCCTGTGCTAGGCTCGATCGCGATCTCAGCCCCGGATCGCCGCTCGAGTTACTTGGCGCATGGCCACGGTCGCGCTCGTCGCTGCGGATGGACTGGGCCGATACGGGTTCCCCGACGGCCACCCCTTCGGCCCCGATCGCCAGGAGGCGTTTCTGCGCGAGCTGAAGGCGAGCCCGGCGTTCGCGAGCCTCAAGGTGCTGCCGCCGCGATCCGCCGGGCGGGAGGAGATCGAGCTGTTCCACGACGCAGCGTACGTCGATCTGGTCGCGGAGCGCTCCCAGGACGGCCGCGGCTGTCTCGACGCCGGCGATACGCCCGCATTCCGCGGCATGTTCGAGGCGGTAAGCCTGGTCGTCGGCGGCACCCTGCGGGCGGTGGAGGAGCTGATGCAGGGCAACGTGCAGCGCGCCTTCATTGCGATCGGCGGGCTGCATCATGCCTCGCGCGCGAACGCGGCCGGTTTCTGCGTGTTCAACGACTGCGGAGTGGCCATCGAAATGCTGCGGCGACGCTACGGCGTGCAGCGCATCGCCTACGTGGACATCGACGCGCACCACGGCGACGGCGTCTTCTACGCCTACGAATCCGACCCCGATGTGTTGATCGCCGACATCCACGAGGACGGCCGCTACCTGTACCCCGGCTCCGGCGCGGCCAGCGAGACGGGGAGCGGTGCGGCTGTCGGCACCAAGCTCAACCTGCCGCTGCCGCCCGGCGCGAGCGACGCGGACTTCGCCGCGGCATGGCCCGGCGTCGAAAGGCACCTGCGCGCGAACCGCCCCGAGTTCATCCTGCTGCAGTGCGGAGCAGACTGCCTGGAGGGCGACCCGATCACGCACCTGGCGTTCAGCGAAGAGACACACGCGCGCGCTGCCGCGTCCGTCTGTGGCATCGCCGACGAGCTCGGCCACGGCCGCGTGCTCGCGATGGGCGGCGGCGGCTACAACCGGCGCAATCTCGCGCGCGCCTGGACCCGCGTCGTCGAGGCTTTCGTCGCGAGCTGAGCGCCGGGGCTGCGGCCGCCATCGGCTACAATTGCGCTTCCCCTTGCGTGGAGTGGCAATGTTTCCCTTGAGCCAGACAATCGCCGGGTTCGATCCCGAACTCGCGGCGGCGCTCGGCGATGAGCGTCGCCGCCAGGAAGAGCACGTCGAGCTGATCGCCTCGGAGAACTACGCGAGTCCGCGCGTGCTCGAGGCGCAGGGTTCCGTCCTCACCAACAAGTACGCGGAAGGCTACCCGGGCAAGCGCTACTACGGCGGCTGCGAGTTCGTTGACATCGCGGAGCAGCTGGCGATCGACCGCGCGAAGCAGCTGTTCGGCGCGGACTACGCCAACGTGCAGCCGCATTCCGGGTCGCAGGCGAACGCTGCAGCCTATCTCGCGCTGGTCAAGCCGGGCGAGACGATTCTCGGCATGAGCCTCGATCACGGCGGACATCTCACGCACGGCGCCAAGGTGAATTTCTCCGGCAAGCTATTCAACGCCGTGCAGTACGGGCTCGACCCGTCCACCGGTGAGATCGACTACGCGCAAGTCGAGCGACTGGCGCGCGAACACCGGCCGAGGATGGTGGTCGCGGGGTTCTCCGCCTATTCGCGCGTGATCGACTTTGCGCGGTTCCGCGCGATCGCCGACTCCGTCGACGCCTATCTGGTGGTCGACATGGCGCACGTCGCGGGGCTGGTCGCCACGGGCCTCTACCCGAATCCGGTTGCGCACGCGCACGTCGTCACCAGCACCACGCACAAGACGCTGCGCGGTCCGCGCGGCGGCCTGATCCTCGCCCGCGCCAACGAGGAGATCACGAAGAAGCTCAACGCGATGATCTTCCCCGGCACGCAGGGCGGACCGCTGATGCACGTGATCGCCGCCAAGGCCGTGGCGTTAAAGGAGGCGCAGGAGCCGGAATTCCTGAACTATCAGAAGCAGGTGCTGGCCAACGCGCGCGCGATGGTGGAGGTGCTGATCGAGCGCGGCCACCGCATCGTCTCCGGCGGTACCGACAACCATCTTTTCCTGCTCGACCTGACGGCCAAGGACGTGACCGGCAAGGACGCGGACGCCGCGCTCGGCCGCGCGCACATCACGGTCAACAAGAATGCGGTGCCGAACGATCCGCGACCGCCCTTCGTCACGAGCGGGCTGCGCATCGGCACGCCCGCAGTCACGACCCGCGGCTTCGGCGCGGCCGAGGTCCGCGAACTCGCGCACTGGATCGCCGACGTGCTCGCCGACCACGCCAACCAGACGGTGATCGAGCGCACCCGGGCGCGAGTTCTCGAGCTCTGCCGGCGGTACCCGGTCTACGCCTGACCTCCATGTATTGCCCGTTCTGCAGCAAGGGCGAGACCAAGGTGATCGATTCGCGGCTCGCGGGCGAAGGGCATCAGGTTCGTCGGCGGCGCGAATGCCTGGACTGCGGCGAGCGCTTCACGACCTTCGAGTCGGCCGAGCTCGTCATGCCGCGGGTCATCAAGAGCGACGCGACGCGCGAACCGTTCGACGAGTCGAAGCTGCGCGCGGGCATGTTGAAGGCGCTGGAGAAGCGGCCGGTCGCGAGCGAGGCGGTGGACGCGGCTGTCGCGCACGTCTGCCACAAGCTGCGCACGCTCGGCGAGCGCGAGGTGCCGGCGCGGCTGATCGGCGAGCTGGTGATGGACGAGCTGCACCGTCTCGACGAGGTCGCGTTTGTCCGCTTCGCTTCCGTGTACCGCAGCTTTCAGGACGTGGACGCATTCCGCGAGGAGATCGAACGCCTGCGTCAGCGGCGCCCGCACACCGCCGAGGACCTGCAGCTCGGGCTCTGGTCGGGCGATACGCCGCGCACGCGGGAGTGAGGCGTGCCGCTCGAGCAGGACCGGCTGCACATGACGCGGGCGCTCGAGCTGGCGCGTCGCGGACTGTATTCGACGCCGCCGAATCCCGCGGTGGGCTGCGTCCTGGTGCGCGACGACCGCATCGTCGGCGAGGGATATCACCGGAGCGCCGGCGGGCCGCATGCGGAGGTGTTCGCGCTGCAGGCAGCGGGCGAAGCGGCGCGCAAGGCGACCGCGTACGTGAGTCTCGAACCCTGCGCACATTTCGGGCGCACGCCACCCTGTACGCGCGCGCTGCTCGCGGCGGGCATCGCGCGCGTGGTCTGCGCCCTGCGCGATCCGAACCCGGATGTCGCCGGCGGCGGCCTGGCCGAGCTCGCCAGAGCCGGCGTCGCGGTCGAGGATGGTGTGCTTGCGGCGGAGGCGGCCGAGCTCAACCGCGGCTTTGTGCGGCGGATGTCTCAGGGCCGGCCGTGGGTGACCGTCAAGCTCGCAGCGAGCCTGGACGGACGCACGGCGCTCGCCAACGGAACCAGCCGCTGGATCACGGACGAAGAGTCGCGCGCCGACGTGCAGCGGTTGCGCGCCCGCGCCTCCGCGATCGTGACCGGAATCGGCACCGTGCTCGCCGACGATCCCTCGCTGACCGTGCGCGACGCGGCCCTCGATCTGGGCGGCCGCCGTCCGCTGCGCGTCGTGGTCGATTCGCGCCTGCGCCTGCCCGCCTCCGCGCGCGTGCTCGACGCGGCTGCGCCGACACTGGTCGTCACGACGCAGGCGGGCACGAATGCCATCGCGCTCGAGGCGCGCGGCGCGCGCGTCGAGACGCTCGCGGCACGCGACGGACGCGTCGATCCGGCGGCGCTGCTCGAGCGGCTGGCCGCACTGCAGTGCAACGAGGTGCTGGTCGAAGCGGGATCTGCGCTCGCCGGCAGCCTGCTCGCGCAAGGCCTCGTCGACGAGCTCGTGCTCTACATCGCGCCGTGCGTGCTCGGCGATGCGGCGCAGCCGATGTTCCGCCTGCCGGTCGTTGCGCGCATGGAGGATCGGCACGACTTTCGCCTGCTGGACAGCGTGCGCTTCGGCCGGGATCTGCGCGTCACGTTGCGCCCGGTGGCGGAAGGACGCTGATGTTCACGGGCATCGTCAGGGCCGTCGGCCGGCTGCGCGCGATCGAGCGGCGGGGCGGCGATGCGACTCTAGTCATCGACGCAGGTGAGCTGCCGCTTGCCGGCACCGCCACGGGCGACAGCATTGCGGTGAACGGCGTGTGCCTCACCGCGACCCGCCTGGAGCCGGCCGCGTTCACCGCCGACGTCTCGCGCGAGACGCTCGCGGTGACGACGCTCGGCACGCTGCGCGCCGGCGCGGCGCTCAATCTGGAGACCGCGCTGCGCGCCGGCGATGCGCTGGGTGGGCACTACGTGAGCGGGCACGTCGACGGCGTGGCACGGGTGGCGTCGCGTCGGGGGGACGCACGCTCCGTGCGCGTCGAGTTCGAGCTGCCTGCGAATCTGACGCGCTACGTGGCACGCAAGGGCTCGATCTGCATCGACGGCGTCAGCCTGACCGTCAATGCGATTCGCGGGCGTCGCTGCGAAGTGAACCTGGTGCCCCACACACTCGCCGCGACCAACGCCGCAGAGTGGCGTCGCGGCGTGAAGGTGAACTGCGAGGTCGACATGATCGCCCGCTATCTGGAGCGGCTTGCGAGTCCCTCCTGAGCGCCGCCGCAGGCGGTCCGCCTGTTAGACTGCGGGCAGGGGAGCGCCGGTCTCGCTCGGATAAACACAAATAATATCAATGGAATATGATCCAATTCGAATGGGAACTCTGAACACCATCGAGGAGCTGCTCGAGGACATCCGCCGCGGCCGGATGGTCATCGTCATGGACGACGAGGACCGCGAGAACGAGGGCGATCTGGTGATGGCAGCGGAGCTCGTGCGGCCGGAGGACGTCAATTTCATGGCTCGCTACGGCCGCGGCCTAATCTGCCTGACGCTGACGCGCGATCGCTGCCGGCAGCTGCGCCTGCCGCTGATGGTGAGCGAGACCGATCGTGACCGGCGCACGAATTTCACCGTCTCGATCGAGGCTGCGGAGGGCGTGACGACCGGCATTTCCGCCTACGACCGGTCGCACACCATCCGCACGGCCGTGAGTTTCGACGCACGTCCCGAGGATCTGCGCCAGCCCGGACACATCTTCCCGCTGATGGCGCAACCCGGGGGCGTACTGTCCCGCGCCGGGCACACGGAGGCGGGTTGCGATCTGGCACGGCTGGCCGGGCTGTCGCCGGCCGCAGTGATCGTCGAGATCCTGAACGACGACGGCTCGATGGCTCGGCGCCCCGATCTGGAGCGATTTGCGCGACAGCACGGATTGCGGATCGGCACGATCGCCGATCTGATCCGTTATCGGCTGGAGAAGGAGCGCTCGGTCGAGCGCATCGCCGAGCGCGAAGTCGAGACCGACTTCGGTCGGTTCCGGCTCTACTGCTACGAGGATCACGTCAACGGCACGGTGCACCTGGCGCTCGCCCGCGGCCGGATCGATACATCCCAGGTGCCGCTGGTCCGCGTGCACATCGCGGACACGGTGCGCGATCTGGTCGGTGCCCGCGAGGCGCGTCACAGCTGGACGTTGCGCAGCGCGCTGGCGCGCATCGCGCAGGAGGGCAGTGGCGTCGTGGTGCTGTTGCGCCCGCTCGAAACTCCGCTCGAGGTCGCCGAAGCGGTGCGCGGAAACGATGCAGCGGGCGCCGCGGCCCAGAGTGCGGGTGGCGCGCGCGTGCTGCGTACCTACGGCATCGGGGCCCAGATCCTCCGCGATCTGGGCCTTGCTCGCATGCGCGTCCTGTCCGCGCCGCTGCAGATGCAGGGACTGTCGGCCTTCGGGCTCGAAGTCGTCGAATACGTCGATTAGGCGAACTAAGGAACCGGGCGCATGGACAACATCAGGGTCACACAGGGCGATCTGCTGGCGCGCGACCTGCGCTTCGCGCTGGTGGCCGCGCGCTTCAACGACAGCATCGTCGACAACCTGATCCGGGGCGCGACCGACGCGCTGCTGCGGCACGGCGCGAGCGAGAAGCAGATCGAGCTGATCCGCGTGCCGGGCGCATTCGATCTGCCGGCGGTCGTGCGGCGCGTGGCCGGCAGCCGCCGCTTCGACGCGGTGATTGCACTCGGTGCGGTGATCCGCGGCGCCACGCCCCACTTCGATCTGGTGGCGGCGCAATGCGCCGCCGGGCTGGCGCGCGTTTCCGAGGAGACCGGCGTGCCGGTGGCGTTCGGCGTTCTGACCACCGATACCATCGAACAGGCGATCGAGCGTTCGGGCACCAAGGCCGGTAACCGCGGCTTCGATGCGGCGCTCGCGGCGCTCGAGCTCGCCAATCTGCTGCGGCGGCTGGAGAGCTGAGTCGATGCCGCCGCGCGCCGAGCGCTCCGCCCGCGCGCGCAGCCTGTCGCGCAAGCTGGCGATGCAGGCGCTGTATCAATGGCAGCTCGCCGGGCAGAGCGCGGCGGACCTCAAGCGGCAGTTCGCGGCCGAGGAAGGTTATGCCGGCGCCGACGACGAGTATTTTGCGGATCTCATCGGCAGCATCACGGCGTCGGCCGAGGCGCTCGACGAGCAGCTCCAGCCGCTGATCGATCGCCCGCTGCCGCAGCTCGATCCCGTCGAGCGCGCCGTACTCTGGATCGGCGTGTACGAGCTCGGCCGGCGGCCGGACGTTCCATACCGTGTGGTGATCAACGAGGGTGTCGAGCTTGCCAAGCGCTTCGGCGCCACCGACGGCCACAAGTTCGTCAACGCCGTACTGGACCGCGCCGCGCGCAGCCTGCGCCCCGCAGAGCGAGCTGCGGCGGACCGCAATCGCGCCTGACGGAGGCCCGGCTTGGCGCTCGGCGAATTCGAGCTGATCGCGCAGTACTTCTCCAGGAGCTCCTCGAGGAGCGACGTGCTGGCGGGCGTGGGCGACGACGCGGCGCTGCTGGTGGTGCCCGCGGACGAGGTGCTGGTGGCTGCGACGGACACGCTGGTGGAAGGTCGTCATTTCCTGCCGGACGCGCCTGCAGAATCGGTCGGGCACCAGGTGCTCGCCGTAAACTTAAGCGATCTTGCGGCGATGGGTGCGCGCCCGGCCTGGGCGCTGCTTGCATTGTCGCTGCCGCAATCCGATCCCGCCTGGCTCGAAGGCTTTGCGCGCGGCTTCTACGCGCTCGCGGAGCGCTGCGGGGTAGCGCTCGTTGGCGGCGACACGGTGCGCGGCCCGCGGGTCGTCACGGTGCACGCGCTCGGCTTCGTGCCTGCGACGGCTGCGCTGCGCCGGCACGGCGCGCGACCCGGCGATGGCCTGTACGTGTCGGGCACGCTCGGCGACGCCGCGGCGGGGCTCGCGCAGCTCGCGGGTGGCAACGCGACGGCAGCGCATCCGTCACTCGTGCAGCGCTATCGCTATGCCGAGCCGCGGCTCGCGCTGGGCGTTGCGCTGCGCGGCATTGCCAGCGCCGCGATCGACGTCTCGGACGGTCTGCTCGGAGACCTGGACAAGCTCTGCGCCGCGAGCGGCGTCGCCGCGGTCGTGCACCTCGAGCGTCTGCCCCTGTCCGGCGCTCTGCGGGCGAGTTTCGACGCCGGGGCGGCCGAACGGCTGGCGCTCGGCGGCGGTGACGACTACGAGCTCCTCTTCACGGTGCCACCGGCGGCCGAGCTGGATCTGAGCGCGCGCCTCGCGGTCGCGGGCGACATCACGCGCATCGGGCAGATCGTCGCCGGACGCGGCATCCGCTGTATGCGCGGAGGCCAAACCGTCGAGCCGCGCATCACGGGATATGACCACTTTGCCGGCTGAGGACGCCGCGCGGGTGCGACCGCGGATGAGTGCGCTGCGCGATCCGGTGCAGCTGTTGGCGCTCGGCTTCGGCGCGGGCTTGAGCCCGGTCGCGCCGGGCACGGTGGGCTCGCTGGTGGGGCTGGCGGCCGCGCTGCTCGCCGCGCGCGCAGACACGTGGCTCACCGCGACGATCACCGCCGTGGTCGTGCTCGCGGGCTGGTGGATCTGCGCCGAGGGCGCGCGCCGGCTCGGCGTACATGATCATCCCGCGATCGTCTGGGACGAGATCGCAGGAATGATGATCGCGATGCTCGCGGCGCCGCGCGGCTGGGCGTGGGCGGCGCTCGCGTTGGTGATGTTCCGGGTGTTTGACATAGTGAAGCCCTGGCCGATCCGCGAGATCGATCACGCAATGCGTGGCGGAGCGGGAATTATCCTCGACGACGTCCTGGCCGGGATCCTGGCCGCGCTCGGACTGTTGCTCGTCCGCTCCATAACGTGAACCAGCCACAACAGCAGTCCGTTCCCGCCGAAATCGAAACCGCACCGATGCTCTCCGGGCCGATCGCGACGCCCGAGCGCATCGGCAAGTACTACGTCGTACACGAAGTCGGCCGCGGCAGCTCGGGGACGGTTTACCTCTCGCACGACCCGTTCTACGGACGCGACGTCGCGATCAAGCTCTACCACGCGATGAACGGCGACGACGCCGAGAGCCGCAATGCACGCCGCATGTTCATGGGCGAAGCCCACATGATCGGCAAGCTGCAGCATCCCAACATCGTGCCGATCTACGACGCCGGCGAGGAGAACGGCCGCCGCTACGTCGTCACCGAACACATTCACGGCGCGCGCACGCTCTCGGCGTACTGCCGGCCGGGCAGCCTGCTGCCCGTCGATCAGGTCGTGAGCATCGTCTACAAGTGCGCCAAGGCGCTGCACTACGCGCACACGCGCGGCGTCGTGCATCGCGACATCAAGCCGTCGAACATCCTCCTGACGCAGGACGGTGACGTGCGCATCGTCGATTTCGGTATCGCGCTGGTGGCGGATTCGGATGTGTCGCTGCTCGAAGGCGTGGCGGGCAGCCCCGCCTACATGTCGCCGGAGCAGGTCCAGGGGCGCGATCTCGGACCGCGCTCGGACCTCTATTCGCTCGGCGCGGTGATGTACGAAATGCTGTCCGGGCAACGCCCGTTCCGTGCCGGGGCGCTCGGCAAACTGCTCAAGGAAGTGGTGCACGGCACCGCCGAGCCGCTGCGCGAGCTGCGACCCGAGCTGCCCGAGGAGCTGGCGGAGCTCGTGCACCGCGTGCTCGAGAAGGACCCCGAGCATCGCTACCGCAACGGCGCCGAGCTGGCCGCGGACCTGACCCGCATTCACCAGAAGCTGCGCGCCAGCCAGGCGCAGATCGACGAGCAGGAACGCTTCGCGGTGCTGCGCAAGCTGCGCTTCTTCCACGACTTCTCCCACGGGGAGATCCGCGAAGTGATGCGCGCCGCCGCTTGGCTCGACTGCCAGCCCGGCGAGCCGGTGCTGCGCCCGGGCGACACCGACGATCGCTTCTATGTCGTGGTTTCGGGCCGCGTGCGCGTCAGCCGTGGCGGCCGCGTGGTCGGGCGCATCGATTCCGGCGGCTGCTTCGGCGAGGCGACCTTTGCCGAGGGATCGCGGCGGGACGCTGCGATCGACGCGGAAGACCAGGTACAGCTGCTCAAAGTCACCGCGACGCTGCTCGAGCAGGCGTCGATCTCCTGTCAGCTGCGATTTCACAAAGTGTTCCTCAAGGAGCTGATCGGCCGGTTGCAGCGCAGCGAGCTCGCGCCCCGAGGCAACTGAGCCGCTTCGGGTGCCGAGGCCGGGCCCGTCCCTTCCGAGCCTGCGGGGCGGATTTGACGCTGCTGCCGTGCTCCGGGCATAAACCTGCGCGGCGCGCCTGCGCTCGCGGGCGGGAATGGATGGTTCCGACCATGGGATCTCCGCCGATGGCTGCTGCCGTGCTCGAGGGCCGGACCGCGCTCGTAACGGGCGGCGGGCGCGGGCTCGGCCGTGCGATTGCACAGCATCTGGCGCGCGCCGGCGCACACGTCGCCGTGATGGCGCGCACCAGCAGCCAGCTCGAAGAGGCCGCCGCGGCGATCGTGGCCGAGGGCAGCCGGGCGTTGCCGATCGTCGCCGACGTCACGGACCGGCAGGCGGTCGAGGCCGGCGTCGCCGAGACCGAGCGCACGCTGGGTCCGATTTCGATCCTGGTCAACAACGCCGGGCTCGCCGGACCCTACGGCCCGATCGGCCACGTCGACCCGGACGACTGGTGGCGGTCGCACGCGATCCACGTGCGTGGCACGCTGCTCTGCATGAGCGCGGTGCTGCCCGGTATGCGCTCGCGCGGCGCGGGCCGGATCGTCAACATCGCCTCGAAGGGCGGGATCGTGATCGCGCCCAATCTGTCTTCCTACTGCGTCGCCAAGGCCACGGTGATCCGTCTGACGGAACACGTGGACGCGGAGTCGAAGGCGAACGGCGTACGTGCCTTCGTCATCCAGCCCGGGACGATCGTGACCGACATGGCGCGGGACTCGCTCGGGGACCCGGAAGCTCGCCGTTGGGCGCCGTTTCTCGTCGAGGAGCTCGAGCGGATGATCGGCGAGGATCCGGCGCCGATGCTCGCGAGGCTCGGTGCGCAGGTCGTCGAGCTGGCGGCCGGCTGGCACGACGGGCTGGCCGGCGCCTACCTCGATCTCGAGGAGCTCGCGGCGAAGCAGTCGCGGGACCGGTGAGACAGCGTCAGGCCGCGAGCGGCGCAAGCCTTCAGCCGGTGCCCGGGTCCTTGTCGCGCTCGATGAGGGCGTAGGCGGAGTGATTGTGGATGGATTCGAAGTTCTCCGCCTCGACGACGTAGGCGCGCACACGATCCTCGCGATCGAGGCGCACGGCGACGTCGCGCACGATGTCCTCGACGAACTTCGGATTGTCGTAGGCACGCTCGGTGACGTGCTTCTCGTCGGGCCGCTTGAGGATGCCGAACACCTCGCAGGACGCTTCCTGCTCGGCGATGTCGATCAGTTCCTCGATCCAGAGGTGTTCGCGCGCGCGCGCGGCGATGGTGATATGCGAACGCTGGTTGTGCGCGCCGCGCTCGGAGATGTCCCGCGAGCACGGACAGAGACTGGTCACCGGCACCACCACCCGCACCCAGGTGTCGATCCGGCCGTCGTGGATCTCGCCGATCAGCCGCGCGGCGTAGTTCATCATGCTCTGCACGCCCGAGACAGGCGCCGCCTTGACCACGAAGTACGGGAACTCCATCTCGATGTGGCCTGAAGTCGCATCGAGCCGCTGCGTCATCTCGCCCAGCATCTGTCGGAAGGACTCGACGGAGATCTCCCGTTCGTGCGCGTGAAGCACTTCGACGAAGCGCGACATGTGCGTGCCCTTGAAGTCGTGCGGCAGGGCGACGTACATGTTGAAGCTGGCGATCGTGTGCTGGTCCGCGCCGGTGCGGTCGCGCACCCGGACCGGGTGGAAGATGTCCTTGATGCCGACCTTGTTGATGGGGACGCGACGCGAATCGGCGCGGCCCTGGACGTCCGCAATGGCGGCCGGCGCCGGGTGCCGCGCGGCAATCGCCGGGCGGCGCTTCCTGCCTGATGGAAAGTCGTTCATCGCTGAGACGGGCGGCGGCCGAAACCGGCCGAGAAATTCCTTCCAAAGTATACGGGAGCGAAGCTAGACCGCCGAATTTCCGCGGGCTGCGGCCATCGCCACCCGGGTTGGCTGCAGCGCGCGCAGGAATGCGACGATCGAACGTTCCAGGCTCGCCGCATCGAGGCCCGCCATCTGCAGACAATCCTCGCGTGTGCCGTGCTCGACAAAGGCATCGGGCAGCCCCACGTTGAGCACCGCCGGTGCGAGCCTGAGCGCGGCCAGAGCCTCGTTCACGGCGCTGCCCGCGCCGCCGGCGACGACGTTTTCCTCGACCGTGACCACCGCCCGGTGCGTCGCCGCCAGCCGTGCTACCAGCTCGACGTCGAGCGGCTTGACGAATCGCATGTTGACCAGCGTCGCGTCGAGGCGCTCGGCGATCGAGACGCAGGGCGCCACCATGGCACCAAATGCGAGCAGCAGCAGCCCGCTGCGTCCGTCGCGGCGGATCTCGGCGCGCCCGACCGGAAGCGCGCTCATCTCCCTCTCGACGCGTACGCCCGGCCCCTGGCCGCGCGGGTAGCGCACCGCTGCGGGTCCGTCGAGGAGCGTGGCGGTGTAGAGCATCTGCCGACATTCGTTCTCGTCGGCCGGCGCCATGACCGTCATGTTCGGGACGCAGCGCAGGAAGGACAGGTCGAACGCACCCTGGTGCGTGGCGCCATCGCCGCCGACCAGGCCGCCGCGGTCGATGGCAAACAGCACCGGCAGCTTCTGCAGCGCGACGTCGTGGATCAGCTGGTCGTAGGCGCGCTGCAGGAAGGTCGAGTAGATGGCTACCACCGGTCGCAGGCCCTCGCAGCCGAGTCCGGCGGCCAGCGTGACGGCGTGCTGCTCGGCGATCGCGACGTCGAAGTAGCGGTCGGGAAAGCGCCGCGAGTATTCGACGAGGCCCGAGCCTTCGCGCATCGCGGGCGTGATGCCGACGATTCTCGGGTTCTGCTCCGCGATGTCGCACAGCCACTGACCGAAGACCTGCGAATATGTGGGCCCGCTTGCCTTGTCCTTGAAGATCGTGCCGCTGCCGGGGTCGAACGGCCCCGGTCCATGCCATTTGATCGGATCGGCCTCGGCGGGCGCGTAGCCCTTGCCCTTGCGTGTGACGATGTGCAGGAACTGCGGCTGCGGGAGGTCGCGCAGATTCTGCAGCGTCCTCACCAGCGCGCCGAGGTCGTGACCGTCGATCGGGCCGATGTAGTTGAACCCCATCTCCTCGAACATCGTGCCCGGCAGCACCATGCCCTTGACGTGCTCCTCGGAGCGGCGCGCCAGTTCCCACACCGTTGGCATGCGACGCAGGATCTTCTTCCCGCCCTGGCGCAGCGCCGCGTAGGTCTTGCCCGACAACACGCGGGCGAAGTAGTTCGACAGCGCACCGACGTTCTCCGAGATCGACATGTCGTTGTCGTTCAGGATCACGAGCATGTTGACATCTAGCGCACCGGCGTGATTGAGCGCCTCGAACGCCTGGCCGGCGCTCATCGCGCCGTCGCCGATGACCGCGACGACGCGGCGTCTGCCGCCCTCGCGCGCGGCGGCGATCGCCATGCCGAGCGCCGCGCTGATCGAGGTGCTCGAATGGCCGACGCCGAACGTGTCGCAGTCGCTCTCGGCGCGGCTCGGAAAGGGCGCGAGCCCCCCGGCGAGCTTGATCGTGTGCAGCCGGTCGCGTCGTCCGGTCAGCACCTTGTGCGGATAGGCCTGATGACCGACGTCCCAGACCAGCCGGTCCTCCGGGGTATCGAATACGTAGTGCAGCGCGACCGTGAGCTCCACGGTGCCGAGCCCGGCGGCAAAGTGGCCGCCCATCCGGCTCACGGTGTGAATCAGGAACTGGCGCAGCTCGGCCGCGAGTTGGGTGAGCTCGCCGGGCGCGAGGCGCCGCACGTCCGCTGGGGATTCGATCCGCGCCAGCAGTGGAAAGGAGTCGGACGGTTCCATCGCCGGAAAGTCTACACGCAGGCTCTCAGTGTCGCCGCGCCAGCAGCCAGTGGCAGAGGGCGGCAAGCGGCGAGCGGCTCCAGCCGCATTGCGAGAGCAGGCCATCCGCCAGGTCGTGCAGCTCCAGCACCCGGTGGCGCGCGACTTCGATGCCGGCGACCGCCGGATACGTCGGCTTGTCGCGCGCGCGATCACCGCCCGTAGCCTTGCCGAGCACGAGCGCGTCGCCGTCGACGTCGAGAATGTCGTCCTGTATCTGGAAGGCAAGGCCGACCAGTCTCCCGACGCGATCGAGCGCATCGCGTTCCGCGGTCGTGAGTCGCGGTGCGCACGCAGCCGACATCAGCACGCAGGCCCGGATCAGCGCGCCGGTCTTCAGCTCGTGTATCTGTTCGACCTCGGCGAGGCTCAGCGTGCGACCCTGCGCGGCGAGATCGAGCGCCTGCCCGCCCGCCATCCCTCCGGTACCGCTCGCACGGCTGAGCAGCTCGATCAGACGCACGCGGGTGGCGGGCTCGGCCGCGAGCCCGGGGTGCGCGGCGAGCAGCGCGAACGCGAGTACCTGCAGCGAGTCGCCGGCGAGTATCGCGGTCGCCTCGTCGAATGCGCGGTGACAGGTTGGCCGACCGCGCCGCAGGTCGTCGTTGTCCATCGCCGGCAGGTCGTCGTGCACCAGCGAATAGGCGTGGATCAGCTCGACGGCGCAGGCCGCGCCATCGACGCGGTCGAGCGCGATGCCGAGCGATTCGGCGGTCGCGTACACCAGCGCCGGTCGGATGCGCTTACCGGGTGCGAGCGCCGAGTAGCGCTGCGCGGCGTGCAGCCGCTCGGGCAGCGTCGCTGCGGAGGGCAGCCAGCGGTCGAGCTCGCGCTCGACGCGCGCCCGCCACTCGTCCAGGCGAGCGGCCAGCCCGGCGTCCTGGATGGTCGTCACGTGCTGCGGCCGGTTCAGGCCTCGGGCTCGTCCGACGTGAACGGGGCGGGCTCCGCCTGCAGGGTGCGCTCGAGCAGAATTTCGACCTTTTGTTCCGCCTGCTTCAGCGCGTCCTGGCAGGAGCGGGCGAGCCCGATGCCGCGCTCGAACTGCGCCAGGGCTTCCTCGAGGGGCAGCTCGCCGCGCTCGAGTCTTTCGACGACGGCTTCGAGGTCGGCGAGTGCCTGCTCAAAATCGGGCGTCCTGGTTTTCTGCGTCGACACGGCGTGGCCTCTTTAAGACGCGCGAGCCTCCCACACGGCGCGGGAATGGGTCAAACCGGCAGCGCGGAGGCAGTGCGTGAACCGCGGCGACGTTGACTTGCGCGTCGCGCGGCCCTAGATTGGATGCTCTGTTAGACTTAGTCTAAGTTGAGCGCACACCGACTGACAGAGCGGCCGGCGAATTCGATCGAGGAGGTCAACATGAAGCAGCTCAAGGGCACCCGCACCGAAGAAAATCTCAAGGCGGCCTTCGCCGGCGAATCGCAGGCCAACCGTCGCTACCTCTATTTCGCACAGAAGGCTGACGTCGAGGGCTACAACGACGTCGCGGCGGTGTTCCGCTCGACCGCGGAAGGCGAGACCGGGCACGCACACGGCCACCTGGAATATCTCGAGCAGGTAGGCGACCCGGCCACCGGACTACCGTTCGGCGCCACGCAGGCGAACCTGAAGACCGCCATCGCCGGCGAGACCCACGAGTACACCGATATGTACCCGGGCATGGCCAAGTCGGCACGCGAAGAAGGATTCGAGGAAATCGCCGACTGGTTCGAGACGCTCGCCAAGGCCGAGCGCTCGCACGCGAACCGCTTCCAGAAGGCGCTCGATACGCTCTGAGCGACTTACCAGGCGCGCGGCGGAGGCCGGGCCAACGTGATGGTCCGTCGGCCGCGGCGGCCCAGGCTGCGGCCGCGCGCCGCGGAGAGGTCATGACCGCGGATCCCAAGTCGCTCGCCGGACGCGAAGGCAGCCTCGAGGCGCCAACCCGGCATCCCGTACGCTGGCAGGAGCCTTCGTTTCACGACCAGCAGGCGCTGCAGGCCGAGGTCGAGCGCGTGTTCGACATCTGCCACGGTTGCCGGCGCTGCTTCAGCCTGTGCAACGCCTTTCCGCACCTGTTCGACGCGATCGACGCGGGGCCGTCGGGGGAAGTGGACGGCGTCCCGCAGAAAGTGCGCTGGGAAGTGGTCGACCACTGCTATCTCTGCGACATGTGCTACATGACGAAGTGCCCCTACGTGCCACCGCATCCGTGGAACGTGGACTTTCCGCATCTGATGCTGCGCGCCAAGGCGGTGCGCTTCAGGCAGCAGGGTGCGCCGGCCCGTGAACGGATACTCGCGGCCACCGACGCGGTAGGCAGGATCGCCGGCATCCCCGTGGTCGCCCAGGCGGTGAATGCCGCCAATCGCACCGCAGCCGGTCGGCGGCTTCTCGAAGCGACGCTCGGCGTGCATCCGAAGGCGCCGGTGCCCGTCTACCATTCGCGCACCGGGCGTCGGCGCGTCGCGCGCGGCGCGAACCCCGCGGCGCCAGCCGCAGCCGCGGGCGGCACGCGCGGACGCGTCGCGCTCTTCACCACCTGCTACTGCAACCGCAACGAGCCCGACATCGCCGCGGATCTCGCGGCCGTATTCAGGCACAACGGGCTCGCCGTGAGGACCGTGCCGCGCGAACGTTGCTGCGGCATGCCGCGGCTCGAGCTCGGCGACCTTAACGCGGTCGACGCTGCGCGCCGGGCGAACATCCCGTCGCTCGCCGCGCTGGTCGACGACGGCTGGGACATCGTGGCTCCGGTGCCGTCCTGCGTGCTGATGTTCAAGCAGGAGCTGCCGCTGCTCTTTCCGGACGACCCCGAGGTCGCCAGGGTGCGCGCAGCGATCTTCGATCCGTTCGAGTACCTGATGCGGCGTCACCGCGCCGGTCTGCTGCGCACCGACTTCAGCCAGCCGCTCGGCAAGGTGAGCTACCACGTTCCCTGTCATCTGCGGGTACAGAACATCGGTCTCAAGACGCGCGAGGTCCTGGCGCTCGTCCCCGGCACCGAAGTCGAGACGATCGAGCGCTGCTCCGGGCACGACGGCACGTACGGCGTCAAGAAGGCCTACCGGGACATCTCCATGAAGATCGGCCGCCCGGTGTTCGGCCGCGTCGCGGCCGCGGCGGCCGATCACTACTCGAGCGATTGCCCGATGGCGGCCCGCCAGATCGAGTGCGGGCTCGAGGGCGCCCGGCCGCCGACGCATCCGCTCACCCTGCTGCGCAAGGCCTATGGCATCTGAGTCCACGGCTTTCGGCTCCGCCAGCCCCACGGCGAAGCTGCGGCCCGCCGACCTGCTCGGCCTCGAGCGCTACGCGCGCGAGCGCGCGGCGCTGCGGCCGCGGATCATTGCGCACAAGAAGCGCCGCACGGTGCCGTGCGGGCCGAACGTGACCTTCTGCTTCGAGGACCGCGTGACGGTGCAGTACCAGGTCCAGGAGATGCTGCGTATCGAGCGCATCTTCGAGGCCGAAGGCATCGCCGACGAGCTCGCCGCCTACAATCCGCTGATTCCGGACGGCAGCAACTGGAAGGCGACGCTGCTCGTGGAGTTTCCCGACCCGGCGGAACGGCGCGCGGCGCTGGCGAGGCTCAGGAGCATCGAGGATCGCTGCTGGGTCGAGGTCGAGGGGCAGCCGCGCGTCCATGCGATCGCCGACGAGGATCTCGAACGCGAGAACGAGGAGAAAACCTCGTCGGTGCACTTCCTGCGCTTCGAGCTTGACTCGGCGATGGTCGCGGCGGTGAAGGCGGGCACGGCGGTCTCGGTAGGCGTCGACCACGATCACTACCGTCACGCCGTCGAGCCGCTGCCCGCCGCGGTCCGCGATTCCCTGTCCCGCGATCTGCGCTGATCGAGCCGGGCGGGCGCCGCCACAGGGCCGGGGCGCCCGTCCGACCCGAGCCGATCCGCCGCGATCAGGCCGTGCGCACTTCGACCTTGCGCGGACGGAACTCGGCGCGTTTCGGGATCGTGAGCGTCAGCACGCCGTCCTTCAGGGACGCCTCGATCCGCTCCGTGTCGAGCTCGCCGCTCAACGCGAAGCTGCGCCGGTACCGCGTGGCCTGCACGTCGGCGTAGATCGCCTCCATCCCTGCGGGCAAGTCGATCACGGCATCCCCCTCGATGATCAGGTTGTTGCGGTCCGCCTGGATGCTGAGGCCCTCCCTGGAGACGCCCGGCAGCTCCGCCTGCACGGTGATCCCCTGCGCGTTCTCGAAGATGTCGACGGCGGGAGCCATGGTCAGCAATTCCTCGCGCGACTTGCCCGTCTGGACCTCCGTGGTGTCGCGCTTGGCGACCCCCTGCTTTGTTGCCGCTGTCATAAGTGGCCTCCTTCGTCTCTCAGTTCACTGTGATCTGCCGCGGCCGCGCCGATTCACGACGCTGGACCGTGATCTGCAGGACGCCGTCTCGATATCGGGCCTCGACCCGGTCGGAATCGACATCGTCGGGTAGCGTTATGACGCGCCGGAAATCACCCTCGAAGCGCTCGCGCCGGTAGTAGTCGGCGTTCTCGTCGGTTTCCAGCTTGCGGGAGCCGGAAATGGCGAGCAGGTTCTGCTGAATCGAAATATCCAGCGTCTTCGGGTCGAGTCCGGCGGCGAATACGTAGACGTCGACCCGGTCGGGGGTGGCCCCCACATTGACCGGCGGGAACGTGCCGCGTCGCACGGCGCGGATGCCGGCCGGCCAGGCCCAGCGTCCGAGAAGCTGGTCCATTTCGGTCTCGAGGCGCCTGAACTCGTCGAACAGGCCGGAATCGACACTTCCAAACAGGGTTCCGAACATATCGAACACCTCCTTATCGGCCAGTTGCGGCTGGTACCTAGGGGCGGAGGCGCAGAGTTCAAGGGGGCGAACGCAACGCCAAAGGCGCACTCGCGCCGCCGCCGCCGCGGCGCGGAAAACCCGCCGCGCCGCTGGCCGCTCCGGGGTGCCGCCCCCCCGATGCGCTGCTAGAATCCGCGCGCCTTTTCCCGACGCGAGCACGCGGATCGTCTTTCGATGAACCAGACCTACACCGCGCAGGACATCGAAGTCCTGAGCGGCCTCGAGCCCGTCCGGCGCCGCCCGGGCATGTACACCCACACCTCGCGCCCGAACCACATGGCGCACGAGGTCATCGACAACAGCGTCGATGAGGCGATCGCCGGCTACTGCAAGGAAATCGCGGTCACGCTGTACAAGGACAACTCGCTCGAGGTGGAGGACGACGGGCGCGGGATGCCCGTGGACATCCACCCGAAGGAGAAGGTGAGCGGTGTGGAGCTCATCCTCACGCGCCTGCACGCCGGCGGCAAGTTCTCGGACAAGAACTACCAGTTCTCCGGCGGTCTGCATGGCGTCGGCGTTTCTGTCGTGAACGCGCTGTCGAGGCACCTCGAATGCTGGGTCAAGCGCGGTGGCAAGGAATACAACATCAGCTTCAAGGACGGGAAGGTCGCCTCGAAGCTCGAAGTCGTGGACACCGTCGGCCAGCGCAACACCGGCACGCGGCTGCGCTTCTGGCCGGATCCCAAGTTCTTCGATTCCGAGAAGTTCTCCATCCCGCAGCTGAAACACACGCTGAAAGCGAAGGCCGTGCTGTGTCCCGGCCTCACGGTGAAGTTCGCCAACGAGGCAACCGGCGAAAAGGACGAGTGGTTCTTTTCCGGAGACCTGGGCGCCTATCTCGTCGATGAGCTGGGCCCGGCGGAGCGCCTTCCGGGCGAGCCCATCTCGGGCAAGAGCGAGCACGAGAACGACAACGTCGACTACGCGATCTGCTGGACGCCCGATGCGGAAACGCTCGTCGGCGAAAGCTACGTCAATCTGATTCCGACCATCGAGGGAGGCACGCACGTCAACGGCCTGCGCAGCGGCGTCACCCAGGCCGTGCGCGAGTTCTGCGAGTTCCGCAACCTCGTTCCCCGCGGCATCAAGCTCACGCCCGAGGACGTCTGGAACAAGGTGTGCTTCGTTCTTTCGTTGAAGATTCACGAGCCGCAGTTCGCCGGGCAGATGAAGGAGCGTCTCGCCTCGCGCGATGCCGCGCCGCTCGTGGAGAGCTACGTGCGGGATTCCCTGGCGCTGTGGCTGAACCGGCATCCGGATGCGGGTGAGAAGATCGCGCAGTTCGCCATCGAGAATGCGCAGGAGCGTGCGAAGGCCGCGCAGAAGGTGGTGCGCAAGCGCATCGCGGCAGGCCCGGCGCTGCCCGGCAAGCTCGCGGACTGCGTGAACCAGGACCCCAGGCGCAGCGAGCTGTTCCTCGTGGAGGGCGATTCGGCGGGTGGCTCGGCCAAGCAGGCGCGGGACCGCGAGTTCCAGGCCATCATGCCGCTGCGGGGCAAGATCCTGAATACGTGGGAGCTCGATTCGCACGCGATCGCCTCATCGCAGGAAGTGCACGACATCAGCATTGCACTCGGCGTCGAGCCGGGCTCGGGAGATCTCTCGCAGCTCCGCTACCACAGGATCTGCATCCTCGCCGACGCGGATTCCGACGGTCAGCACATTGCCACGCTGCTGTGCGCACTCTTCCTGCGGCATTTCCGGCCGCTGGTTCTGAACGGGCACGTTTACGTGGCGATGCCGCCGCTCTATCGCATCGATGCGGGCAAGCAGGTTCACTATGCACTCGATGACGCGGAGCGCGACGCGATTCTGAACAAACTCGAGGCGCAGAAAGCGCGCGTCAAACCCACCGTCACCCGCTTCAAGGGCCTGGGCGAGATGAATCCGGCCCAGTTGCGTGAAACCACTATCGACCCTTCCACCCGCCGCCTGGTGCAGCTCACGGTGGAGGCGAGGGACGACACGGATCAGCTCATGGACAAGCTGCTCGCCAAGAAGCGCGCCGCGGATCGCCGCGAATGGCTGGAGCAGAAGGGCAATCTCGCCGACGTGCAGGTCTGAGCAAGGAATGGATGAGCAGGAACTGAATTTCGAGGGCATCGAGCGCCAGCCGCTGCGTACCTTCACCGAGAAGGCGTACCTCGACTACTCGATGTACGTGATCCTCGATCGGGCGCTGCCAGCGCTGGGCGACGGCCTGAAGCCGGTGCAGCGCCGGATCGTCTATGCGATGAGCGAGCTCGGCCTGTCGGCCGCGAGCAAGCACAAGAAAGCGGCACGCACCGTGGGCGACGTCATCGGCAAGTTCCATCCGCACGGCGACAGCGCGTGCTACGAGGCGATGGTGCTCATGGCGCAGCCGTTCGCCTACCGCTATCCGATCGTCGATGGCCAGGGGAACTGGGGCTCGCAGGACGACCCAAAGTCGTTCGCCGCGATGCGCTACACGGAAGCGAAACTCACGCGCTATGCGGAGGTGCTGCTTGCCGAGCTCGCGCACGGCACGGTCGACTGGCAGGCCAATTTCGACGGTACGCTCGAGGAGCCCGCGATCCTGCCGGCGCGGCTACCGAACGTGCTGTTGAACGGCACGTCGGGCATCGCCGTCGGCATGGCCACGGACATCCCGCCGCACAATCTGCGCGAGGTGGCGCAGGCCTGCATCCATCTGCTCGAAGAGCGGGAGGCCACCACGCGCCAGCTCATGAAGTTCGTGAAAGGGCCGGACCTCCCGACGGGTGCGGAGATCATCTCGCCGCGTTCGGAGCTGGTGGAACTCTACGACAAGGGTGTCGGCGCGTTCAAGGCGCGCGCCACGTACGAGCTGGAGGAGGGCAATGCGGTCATTACTGCGCTGCCTTACCAGGTCTCCGGCGGCCGCGTGCAGGAGCAGGTAGCGGAGCAGATTCGCGCGAAGAAGCTGCCGATGGTCGAAGACGTCCGCGACGAGTCGGATCACGAGAATCCGACGCGCCTCGTCATCGTGCCGCGCTCGAACCGCGTGGACATGGTGGAGGTGATGAACCACCTGTTCGCCACCACCGATCTCGAGCGCAGCTATCGCGTCAACCTCAACATCATCGCCCTCGATGGCCGGCCGCGCGTGATGGGGCTGAAGGCCGTCCTGTCGCAGTGGCTGGACTTCCGGATCGCCACCGTCACGAGGCGCCTGCAGCACCGGCTCGACAAGGTCTCGAGGCGCCTGCACATCCTCGAAGGTCTGCTGACGGTCTATCTGAACCTGGACGAGGTGATCCGCATCATCCGCCGTGAGGACGAGGCAAAGCCCGTGCTCATCAAGCGCTTCAAGCTGTCCGAGGAGCAGGCCGAGGCGATCCTCGAGACGAAACTGCGCCACCTCGCGAAGCTCGAGGAAATGAAGATCCGCGAGGAACAGAAGGAGCTGTCCGAGGAGCGCGCCGGCATCGAAGCGGTTCTTAGAGCCAAGGCGAAGCTCCGCAAGCTCGTGGCCGACGAAATTCGCGCGGATGCCGAGAAGTACGGCGACGAGCGCCGCACGAAGATTGTCGAGCGCGAGGCGGCGCAGGCCATCGACGAGACCTCGCTGATCGCCAACGAGCCGGTCACGGTGGTGCTCTCGACCGGCGGCTTCGTACGCGCCGCCAAGGGCCACGAGATCGATCCGCGCTCGCTCTCGTACAAGACCGGGGATGCGTTCCAGGGCGTGGCGCGCGGCAGGAGTCTGCAGAATGCCGTGTTTCTGGACAGCACGGGACGCACGTACGCACTGCCTGCCCACTCGCTGCCTTCGGCGCGCGGCAACGGCGAGCCGCTGTCCGGCCGGCTGAATCCTCCCGACGGCGCGAAGTTCGTCGGCGTGATGATGGGCGAGCCCGAGGATGTCTGGCTGCTCGCCACCAATGCCGGCTACGGGTTCACGGTCCGCCTCAGGGAGCTTCTGACCGACCGTCGCGCCGGGAAGACCGTGCTCACGGTGCCGGAGAAGGCACTCGTGCTGCCGCCCGCATTCGTCGCCTCGCCGGATTCGCTGGTGTGCGCGCTGAGCAGCGACGGCAAGATGCTCGCATTCAACGTGGCGGACCTGCCCGAGCTGCCGCGCGGCAAAGGCAACAAGATCTTCGGCATCTCCCCTAAGAAAGCTGCGACGGGCGAGGAGTCGATGATCGCGATCGCTGCCGTCGCGCCGGGACAGACGCTCAGGCTGCGCGTCGGCGAGCGGCAGATGACGCTCGCCTTCAGGGAGCTGGCGGATTACCGCGGCCAGCGCGGTCAGCGCGGGGCGGTCCTGCCGCGCGGCTGGCGCAAGGTCGAATCGCTGGAGGTGACCGACTGAGGGCGATTAGGTGCCGGGTTGTACCTTTGAACATTCGTGCATCTCTGCAGTCGAGCGGAGGCCGCGAGCCGCGGCCAAGAGACGCGAATGTTCAAATGTTCAACCCGGCACCTTTCAGCCGAGTACGACTTCTTCGGGGCTGTTGACGAAGTAGCCCTGGATGAACTCGATGCCGAGCTGCCAGAGCACGGCCATGGTGTTCGCGTCCTCGACGCGCTCGGCGATGGTGGTGATGTGACGCTCGCGCGCCTGTTCGACCAGCGCCTTGACGCGCTCCTGCAGGGGACGGTCGTTGGCGAGCCCCTGCATCAGCGACCCGTCGATCTTTACATAGTTGACGTCGACGTGGCTCAGGAGCTGTGCCGGATCTCGTCCCGCGCCGAAGTTCTCTACGGCGAACTCGAACCCGAGACGCGCGAGCAGCTTCTGCAGCGACTTGGCCTCCTTCAGATGCTGCGTGGCGAGCTCCTCGCTCACCTGGATCACGACATGGCTCGGCTCGATGCGCGACGCCTTGAGCTGCTGCTGCAGCCATCCGGCGAGCGTCTCGTCGCGCAGCGAGTCGCGCGACAGCCGCACGAACACCTTGTGCGGCCTGCGCTGGGCACAGAAGCTCATCGCAGCGCCGACCACCCAGCGGTCGATGGTCTTCATCAGGTCGGTGCGCGCCGCCGCCGTCAGGAACTCCGAGGGCAGCACTTCCTGGCCCCGCTCGTCGAGCATGCGCACCACCAGGTCGTACATCGAGTGGTCCTCGCCGACCAGACTCGCGATCGGTTGCTGCACGAGGCGGAAGCGGTTGGCCATGAGGGCAGATTTGATCTGGTGAGCCCAGGTGCGGTCCGCCTCCGCCTCGGCGCGAGACTCGTCCCGGTCCTCCTGGCGCAGCGTGCGGTTGCCGCCCGCTTCCGCGGCAGCCCGCTGCGAGCGGATCGCGGCATTGAGCGAGGGCGTCAGCGATGCGTTGTGCGCGGACAGGATTGCGGCGCCGGCGCTCGCGGTGACGGTCAGCGAGCGGTCGCCGATCTGGAAGACATGCTCGGCGACGCTCTGCACGAGCCGCCGCAGGAACGCATCCAGGTCGCGCGCGTTGCCGCGTTCGGCGAGCACCGCATACCCGCGCCCGGTCAGGCGGCCGCCGACGTCGCCGGGTTGCAGCTGTGCGCGCAGCAGGGCGCCGAGCGCGTCGAGCAGGTCCTCCAGCGCGAGCGGACCGGGATTGGCATCCAGGGCCGCGAGGTTGTCGGGCTCCAGATACAGCACGGCGCGCAGGCCGCCCTTCAGGGGCTGCGCGAGCTGCGCGCGGCAGGCCTCGTGAAAGGCGCTGCGCTTGAGCAACCCGCTGCCGCCGTCCTGGCGCAGCGCCTGTTCGAGCTGCCGCGTCATGGATCCGGAGTCGCGCTGCTGAGTGGGGACGCGGATACGGACGGCGGGTTCACCGTCGGACTCGAAGCGCTCCAGCTCGAGCGTCAGCGGCATCGTGCTGCCGCCGGGCAGCTGCGCCGCGACCTTCAGCGGGTGTCCCGACCAGCGGCCCTGCACGGCGGCCACGAGCGCGCCCTTCAGCGCGGCGTGGCTGGACGGCGCGAAGGCGTCCATCAACGGTTGACCGACGATCGTCGCCGGGTCCTTGAGCCCGGTGAGCTCGACCCAGGCACGATTGGCGTCGACCACGATGCCTTCCTGGACGTGCACGATCGCGTCCGTGGAGCCAGCCATGAAGGCACGCATCTGATCGCGATACTGATGCGCCGAGGCGATCGTGCCGGCGAGCGCACTGTCGACCCGCGCCAGGTGCAGCTCGCGCTCGGCGACTGCACGCAGTCGCGGTCGCGAGCGCAGCGTGACGACGTCACGGGCACCGAGTTCGAGGGCCCTGTTGAGCGCTTCCTCGGTCACCGTGTCGCGCACCAGCACCAGCGGCACCGCGGGCGCGCGTTCCGCACGCAGGGCCAGGACCGGCGCGGCATCTTCCGCGTCCGGCAGGCAGACGAAGACCAGCTGCGCCTTGCCCTGCGCCAGTGCGTCGCCGAAGGCCGCGAGATCCCGGCTCCAGGTGCAGTGCACGGGGTGACCTGCGTTGCGCAGGGTGCTGTTGATGATCTCGACGGCTTCCTGGTGCCGCGAGAAGACAACGAGGGGAATCGCGCTCGTCTCGGCCATGTCTCCCGGCGCGTTGCCGCTCCTCGTTATTGACGACCGCGAAGCGCTTTCGATCATAGCACCGGCGTTTCGCGTGCATTCGTGACGCAGGTGGCAGCATCGGGGCAGGCCCCGGCGCCGCGCTCAGCGCCTTGCGGAGCACGGGACCGTCGCTGCCACCCGGGGATGACGCGGCGTGCCCGATGCGGGTATCATGCACGGCTTTCTCGCGCACATGGCGACCCAGGACGGCTGTCCGCGAGGTTCCCTCAACGACGAGCTCACATGGCCAGCTACAGCACCAATGAAGTCCGCTCCGGGCTCAAGATCCTGCTGGACGGAGATCCGTACGCGATCCTCGAGAACGAGTTCGTCAAACCCGGCAAAGGGCAGGCGTTCAATCGCGTCCGCATCCGCAACCTGAAGACAGGTCGCGTCATCGAGCGCACGTTCCGCTCGGGCGACAGCGTCGAGGCGGCCGACGTGGTCGAGACGGAGATGCAGTATCTGTACAACGACGGTGCGTTCTGGCATTTCATGGTGCCGGATACCTTCGAGCAGTTCACCGCCGGCAAGGAAGCGATGGGTGACGCCGCTGCGTGGCTCAAGGACGGCGTGCACTGCAACGTCATGCTCTGGAACGCTGTGCCGCTGGCGGTGAGCGCGCCGCCGCACGTCGAGCTGCGCATCGTCAAGACCGACCCGGGCGTGCGCGGCGATACCGCGACCGGCGGACAGAAGCCGGCAGAGCTCGAGACGGGCGCCGTCGTACGGGTGCCGCTCTTCATCAACGAAGGCGAGGTCATCCGCGTCGACACGCGCACCGCCGCGTATATCGCGCGCGCCAAGAGCTGAAAAGGGGAACATCCTCCATTTCCATGGATACCTGCCGATCTGGCGCACGGCGGGCAAGTGGAAATGGAGAATGTCCCCTTTTCAGGCGCGCAGCGCGGCGACGAACACTTCCACCAGCGCCTCGACGCCGCGCGCATCGGCAGCGTCGAACCGGCCCGGGAGCGGGCTGTCGAGATCCAGCACTCCGATCAGGCGTCCCGCGTCCATCACCGGCACGACGAGCTCGGAGTTCGACGCGGCGTCGCAGGCGATGTGACCGGGGAAAGCGTGCACGTCGGGCACGACCAGCGTGCGTCGCTGGGCGGCGGCCGTACCACATACACCTCTTCCCAGCGGGATACGCACGCACGCCGGCTTGCCCTGGAACGGGCCGACCAGCAGGTCGCCGCTGGCGGGGTCGAGAAGATAGAAGCCGACCCAGTTGAGATCCGCGAGCCCCTGATACAGCAGGGCAACGGTGTTCGCGGCGCAGCTCACCAGGTTCGGCTCGCCCGCGAGCAACGCCGCGAGGCTGCGCGCGAGCTCGGGATAGCCGGCGTTCTTCTCCACCGTCAGCGGCTGGTGCGTGTCGTGCATCCAGACTCCTTCGGCATCATCATGCGCGCTCCACCGGAAAGGTGAGAACCTCGTCGATGTGAGTCGCGCGCGCGGCGATCATGACCGCACGGTCGAAGCCGAGCGCTACGCCCGAGCAGCGCGGCAGACCTCCCGCGAGCGCGGCCAGGAACGCCTCGTCCGGCGCGCGCCGCGGCCGCCCGCCGCGCGCGCGTTGCGTGGCATCGCCGGCGAATCGGGCTGCCTGCTCCGTCGCATCGCCGAGCTCGTCGAAGCCGTTGGCGAGCTCGACCGATCCCCAGAACGCCTCGAAGCGCGCGGCAACCTCTCCCTCGATCCGCGCCAACGCCGCCTGCGTGGCAGGGAAGTCGTACAGGAACGTGATTCGGTCGGTCGGAAAGGACGGCGCGACGTACAGCGACAGCGCCAGATCGAGCAGCGCGTCGCGTTCGCCGGCCAGGCCGGCGGGCAGATCGGCGCCGCGCGCCGTCAGTTCGCCGGCCAGCGTCTCGAGCGGACAGCCGATGGGATCGATCCCAAGGCTGGCCGCGAAGGCGGAGCGATAGCTGAGATGCCGGCTCGGTGCAGCCTCGACGAGGCCGGCGAACATGGAATGCAGCAGTCGCTCGACGTCGTCCATCAGCGCATGGTGATCTATCCCCAGGCGATACCATTCGATCATCGTGAATTCGGGATTGTGCAAGCGGCCGCGCTCCCCTTCGCGAAATACGTGTGCGACCTGATAGATGTCGGGGGCGCCGGCGCAGAGCAGGCGCTTCATCGCGTATTCGGGCGAGGTTTGCAGGAAGCCGGCGCGCGTGCCGGAGGCCGCGAGCACCTCGAACGACTCGAGATGGACGTCCGTGACGGCGCGGCGCACCAGGACCGGTGTGTCGACCTCGAGCGCGCCACTCGCCGCGAAATGCTCGCGTGCGCGCCCGAGCAACATGGCGCGCAGGCGCAGGTTGGCGAGCCCGGCCGTCGGGCGCCAGTCGGTCGGGCTCATGAGGACACCGTGCCCGCGAGCAGCTGCCCGAGGCGCAGCCGTGCCCCCGCCGCGAGGCCCGGAGCGAACGCGCCGAGCGCGCGCTGCCAAAGCAGCACGACCGTGGAGCCCATGTTGAAGCGGCCGAGCTCGGCGCCCTTGCCGAACTCGACTCCGGCGCCGGCGCCGATCTCGCGCGACGCCCCGCCGCGGCCGGCCGGCGGATTGATCTCGCCCGCATAGACCGTCTCGATGCTGCCGACGAACAGCGCGCCCACCATGACCAGCGCGAGCGCGCCGTGGCGCGTGTCGAACTCGCAGACCACCCGCTCGTTGACGCCGAACAGACCGGGGATGCTGCGCGCAGTGGCAGCGTTGACGCTGAACAGCCGGCCGGGGACATAGCGCGTGCTGCGCAACCGTCCGTCGAGCGGCGCATGAATGCGGTGGTAGTCGAACGGCGCGAGATAGATGCACGCGTAGCAGCCGTCGGCGAATGCCGCGGCCGCAGATTCGCTGCCAAACAGCGCGGCGACCGTGTACTCGATCCCCTTGACCTGCAGCAGGCGTCCGGCGTCGATGTCGCCGAACTGGCTCAGCGTGCCGTCGACGGGTGACACCAATGCGTCCGGGCCGGGTGCAATCGGCCGCGCATCCGGGCGCAGCGCGCGCGTGAAGAAGGCGTTGAAGGTCGGATAGCTGTAGGGGTCGGAGTTGGCCGCCTCGGAGAGATCGATCCGCGGAAAGGCGCCGAGCAGCAGCCGGATCGCAGTGTCGCGGACCAGTGGTCGCGTGCTGCGCGCGAGGCGGTGCATTGCGCGCGAGAGCCGATGCTGCGGCAGGAGCTCCTGCAGCAGCGCAAACGCCCGATCACCGGCGTCGGCGTCGGGGCGGCGCGATGCGCTCACCGGCGCGTCCCGTGCCGTGCCACGATGCGGCGGTAATCGCGTGCCAGCACCTCGGCGTCGTGCGGCGCGCCCGAGTAGGCGACGATACCCTCGGGCGCGACGACGAAGACCCCGGAGCCGTGATCGACCGTGTAGCCGTCGGCTCCTGCGGCGACCCTGGCATGCGGCACGCCGAAGCCGGCGGCGACCGCCGCGATCGCGGCCGGCTCGCCGGTCGCGCCGAGAAAGTCGGGGTCGAAGGACCGCACGTACGCCGCAAGCCGTTCCGCCGTGTCGTACTCCGGATCGACACTGATCAGCAGCACCCGCGGCTGCGCCTCCGGCGGCAGGTCGGCGAGCGCAGACCGCGCTCGTGCCAGCGTCGCGAGCGTCGTCGGGCACACGTCCGGACAGCGGGTGAAGCCAAAGAACACCAGCGTCCAGCCGCGCCGCAGAGAGTCGTCGTCGAAGACCCGGCCGTTCTGGTCGATGAGCTCGATCGGCGGCAGCGCACGAGGCTCGGCAAACTCGGTCGCGCGCTCCGGTGCGACCGGCGTCGGACCAAGACAGCCGCGAGCGAGGCCCAAACCGAGCGCAAACGCTACAATCGCGAGGACGCCGATCAGCAATGGGCGTGCGGTCATTCGCAGTCGGGAGAGCCGAACCGAGGGGCCGCGATTATCCCACAACGACCTGTCCGTCATGACCCGATCCGAGCCATTCGCGCAACCTGCGCCAGCGAACCCGAGCGTTGCCCAGCTGATCCACTTCGGCGCAGCCGAGTTCGAGCGCGCGGGGCTCGCGTACGGGCACGGCACCGGGGCGGCGCTCGACGACGCGGCGGCGCTCGTCTTTCACGTGCTTGGTCTGGATCACGCACGTGCGGCCGATGTCTACGGGCTGCGACCCGATGCGCGCGGGCGCGCCGCCGTGCTCGAGATTTTCGCGGAGCGGATCGGACGGCGGGCACCGGCCGCGTACCTGATGGGACGCATGTGGTTTGCCGGGCTCGAGTTCGAGACCGACCCGCGCGTGCTCGTTCCGCGATCGCCGTTCGCCGAGCTGATCCTTGCGGAATTCCGACCCTGGGCGGACCCCGACGCCGTGCGCCGTGTGCTCGACCTCGGTACCGGTTCGGGATGCATCGCGATCGCCATCGCGCGCATGCTGCCGCACGCGCATGTGGATGCCGTCGATATTTCGCCGCAGGCGCTCGAGGTGGCGCGTCGCAACGTTGCCAGGCACGAGCTCGCGGATCGCGTGATGCTGTTCGAGGGCGACCTGTACGGGCCAGTGCGGAGCCGGCGATACGACATCATCGTCGCCAATCCGCCGTACGTGAGCGACGCCGAGATGGCGCAGTTGCCGCGCGAGTACGCGCACGAGCCGGCGCTCGCGCTGCGCGCCGGCGCCGACGGACTCGCCGTGGCGCGCCGCATTCTCGCGGCAGCGGCGCAGCACCTCGAACCCGACGGCACGCTGTTCGTGGAAGTGGGCGACAGCGACGCGCGGCTCGAAGCCGCGTTCCCGGGGTTGCCCTTTGTCTGGCTGGAATTCGAGCAGGGGGGCGGAGGGGTCTTCCGCCTGACGCGCGCACAGCTCGACGCGCATCGCGCGGCCGTCGCCGCGACGGGGTGAACATGTCCGGGAACACCATCGGTCGCCTGTTCAGCGTCACGACCTTCGGCGAGAGCCATGGCCCGGCGCTGGGCGGCGTCATCGACGGCTGCCCGCCGGGGTTGCCGCTGACCGAGGAAGATCTGCAGCACGATCTCGACCGGCGGCGCCCGGGCACCTCGAGGTTCACCAGCCAGCGCCGCGAGCCGGATCAGGTGCGGATTCTCTCGGGCGTGTTCGAGGGTTGCACGACCGGAACGCCGATCGGAGTCGTGGTCGAGAACGCCGATCAGCGCTCATACGACTACGAGAAGATCCGCGACCGCTTCCGCCCGGGGCACGCCGACTACACATACCAGCAGAAGTACGGACTGCGCGATCACCGTGGCGGCGGGCGGTCCTCTGCGCGCGAGACGGTCGTGCGTGTGGCGGCAGGCGCGATCGCCCGCAAGTATCTGCGCGAGCGGGTCGGAGTCACGATCCACGGCTGGCTCGCTCAGGCCGGGACGCTGCGGTTCGATTTCGTCGACCCGGACGCCGTGAACGCGAACCCGTTCTTCTGTCCCGATCCCGCGCGGGTGAGCGAGCTCGAGCAGCTGATCGATCGGCTGCGTCGTGAGGGCGACTCGATCGGAGCACGTGTCACCGTGCGTGCACAAGGCGTTCCTCCAGGGCTCGGAGAGCCGGTGTTCGACCGGCTCGATGCCGATCTTGCCCACGCCATGATGGGCATCAACGCCGTGAAGGGCGTGGAGATCGGCGACGGCTTCGCGGTCGTCGAGCAGCGCGGCTCGCGGCACCGCGACGAGCTCACGCCGGATGGCTTCCTGTCGAATCATTCCGGCGGAACGCTGGGCGGCATCAGCTCGGGGCAGGACCTCGTCGTGAGCCTGGCGCTCAAGCCCACCTCGAGCATCGTGCTGCCGGGCCGCACCATCGACGTGACGGGGAAGGCCACGGAGATTTCCACCACCGGCAGGCACGACCCCTGCGTCGGTATGCGCGCGGTTCCGATCGCCGAAGCCATGCTGGCAATCGTGCTGATGGACCATTACCTGCGCCACCGCGCGCAGAATGCCGACGTCCGATCCCCGACACCCGACATCAGTCGCCGCCGCTGACCCCGGAACTGTGCACCGCGTCCCGGCCCGCGCCGCCGCGTCACGCTACATATGCTGGCCGGACCGGTCGCCAAGGTTGGGCGCGGACCCAAGGCGTCGGCTATAGTTATGTCCAATTTGAAGAAACCATATGATGAGCCCCGGGTGGGCCGTCCGCCCGGCAGGTTTGCGTCCGCGGGGAGCCCCGAATGAAGATTGCCGTTCGCCGTATCCTGCTGCTGGGCGCGCTCCTGTCACCCACGGCGCTGTACGCACTGGGGCTCGGAGACATCCGACTCAATTCCGCCCTGAACCAGCCTTTCGATGCCGAGATCCAGCTCGTGGATGCCACGGCCGAGGACCTGGCGACGCTGCGGGCCTCGGTTGCCTCCAACGATACCTTCGCCCGTTACGGGCTCGATCGGCCGGCGTACCTGTCCGAGTTCACTTTCACGGTCGCACAGGGCGCCGGAGGACGGGACGTCCTGCGAGTCACCTCGTCGCGGCCAGTTACCGAGCCGTTCGTCACCTTTCTGATCGACGCGACCTGGCCACGCGGGCGTCTGCTGCGCGAATACACGGTGCTGCTCGACCCGCCGGTGTACGCGCCGGGGCCGGCAGTCGCGGAAGCCCCGGTCGTCGCGCCCCGGGCCACGACGGCGGCGCCGGGCCCTGCCCCCGCCGAGAGCTACGTGCCGCCCCCGCCTCCGCCGCGCGCCGAGTCGCCCCGCGAGACCACCATGGCTGCGGCTTCCAGCGAAGCGGGGTCTACGTATCAGGTGCGTCCCAACGACACGCTCTGGAAGATCGCGAGCGGCGCTTATCCGGGTGCGCGCGCTGATGTGAATCGCGCGATGCTCGCCATCTACCAGGCAAACCCGCAGGCCTTCGACGGCAATATCAACGTGCTGCGTGCCGGCAGCGAGCTCGCCATCCCCGACGCCGCGGCCGTTGGCGAGATCTCCGCCGGCGAGGCTGCCGCCGAGGTCGCGCGCCAGTATCGCGAGTGGCGTGAAGCTTCCGGCCTGGCCGGTGAGGATGGCTCCGGACGGCTGCGGCTCGTCACGCCGGAGCAGGGCAGCGCTGCCGCTTCGACGGCGGTTCCCTCGGCCCCGGCCGCGGCAGCAGGGGGCGACGAGGCCGCCAAGCTGCAGGCACGCGTCCAGCAGCTCGAGGCCGAGCTTGCCGAGGCCCGCCGTCTGCTCGAAGTGCGCAACGCCGAGCTGGCGAGCTTGCAGAGTCAGGCAGCGCCCGCCGTGCCGACCACGACAACCGCAGGCGAACAGGCCGACGAGCCGGTGGCCGTGGCGCCGGAAGACGCGGGTCCGCCCGTCGAGGAAGCGCCGGCGGTGGAGCCAGTCCCGGAACCGGTGGCCGAGGAGGCGAGGCCGAAGCCCGCCGCCAAGCCCGCGGCGCCGACGCCGGCGCAGCCCGAGCCAACGCTGCTCGAGCGGCTGCTCCGGTATTGGTGGGCGCTCGGTGCGCTGATCCTCGGCCTGCTGGCACTGTTCTTCATCCGGCGGCGCCGCCTGGAGACTGCACCCGCCGACGCTTTCGACGACGTCTTCGCGCCGCGGGAAGCAGGTGATCTGCGCGAGCGTCCGGTGCCGCTCGCTCCGCGTCGCGAGGCGGAGATCCTGGTCGAGGAGCGGCGCCCGGTCGAACCGGCGCCGTCACGACCGCAACGCGCGGCGCCGACCGTCGCTGCTCCTCCGGCCGAGGCCGCACGCAAGCCGCCGGCGCCCGACGACACGCTGTCCACCGATGCGGGAGTCAGTATCGAAGCCGGCGACCCGCTGGCGGAAGCCGACTTCCACATGGCCTACGGGCTGTACGATCAGGCCGCGGATCTGGTGCGACTGGCGATCAAGCGCGAGCCGCAGCGGCGCGACCTGAAACTCAAGCTGCTCGAGATCTTCTTCGTCTGGGGCAACCGCGAACGCTTCCTCGAGGTCGCGCGCGAGATTCGCCCGGAGCGCGCCAGCCTGTCGGCGAGCGAATGGGACAAGGTCCTCATCATGGGCAAGCAGATCGCCCCGGAGGAGCCGATGTTCGCCCAGGCCGAGGGCGCGTCGGCGACCTCGGTCGACATGGAGCTGTCCGCGGCGCCTGCGACCGACCTCGACTTCCTGGCCGACGCACCGGAGAGCACCGCGACCGATCTCGATCTGCCGGGCTCATCCGAAGAGCGCACTGGAAGCACCGGCATCGATTTCATCCTCGACGAGCCGCTGCGCGGCGTCGACCTTGCCTCGCTTGCTCCCACCGTGGAATCTGCGGCACTCGACGGCGCGACCGCGGATGCCACCGAAGAGGTCGAGCTCGAGAACCTCGGTCTCGAGGTCGAGGGGCTCAGCGATCTCGAGGATGCCGAGGACATGCTCGCGCAGGCGGCCCCGGTCCACGTCGAGGATACGGTCGAGCGACCGGTGCGACCCGGACAGCTCGAGGATACGGTCGAGCGACCGGTGCGGCCCGGACAGCTCGAGGATACCGTCGAGCGTCCCGTGCGCCCGGCCCGAGTCGAGGATACGGTCGAGCGTCCCGCTGTAGGGCGCGCGGCACGGCCGCCGAGCGAGGACGGCGACACGCTGAGGCGGCGCGCGGCCCCGCGCGGCGCGCCGCAGGTCGCAGAAGAAGAGGAGGACACGCTCAACCAGACCGGCGTGATGCGCAGTCCGACCACAACGCTGAAGATCCCCAAGACCGGCGACACGGGCATCATGCCCATTCTCGACGACGCAACCGGGGAGCTGCCGACCATCGAGTCGACGCAGATCCAGCCGGTCCCCGGAGGCGGCGACGTCGATTTCGCCCTTGGCGACGAGCCCGCGACGATGAGCGAGGTGGGAACGAAGCTCGATCTCGCACGCGCCTACATCGACATGGGCGATCCCGATGGCGCCCGCAGCATCCTGGAAGAAGTGCTGCAGGAAGGCAGCAATACCCAGAAGCAGGAAGCGGAGCGTCTGATGTCGGGTCTGCCCTGAGACGCTTCGCTGACCAGGATTGCGCTGGGACTGGAGTACGACGGGACAGCGTTTGCGGGCTGGCAAACGCAGGCACACGCGCGCAGCGTGCAGCTCGAGGTCGAGCGGGCGCTCTGGGAGGTGGCCGATCACGCTGTGCAGGTGACCGCGGCGGGCCGCACCGACGCCGGCGTGCACGCACTCGGCCAGGTCGCGCACTTCGACAGCCTGGCGCAGCGCACGCCACGGGCCTGGATGCTGGGTGCGAACGCCGCGCTGCCGGAGGACATCACCGTGCGCTGGGCCCAGCCCGTGGCGGATGAATTTCATGCGCGCTACAGCGCGCTGTCGCGCACCTATCTCTACCGGATCGTCAACGAGGCATGCCGCCCGGCGCTGCTGCGCCGGCGGGTATGCTGGGTACGACGCCCGCTGGATGCCGCAGCCATGCATGCGGCCGCGCAGGCGTTGCTCGGCGAGCACGACTTCTCGTCGTTCCGCGCCGCGGAGTGCCAGTCGAGATCTGCGCTACGCCGGGTGACGCACATCGCGGTCGAACGCCGCGGCACGACGCTCGAGCTGAGCGTGCGCGCCAATGCCTTTCTCCATCACATGGTGCGCAACATCGCCGGAGCGCTGATCGCAGTCGGCGCAGGCCGCCATCCGACGGACTGGGTCGAGGAGCTGCTCACCGCTCGCGATCGACGGCTCGGGGCCGCAACGGCGCCGCCGCAGGGACTGTACCTGGCGCAGGTGGAATACCCGCCGGCGTTCGGTGTGCCGCCCGCGGGTATGGCGGACGTTTGTCCGGCTGGCGCCGACGTATAGACTCGCTCTCGCCAGCGCAGGAGCTGCCGTGACCTGGTTCGAGAAGATCATGCCGTCCCGTATCAAGACCGAGCGTCGCACGCGCTCGGTTCCGGAGGGACTCTGGATCAAATGCCCCGCGTGCGACGCCGTGCTTTACCGCGCAGAGCTCGACCGCAATCTGCACGTCTGCCCCAAGTGCAGCCACCACATGCGGGTCGCCGCCCGTGACCGGCTCAACCGTTTCCTCGACGAAGGATCGCCGCGCGAGCTTGCGGTGCAGGTCGAACCGGAGGACCCGCTCAAGTTCCGCGACAGCAAGCGCTATCGCGACCGGCTGCTCGCAGCGCAGAAGCAGACCGGGGAAAAGGATGCGCTGGTGGTCATGGCCGGGACGCTGCTCGGTCTGCCGGTCGTCGCCTGCGCGTTCGAGTTCAAGTTTCTTGGCGGCTCGATGGGCTCGGTGGTCGGCGAGCGGTTCGCTCGCGCGGCCGAGCACTGCATCGAGCATCGCACCTCGCTCGTATGCTTCTCCTCGAGCGGCGGCGCACGCATGCAGGAGGGGCTGCTGTCGCTGCTGCAGATGAGCAAGACGAGCGCGGTGCTCGCGCGGCTGGCCGACGCGGGCCTGCCGTACGTATCCGTGCTCACGGACCCGACGACCGGCGGCGTCTCGGCAAGCCTTGCGATGCTCGGCGACCTCATCATCGCCGAGCCACGTGCTCTGATCGGATTCGCAGGACCGCGGGTGATCGAGCAGACGGTGCGCCAGACCCTGCCGGAAGGCTTCCAGCGCAGCGAGTTCCTGCTCGAGCACGGCGCCATCGACATGATCGTGGATCGCCGCGACATGCGCGATCGCATCGCGGCGCTGATCGCGCTGCTCACCCGTCAGCCCCACCCCGAGGCCGCGGCGGAGCCCGCCTGAGATGTCCGGACGCGCGCGGTTCGATAACCTCGCCGCATGGCTCGACTGGCAACAGCAACTGCATCCTCAGCCGATCGAACCCGGGCTCGATCGCGTCACTCGCGTCGCCCGCCGCAGCGGCTGGTCGCCGCCGCGTTGTCCCGTCATCACTGTCGGCGGAACGAACGGCAAGGGGTCCTGCGTTGCGATCGGCGACGCGGTTCTGCGTGCCGGCGGCTATCGCACCGGGACGTTCACCTCGCCTCACTTCGTCCACTATGGCGAACGTATCCGGCTCTCCGGCGAGCCGGTCGCGGCGACCTCGCTCATCTGCGCCTTCGAGCGCATCGCGGATTCGCTCGGCCCGGACACGCTGACTTTCTTCGAATTCAACACGCTTGCGGCGCTGCTGCTGTTCGAGACCGCGGCGCCTGACGCCCTGATACTCGAGGTGGGCATGGGCGGGCGGCTCGATGCCGTGAACATCGTCGATGCCGATGTGGCGGTCGTCGCGTCGGTCGGCATCGACCATGCGGAATGGCTGGGCGCAGATCTCGACAGCATCGCGCGCGAAAAGGCGGGCATCTTTCGCCCGGGTCGTCCGGCCGTGGTCGGCGGCGATCCGCCCGCGCTGCGTTCGCTCGTCCAGTCAGCGGCGGCGACCGGGGCAGTGCTCCGGCTGCGCGGTCGCGACTTCCGCGAGGAACGGCACGCTGACGGGCGCTGGGACCTGATCCTCGAGGGGCCGGCGACCGCGTGCCGCATCGAAGACCTGCCGCCGCCCGCGCTCGAGGGCGCCGTGCAGTTCGGCAACGCGGCGACCGTGATCGCGGCGCTGCTCGAACTGAGCGCACGACTGCCCCTGCCGCGCGCGGCGCTCGCTTCCGGGCTTGTGACCGTCGCGCTCCCCGGGCGCTTTCATCGCATCGCCGACGGCGAGCTGCAATGGGTGCTCGACGTCGCGCACAACCCCGCGGCCGCGCGCGTGCTGGCGGCGAATCTGCGCGCGTTGCGCGGCAGCGGTCGCACGGTCGCGGTGTGCGGCATGCTCGCGGACAAGGACGTCGCCGCCGTGCTTGCCGAGCTCTGCGACTGCGCGGAGCGGTGGATTGCCGCGACGACGGCGGGCGAGCGTGGCTTGACGGATGTGGAGCTCGCCCGCCGCGCGCGCGCCGCGGGGATCGAGATGCAGCCCGGCGGTGCCGTCGGCGACGCGATGCGTCTGGCCGCCAGCCATGCCCGACGCGGAGATCGCATCGTCGTATTCGGGTCGTTTCACACCGTCGGACCGGCGCTCGAGTGGCTCGCTGGGCGCGGGCTCGTCGCATTGCCGTGATGTCTATAATTCGCGTCATGGATCGGTCGCTGAAGGCGCGTCTCATCGGCGCGACCGTGCTCGTGCTGCTCGTCGTGCTGGTCGTGCCCGAGCTCCTGTCGGGACGCAAGAGCGGCAGCGCGGCGCCGACGGCGGAGACGGCGAGCGGCCAGACGCGCACCTATACGATCGAGCTCGCGGGGGATGCGTCGCCGGCAAGCGCGCAGTCCGGCACTCCGAATCCGTCCGCGCCGGCCGAATCGCCGCTCGCTGCGGACCGGCCAGCACGGGAGCCGCGCTCTACGGACGCCGCGACGAGTGCGCCGGCGCCGCGGAAAGCGCCGGCGACGCCCGCCGGGATGGCGACGACAGAACCGGAGACCGCGACCGGCGCGGCGCCCAGGACAACGGCGCCGGCGCCGCGCACGCCGACGCCCACGGCCACGGAGCCCGCCACGCCGGGGCGCGGCACCTGGTCCGTGCAGGTCGGCGCCTTCGGATCGGCCGAGTCGGCCCGCCGGCTCGTCGGCCAGCTCGAGGCAGATGGCTTCGACGCGTACGTCTCCACCGCGCGGCGTGAGGGCAAGACGCTGCATCGCGTCCGTGTCGGGCCCGAGCCCGGCCGGGCCCAGGCCGATAGCCTCGCCGTACGTCTCAAGGCGCGCGGCCTGCCGGTATCGGTCGTCGCCAACGACTGAAGCTCGCACTGTGCATCCGCACCGCCGGTCTCCGCTCGGACCTTGCATCGTGATGCAGGCCGGTCTGCTAAGATTCGCGCCCGCAGACAGCGCGCGATCCCCACGGTAGCCGCATGATTGCAGTGGACTACATTCTGATCGCCGTAATCCTCCTCTCGGTGCTCTTCGGCGCGATACGCGGGTTTCTGCGCGAATCGATCGCGCTGCTCGCATGGCTGATCGGGTTGTGGGTGGCGTGGAGGTACTCCGGGCTGCTCGAGCCGCATCTCGGCGGCGCGCTCGCCGGAACCGCGCTGCAGTCCTGGGTGGCGCGTGGCATTCTGCTGCTGGCAGTCGTCATGGCCGGGTGGCTGTTCGCGAGCCTGCTCGCCTACCTGGTGCAGCGCTCGGGCTTGAGCCTCGGCGTCGACCGGATGCTCGGATCGGTGTTTGGACTGGTGCGTGGCGCGGTCATTGCGGGCTTTGCGGTCATGCTCGGGCAGGCGGCTCGCCTGAGCTCCGAGCCGTGGTGGAAGGAGTCGAAGCTGATGCCCGCGGCGGAGGAGATGGCCGGCGTGCTGCGCAGCTACGTCGAGACCGGCCGGGAAATGGTTCGCGGCGCGGCCGAGGGCACCTGAGCTCATGTGCGGCATCGTCGGCATCGTCAGCGGCAGCGCCGTCAATCAGCAGATTTACGACGCGCTGACCGTGTTGCAGCACCGCGGACAGGATGCGGCGGGCATCATGACGGCGCACGAAGGAGAGCTGTTTCTGCGCAAGGACAACGGCCTCGTCCGCGATGTCTTCCAGCACAAGCACATGCTGCGGTTGAAGGGCCACATGGGCGTCGGTCACGTCCGTTACCCGACCGCGGGCTGCGACAGCTCCGCCGAGGCGCAGCCGTTCTACGTCAACTCGCCCTATGGCATCTGTCTGGCGCATAACGGCAACCTGACCAATGCCACGGAGCTGTCCGAGGTCCTGGTGCGCGAGGACCTCCGGCACCTGAACACGACCTCGGATTCGGAGGTGCTGCTGAACGTGCTCGCGAGCGAGCTGCAGCGCTTCGGCACGCCGCGGGCCTCGGCAGCCGACATTTTCGCGGCGGTCAGCGCGGCGTATCGGCGCTGCCGCGGGGCCTACGCCGTGGTGGCGATGATCCTCGGTCACGGGGTGCTGGGCTTTCGAGATCCGTACGGCATCCGACCGCTGGTCATCGGCGCCCGGGACGGTGCGCGTGGCCGCGAGTACATGCTGGCCTCCGAAAGCGTCGCCCTCGACATGCTGGGCTTCGAGCTGCTGCGCGACGTCGGACCCGGCGAAGCCGTGTTCATCGACGAGCAGGGACGGCTGCACGCACAGCAGTGCATTCCCTCGCCGCGCCACACGCCCTGCATCTTTGAATACGTCTACTTTGCGCGCCCGGATTCGATCATCGACAACATTTCCGTCTACAAGGCGCGCATGCGCATGGGCGAGCTGCTGGCGGAGAAGATCCGCCGCGTGCGTCCGGATCACGGCATCGACGTGGTGATCCCGATACCCGACACCAGCCGCACCAGCGCGCTGCAGGTGGCGCAGCTGCTTGGCGCGAAGTACCGCGAAGGATTCATCAAGAACCGCTACATTGGCCGGACCTTCATCATGCCCGGTCAGGATCTGCGGGCACGCTCGGTGCGCAGCAAGCTCAACGCGATCGACCTCGAGTTCCGCGGCAGGACCGTGCTGCTGGTCGATGATTCGATCGTGCGGGGCACGACTTCGGCCCAGATCATCGATCTGGCGCGCGAGGCCGGCGCGGGTCGCGTGTATTTCGCGTCGGCTGCTCCGCCGGTGCGCTACCCGAACGTGTACGGCATCGACATGCCGGCCGCCTCGGAGCTGGTTGCAGCCGGCCGCAGCGACGAGCAGGTGGCCAACATCATCGGCGCCGACTGGCTCGTCTACCAGGACATCGAAGACCTGGTGCGGGCGGTCCAGCACCACGACGCCGAGGTCACCGATTTCGACACCTCGTGCTTCTCGGGCGAATACGTCACGGGCGACGTGACGCCGGAGTACCTTGCGCGCGTCGAGGCCGAACGATCCGATCAGGCAAAGGCGCGCAGGCGTGGGGCGGGCCGTGGCTCGCTCAAGGCCGTCGGGAGCCCTTGAACGGCGACCGGCGGGCGTCCGGCCGGCGTCGCGTCGCCGGAAGACGCTCGCCGCCGCTGCCGACCGCGCGTTGCTGCTCGAGTGTTTCCAGGCGTCCCTGCAGGCGGTGGACGGGCGATACTGCGTGCGACAGGAGCTCGATCGAGAGGCGCTCGAGGGTCGGTGGCACGTCGTGGCGGTCGGCAAGGCGGCGGGTGCGATGGCTGCAGGCGCCATTGACGGGCTCGGCGCGCGCCTCGTCCGTGCCCTGGTCGTGACCGGTCAGGGTCGTCCTCTGCCAGGCGTGCTCGGCGATCCCCGCGTGCGCGTCCTCGAGTCGGCGCATCCCGTGCCCGATGAACGCAGCCTGGCGGCCGGCCGTGCGCTGGAGGAATTCGTCCGGACGATGCCGCGCAACGCCCGGGTGCTGTGGCTGCTCTCCGGCGGCGCGTCGAGTCTGGTCGAGGCGCTTGTGCCGGGCATCACGCTGGACGAGCTGCAGCGGGCGAACCGGTGGTTGCTGGGGTCCGGTCTGGACATCGCGGCCGTCAACGCCGTACGCCGCCGCATGTCGCGCCTCAAGGGCGGCGGCCTGGCGGAGCTTGCGACGGTCCGACGCGGACTCGCGTTACTGGTCTCGGACGTCGCAGGCGACGATCCCGCCCTGATCGGCTCCGGCCTGCTGCATCGATCCCGGCACGCGGCGCCGCTTCCGCGCGACCTGCCGGCGGAACTCACGGAGATCCTGGCGCGGTGTCCCCGGGCGCGGGCGCGCGCCGCCGCGCCGCCAGTGCCGCACCGGATCGTCGCCTCCAACCGACACGCGAGGGCCGCGGCACGCCGCCACGCGCAGGCGTGCGGGCGAAGCGTGCGAGCCGGGCGCGGCGAGTTTGCGGGTGACGCCGCGCGGCTCGGCCGCGGCTTTGCCCGACGACTCGCGCGTGCCGCTCCCGGTACCGTCTGGGTGTGGGGCGGGGAATCGACCGTCGCGTTGCCCGACCATCCGGGTCGCGGCGGGCGCAGCCAGCAGCTGGCACTCGCTGCGGCGATCGCGATGCGGGGAGCGAGCGGCCTCACTCTGCTGGCGGCCGGGACCGATGGCATCGACGGTGTCACCGAGGACGCCGGTGCGATCGTGGACGGCGCGAGCTGCCAGCGCGGCGCGGATGCCGGGCTCGATGCGTGTGAACATCTGCGGCGTGCGGACTCGGGCAGCTTCCTCGAGCAGTCCGGCGATCTGCTGCATACGGGCCCGACCCGCACCAATGTGGGCGATCTCGTGCTCGGCAGCAGGGATGCAGTGCGATGAGCCTGCGCATCCTCATCATCAGCGACCGCCCCGAATACCGGCAGCTGCTCGCGCACCACGTGACGCTGGAATGGAGCGATGCGCTGCCCGCCGAGTACGAACCTGCGACCCGCGGCCGGCTGCGTCCCGGCTTTACCGGGTCGGCATACGACGTCGTGCTGCTCGACCACGACGTCGAGGACGAACGCGGGCTCGAGTGGCTGGTCAATCTGCGGCTGCGCCCCGGCTTTCCGCCGATCATCTACTTCGGACCGACCGACCACGCCGAGCTCGAGCTGCGCGCCTCGGCGGCCGGCGCCCTGCGCGTGCTGCCCCGCACCGATTTCGAGCACGAGCAGCTCGCAGAAGCCCTGCGCGAGGTCGTGCAGCGACAGAACGTGCTCGCCGACGCGAGCCGCGCCGCGCGCGAGCCGCTGCCGCCGGACCGTTTCGGGTCGGTGCGCGTGCGCGGCTACCGCTGCATCACCCGGCTCGCGGTGGGCGGCTCGTCGAGCGTCTACCTGGCCGAGCATGCGAAGACAGGCGAGCAGCGGGTGCTGAAGATCTTCCGCCAGGTGCCCGACATCGTCGAGGGCAGCGATACCTTCGATCGCTTCCTGCGCGAGTACCAGCTCGTCGCCCACCTCGATCACCCGAACATCGCGCGGATCCACGACATCGGCGTCGCCGACGATCACCTGTTCCTGGCGATGGAGTACTTCCCGGGCGGCGACCTCCGCCAGCGGATGGGGCGGCCGCTGCCATGGCGCGAGGCGCTCACCTTCCTGCGGCAGATGGCCGCGGCGCTGGGCGCCCTGCACGCGGTGGGCGTCCTGCACCGCGACGTCAAGCCCGGCAACGTGATGCTGCGCGGCGACGGCAGCGCCGCGTTCATCGACTTCGGGCTGGCGCGCCAGCTCGGGCTGGAAAGCGACATCACCGCCACCGGCGTCATCTTCGGCACGCCGCACTACATGAGTCCGGAGCAGGGGCACGGGAAGCCGCTCGACGAACGCAGCGATCTGTACAGCCTGGGCGTGGTGCTCTACGAGCTGCTCACCGCGCAGAAGCCCTATGTCGCGGAGACTGCGATGGGCGTGATATACGCGCATGCGAACACGCCGGTGCCGAGACTCGTGCCGGCGCTCGAGCATCTGCAGCCGCTGCTGGGTGCGCTCCTCGCAAAGGAGCCTGATCGCCGACCGTCGGCGGCCAGCCAGATCGTGACGATCATCGACGAGCTGATGGCGGGAGTTGCGGCCTAGCGCGTCAGCACGCGCAGCTTCGCGCCGGACGCGTTCCACTCGAGCACGTAGCCTGCGGCGTGCCAGTCCCCGAGCACGATGCGGCGCGCGGCCGTGCCATCGATGTGGAAGCGGTGGACCGCCGGGCGGTGCGTGTGCCCGTGAATCAACGTGCGCACTCCGGCGCCTCGCATTGCATCGCGTACGGCGCGGTCGTTGACGTCCATGATCTCCGGCGCCGTGCTGCCGGTATGCATGCGGCTCCCGGCGCGCAGCCGCGCGGCGAGACGCTGGCGCGCGGCCAGGCTCAGGCGGCGCAAGGTCCAGCGCACCAGCGGATTGCGCACGACGCGGCGCAGCCGCTGGTAGTGGTGGTCGTCGGTGCAGAGCACGTCGCCGTGCATGAGCAGCACTCGCTCGCCTTCGAGGTCGATCACCGTGCCGTCGTCGATCAGCGCGCAGCCGGTGTCGCGGCAGAAGCGCTCGCCCAGCATGAAGTCGCGGTTGCCGTGCATCACATGACAGGGAACACCCGCGCCGGTGAGTTCACGAAGCGCCGCCACCACGTCGCGCTTGGCGGGATCGGGGTCGTCGTCGCCGATCCAGACCTCGAACAGGTCCCCGAGGATGTAGAGCGCGCGGGCCGCGCGCGCCTCTCCGGCGAGAAACGCGTGGAACTGCGCCCAGACTTCGGGCCAGGCTGCGTCGAGATGCAGGTCGGAGACGAACAGCGTGCTCAAGGCCGATGCGGGCGATCTGGGCTCGGAGGCGACGGGTGAATGCGGCTCGGAGAGGGATTATTGGCTGGTAATCCGGCTCTGAGCCAATTTTTCATCCGGTAAGATGCCACCACCATGTCCGCACGCCCAATCGTGACGCGCTTCGCGCCCAGCCCGACCGGGCATCTGCATCTCGGCAATGCGCGCACCGCACTTTTCAGCCAGCTCGCCGCGCGCGGCGGCGGCGGCCGGTTCATCCTGCGCATCGAGGACACCGATGCCGGACGCAGTGATCCCGCGCTCACGGCACGGCTGCTCGAGGATCTGCACTGGCTCGGTCTCGACTGGGACGAGGGGCCGGACCGCGGCGGTCCGCACGCGCCGTATCTGCAGAGCGCGCGCGGCGCGATCCATGCCCGCGCCATCGAGACGCTGAAGAACTCGGGCCGGGTCTACCCGTGCTTCTGCACTCCGCAGGAGCTCGGGCTCGCGCGTCGGGCACAGCTCGCCGCGGGACGGCCACCGCGCTATGCCGGCACCTGCGCGGCGCTTTCCGACAGCGAGGTGCGTGAGCGCCTGGCGCAGGGCCGCACACCGGCGCTGCGGTTTCGCGTGCCGGCCGGACGCGCGATCGCCTTCGATGACCGCATCCACGGACCGCAGCGCTTCGAGTCCGACGACATCGGCGACTTCGTCGTCGCTCGCGCCGACGGCAGCGCGTCGTTCTTTCTCGGCAATGCCGTGGACGATGCGCAGATGGAAGTCACGCTCGTGCTGCGCGGCGACGATCACCTGGCGAACACGCCGCGGCAGCTGCTGCTGCTCGAGGCGCTCGGGCTTCCGGCGCCGGACTATGGCCATCTGCCCCTGCTGCTGGCGCCGGCGGGCTCACCGCTCTCCAAGCGCGAAGGCGTCGCCGGGCTTTCCGAGCTGCGCGAACGCGGGTTCCTGCCTGCGGCCATCGCGAACTACCTGCTGCGGGTGGGCCACGCAGGGGCTCCCGACGGCTGGCTCGAGCCCTCGGAGATGCGGCGGCATTTCCGGCTGGAGACGGTCAGCCGGTCTGCGGCGCATTTCGATGAGGCGCAGCTCACGCACTGGCAGCGCGAAGCCGTGCGGCATGCCGCGCCGGATGCGCTGCTCGCATGGCTCGGTGAGCGTCTCGGGCCGCTCGGTGACCGCGCGTACCGCGAGCGATTCGTCGCCGTGGCGCGCGGCAATCTGCTCTTTCCCGGCGATGCCAATGCGCTCCTCACCATCGTCACGGCGGGGGACGTGGTGCCGGAGGCAGAGGCGAGCGCGATCCTGTGCGAGGCGGGCCCCGGTTTCTTCCAGCAGGCCATCGCCGCCTTTGGTGCGGCGCGCGGCGAGTTCGCCGCATGGACGCGCGCGCTGGCGTCGGCCGCCGGGCGCCGCGGGGCGGCGCTCTACATGCCGCTGCGCGTCGCGCTGACCGGCACCACGCACGGACCCGAGCTCGCGCCCCTCGTCGAGCTCATGGATCGCGAGCTCGTCGCCGCTCGGCTCAGCGCGGCCGCGCGCCGGGCATCCGGCCACTGATCCCATTCCGATCGCCCGTGCTGCAGCTTCACAATTCACTGACCGGCCGCAAGGAACCGTTTCGCCCGATCCACCCCGGCGAAGTGCGGATGTACGTCTGCGGCATGACCGTCTACGACTATTGCCACATCGGCCACGGACGCATGCTGATCGTGTTCGATCTGCTGCGCCGTCATCTACGCGCCTCGGGTTACCAAGTGACCTTCGTGCGCAACATCACCGACATCGATGACAAGATCATCCGGCGCGCGCAGGAGAACGGCGAGCCGATGGCGGCGCTCACCGAGCGATTCATCCGCGCCTACCGGGAAGACTGCGCTGCGCTCGGCGTCGAGCTCGGCGACCACGAGCCGCGCGCCACCGAGTATCTGCCGCAGATCATCGACATGGTGGCGCGACTGATCGAGCGCGGGCATGCGTACCGCGGCGACAACGGCGACGTGTACTACTCGGTGGCGAGCTTCCCGCCCTACGGGCGTTTGTCAGGCAAGCGGCTGGCGGACCTGCGCGCCGGCGCGCGCGTCGAGGTCGACGAAAGCAAGCGCGATCCGCTCGATTTCGTGTTGTGGAAGGCGGCCAAGCCCGGCGAGCCGTCGTGGCCTTCGCCCTGGGGACCCGGACGTCCGGGCTGGCACATCGAGTGCTCGGCGATGTCCGTGGCGCTGCTCGGGCCGCATTTCGACATCCATGGCGGCGGCATGGACCTCAAGTTTCCGCATCACGAGAACGAAATCGCGCAGACCTGCGCGGCCTGCGGCTCGCAGTTCGTCAACGTATGGGTGCATAACGGCTTCGTGCGCATGGACGAGGAGAAGATGTCGAAGTCGCTCGGCAACTTCTTCACCGTGCGCGAGGTGCTCGCGCAGGTGCGCGATCCCGAGGTGATCCGCTATTTCATGCTGTCGAGCCACTATCGCGGCCCGATCACCTACTCGCTGGAGAACCTTGACCCGGCGGACGCGGCGCTCGAGCGCCTGTACAACGCGCGGCTCGACGTCGAGATCGCGAGCCCGCTGGTGCCGACCGAGGCAACACGCCGCTTCATCGCCGCGCTGGACGATGACCTCAACACGCCGGTTGCGATCGCCGAGCTGCAGGGGCTCGCGCGCACGATCAACACGCACACGGCGGCGGGCGATCGCGCCGCCGCGGCCGCGGCGGCGGGCGAGCTG
>JBQGDL010000102.1:0-17042 GCA_052039045.1 Steroidobacteraceae bacterium
CCGGCGACGGCGGCGCGGGAGATTGACGCCTCAGGTTCTTCTCAAGCGAGGCAAGTTCATGCACACGACATCCAGAATCGCTGCGCTCACGATCTCGGCCGTCCTCCTCGCGGGCGCAGCCATGGCTCAACAGACCGAGCACGGCGGCAAGCCGATCACCGTGCAGCTCAGCGGTGCGGCGGAGGCCCCGAAGAAAGGCGATCCGGACGGCACCGGCACAGCGACGCTCAGGTTAAACCCGGGGCAGGAACAGATCTGCTATGAGCTCGCGGTGCAGGGAATCGCGACCGCCAACGCGGCGCACATCCATGCCGGTGCGGCGGGCACCTCGGGTGGCGTCCAGGTGCCGCTCGAGGCGCCGAAGACCGAGGGCAAGTCGAATGGCTGCGCGACCGTGGATCGTGAGCTGCTGAACCAGATCATGGCAAACCCGTCGGAGTACTACGTCAACGTGCACAACGCCGAGTATCCGGACGGCGCACTGCGCGGTCAGCTGACGAAGTGACGTTTGACCGGGCGCGGGAAAACCCGCGCCCGCGGTCGGTCGATGCCCGGCGGCGGCGGGCAGGCTCCTCGCCCAACCACGCCGGCGACGCACTACGGCGCGGGAGCGAGACCCAGCTCCTTGCGCAACTGCTCGGCGGTGAGCAGCTGCGTGTAGACCCTGGTACCGACGTCGAACTCGCGAGCCCGCGACAGCGGGCCGACCACTACGGGGTCGAAGCCGGCGTCGCGCACCAGGCGGGAAGCGACGGCGAGCGCTTCCTTGTCGTCCCCTGCGAGCGGGATGCCGACGCGCGGCGGCGCACGGTGCGCCTCGCTTCGGAGATCGTTGTAATTGATCGCGTTGAAGGCACGCACGAGGCGCGTGCCGGGCAGGAACTCGGCGGAGGCCACGCCAGTGCCTTTGCGCCGCGCCTCCTCCGCCATCTCACCGTCGCGCTGCGGATAGGGATTGCCGGTGTCGAGCACGACCTTGCCCTCGAGCTCCGCCCGGTAGTCGCGCCCCACCTGCGGCAGTGCCACGTAGGGGACCGAGATCAGCACGACCTCGCCGAACGCGGCGGCCTCGCGCGGCGTGCCGACGCGCACTTTGGGACCGAGCGAGCGTGCAAGCTCCTGCAGCTCCTCCGGGTGACGCGAGGAGATCACGAGCTCGTGGCCGGCCTTCGCCCAGAGCCTCGCCAGGTTCCCGCCGATGTTACCGGTGCCGATCACGCCGATCTGAAGCGGGCCCTCGTCGGCGGCGCGCGCGGCCGGGAGCGCCGCGGCGCAGGTCAACGCGGTCAGGATCATGGCTGCAGAGCGGGTCGTGCTCACTTGCGCATCTCCCTGCCCGTGCGCCTCACGCTGCCGGCAGCACGTTGGCGTTCAGGCGGAAAAGATTGGTCGGATCGTATTTGCTCTTGAGTGCCTGCAGCCGGGGAAGGTTCCCCTGGTAGTTCGCGTCGATGTGGGCCTGCGCCTCGTCGCCGACCTCATTGGTGTAATAGCCGTCGGTGTAGCGCTCGAGCGTCGCCCAGTACTTCTTCACATAGGCGACGTGTGGCGCCCGGTCCGCGTTGAGCGGCCAGGACACCGCCGCGAACAGGTTGTGGCTCGAGCGCCGGTGCGGGAACGCGGTCGCATCGGCAGCGATCCGGCCGATCGCGCCGCCGGAATGCTGAGACATCACCGTCGTACCGCGCAGCGGATCCGGCTCAAAGCCGTCCATGATTGTCTGCACCAGCCGCGCGTCCACGCCATCGATGAACCCCGACTTCAGGTACTCGCCCTCATTGCGGGGATCGGTCCGGTCCCAGCTGCGCTGCAGTGCCACGTAGTCGATGGCTCGAATCGAGTCGTTGAGCGGTGTGCCGAGCTTCCGCACCGGCTCCAGCACCGATTCGGCCTGCGCGGCGGATCCTGAATAGCAGCAGTGGATCAGGAAGATGCCCTCCTTGCCGCCCGGGGGCGCATCCATGACGAAGTCCACGTACAGATCCTCTGGAGCCGACAGGCTGTACTCCGTGTAGAAGTCGAGCAGCTCGCGTGCCCGACTGATCGGAAAGACGATGTCGCCACCCACGACCTGACGCGGCATCGGGTGGAGCGCAAACTCGAACCACGTCACGATACCGAAATTGCCGCCACCGCCGCGCACACCCCAGAACAGATCCGGGTTCTCTTCCGCGCTCGCGCGCAGCAGCTTCCCGTCCGCGGTGACCAGCTCCACGGCCTGGAGATTGTCGAGCGCGAGGCCGAAGCGTCGCGCCACGCGACCGAACCCGCCGCCCAGCGTGAGCCCGCCGATCCCGGTATGCGACACGGTACCGGCCGTCGTCACGAGCCCGACGGCCATCGCCTCGTGATCGAGGTCGCCGAGCAGGCTCCCGCCGGCGACGTAGGCTTTGCGCGCCACGGGATCGACCCGAACGCCCCGGAAACGCGACAGGTCGATCTGCATGCCACGGTCGCAGGTCGATTTGCCGGAGTAGCTGTGGCCACCGCACTTGACCGCGAGCAGCAGATCGCGCTCGCGCGCGAAGGTCACCGCTGTGCGGATGTCGGCCACACCGCTCGGTTGCACGACGAGCGCCGGATGGCGGTCGATCGACTGGTTCAGCACGCGGCGCGCCTGCTCGTAACCCGGCTCGCCGGGCAGGATCAGCACACCGCGCAGACTGTCGCGCAGCTCAGCGAGCGCCGCTTTCTCGATCGTGATCGACGCACCCTTGCCGGTGACCGCGTCGATCGCGCTCGTGATGGTCGTGGCCGACAGCAGCCGGCCGACCGGAAAACAGGCGGCGACAGCGCCCGCCAGCGAGGTCCGGAGGAAGTTGCGTCTGTTCATGATGACCTCCCATTCGGGCGTTACCCTGCCGGTACGCCGAACAGCCGCGCATGGAAGATGAAGAACGCGCCGTAGATCGCCACCGCCACCAACGGCCGGAGGAGCCCGATCTCGCGCAGCGCCGCGCCGAGCTGGTTGCGCCCGCCCGCGATGGCGGCGAACGGAACATTCGAGGTCGCATTCGCAAATTTCTCCCAGTGTTCACCGAAGGCGCGACGGCGTTTGCGGTCGATGGAGGCGGTTCCGCCGACGGCGAGCAGCAACAACGAGCCAAACAACAGGACGGATGCCAGATCGCCGTTGATGACCAGGTGCACGGCCGCCCACAGCGCCACGCCCCACAGGAACGGATGGCGCGTGATGCGGACGATCCCCGCTGCCTTCGGATCGCGAGCGAGCCGCACTTCCTGGCCGACGCTGGTCGGGGTCGGCGTGGTGAGCCCCACGACCACGAACAGGAACGCGAGCAGCACGAGCGGTCCCGCGATCGGCTTGAGAGCGACGAGCTGGCCCCAGAGCTCGTCGTACGGCGCACGGCTGTAGGCGCGGATCAGCCAGATCAGCCCGACGAGCGAAGCAAGCGAAAAGAGTCCCCGGTACGCCTTCTCGCCCAGCGTCCGCACCAGCCGGTCGCGCAGCGCAGTGCCGGATACGCCGAAGTGAATTGCAAGGAAAAAGACGACGGCGGCAGCGAGGTTCCCCATATCGGCCTGCTCTGGCGGCGGGCTGTTGAAGCGCCGGCAGCGTAGCACACTGTCTATTTCCCGAGGGGCGGTTCGACTACTGGCAAAGGGCGGAACGAGGAGGCGCGACCCGGCAGGCGGCCGCCCGCGCTCCGCCCGAGGGATGGACGCAAGGAGAGACACATGAAACTGTCACCAGTCGTATCGCAGCAGGAGTGGACCACCGCTCTGGAGCAGCTGCGCGTAAAGGAAAAAGCGGCGACCCGTGCACGCGACGCGCTCGCCGCCGAGCGGCGTCGCCTGCCGCGGGTGCGTCTCGACAAGAACTACACGTTCGACGGTCCGCGCGGCAACGCGAGCCTGGCCGACCTCTTCGAGGGACGCCGCCAGTTGCTGCTGTACCACTTCATGTTCGGCCCCAACCAGGAGAAGGGTTGCGACGGTTGCTCGATGTTCGTCGACCAGATCGGCCACCCGAGCCACATGCATGCGCGCGACACGTCCTTTGCGCTGGTTTCGCGGGCGCCGATTGCGAAGATTGAGCCGTTCCGTAAGCGCATGGGCTGGACGCTGCCCTGGTACTCCTCGTCTGGCAGCGATTTCAACCACGATTTCGACGTCGGTCCGGAACAGCCGCAGCCGGACAAGTATCAGGACGGCGAGAACTTCGGCCTGAGCGTGTTCCTGCGCGACGGCGGGAAGATCTACCGCACCTATTTCACCACCGCCCGCGGCGTCGAGGCGCTGGGGAGCGTCTGGACGTTTCTCGATCTGACGCCGTTCGGCCGGCAGGAGACCTGGGAGGACTCCCCGGAAGGCTATCCGCAGACAAAGCCCTACACCTGGTGGCGGCTCCACGACGAGTACGGGGGCTCGTAGCAGGACGTCGCCGACAGCTGAACGCGGCGGACGGCGACCGCGAGGCGGTCCAGGCGCTGATAGTGTGGCCTGGCCAGATCAGCAGGTGGATCCGCCATGGACCAGCAACTCGAGACGATCGAACAGCTCAAGGTCACGATCGTCGATCTCGCGGTGCGGTTCGGACCGAGGCTGCTCGCGGCCATCCTGGTGCTCGCCGCGGGCGCGCTGATCAGCCGGTGGGTCGGCCGATGGTTCGACCGGGGGCTCGCCCGCATCGAGCTCGAGCCGCCGGTGCGGCTGCTCCTGTCACGCATCGCGCGTGTGCTGCTGCTCACCCTGTTCGTGATCGTGGCGCTGCAGAACCTGGGCGTCGAGCTGCTGCCGCTGATCGCGGGCCTGGGCGTAGCGGGCGCAGGCATCGCGCTCGCGATGCAGGGGGTGCTCGGCGATTGCGTCGCCGGGCTTTCGATCATCTTCAACAAGCCGTTCCGGGTCGGGGATTACATTTCCATAGCCGGCGAGGAGGGCCGGGTCGAGGCGGTCGAGCTCTTCCGTACGGTGCTCAGCCATCCCGACCGGTCGCAGGTCGTGATCCCCAACCGCAAGATCGTGGGCGAAATCCTGCACAACTTCGGGCAGATGCGGCAGCTCGACGTGGTCGTGGGCGTCGCCTACGACACAGACCTCGATGCGGCGATCGAGGTGTTACGTGAGCTGCTGCGCGCCAACCAGCGGGTCGCGAGGGAACCGGAGCCGGTCATCCAGACGATTCGGCTGGCAGACTCCGGCGTAAACATCAGCGTGCGCCCCTGGGTGCCGGTGCTCGACTACGGCGCCGCGACGAGCGAGATCAACCAGGCGATCCTCGAGACATTCCGCCGCCGCGGCATCGTCATCCCGTACCCGCGGCACGACGTTCTGCTGCTCCCGATGGAAGACCAGAAGGAGGTTCCGGAACGGACCTCCCGGAGCTCGCGCAGAGTCGGTGACGCGACTGTGCATGAGCCGTTCTGAAACGAGGATCGCTCCGTCAAATTGTTTTTACCGCTTCTGATCCCAGCGGCCCCAGCGCCGCTCCGCCAGCTCGAACGTTCCCTGCACGAGCAACGCGAGGATGGCCGCGGGTATGGCGCCTTCCAGGATGAGGCCCATGTCGTCGAGACGGATGCCGGTCAGGATCGGCTCGCCGTAGCCGCCCGCACCGATCAGCGCGCCGAGCGTCGCCGTGCCGACGTTGATCACCGCGGCGGTCTTGATACCGGCGAGGATCGATGGCCCGGCGAGCGGCAGCTCGATGAGCCGCAGCCGCGCCGCGGCGGGCAATCCGAGCGCGACCGCGGACTCGCGGACGTCGGGCGGCAGGTTGCGCAGTCCCGCCTGCGTGTTGCGCACGATCGGCAGCAGGCTGAAGAGAAAGAGCGCCGCAATCGCGGGTTTCGCCCCGATGCCGAGCCACGGAATCAGCAGCACCAGCAGTGCGAGCGCCGGTATGGTCTGCACGATCGAGGTGGCCGCGAGCACGACTTCTCCGAGTCGGGGCCTCGAGTAGGCCAGAATACCTAGCGGGATCGCGATCAGAATCGCGACGCCGAGGGAAATGCCGACGAGGCGCAGGTGCTCGAGGCTGCGATCTGCGAAGCGCAGCAGGCGATCCTCCTCGCGAACGGCCACCCCGGTCTCGAAGCGCTCCCTGAGGTATATCGCGGCCACGGCCTGCGCGGGTCGGCCGTCGAGCTTCACCGCGGCGTTGAGCGCGGCCATGGTGTCCTCGTCGAGCTGTCTCTCGAGACGCCCGAGCGCCGCCACCGCGTCCGCGCGCAGGCCCCGCCGGTGGACGATGAGCGCGTCGTAACGCGGAAAGTAATGTCGATCATCCTCGAGACGACGCAGATCGTAGTACTCGATCTCCGGGTCGGTGGAATACAGGTCGATCACGTCGACGGCTCCGCTGCCGATCGCGCGGTACGCCAGATCATGCTGCAGACCGCGGGGCTCGGATTGCGGCAAGCCGTACGCCGCCCGCAGGCCGGGCCAGCCGTCCGCGCGCGAGACGAACTCGTTCGACAAGCCGAACTTCAGCTCGGGATGGCTGCGCAGGTCGGAGATGCGCGCGATGCCGAGCGCCTGTGCTCGCGACTCGCGCATGCCGAGCACGTAGCTGTTGTTGAAGCCCAGCCGCGCCGCGATCGCGACACCCTGCCCGGCGAGCAGTGCCTCGAGGTCCGCGGCGTCGGTGGCCGGGCTCGCGCGCAGGATCTCGAGCAGGAGCGTGCCGGTGTACTCGACATAGGCATCGACATCGCCGGTCTGCAGGCCGTTCCACAGGACGCGCGTGCCACCGAGCTCGCGGCGGTGCGTCGCGGCAATTCCCTCGATCTCGAGCATCTCCGTCATCATGTCGCCCAGGATCACGGACTCGGTGAAGGCCTTCGACCCGATTACGACCGGATCCTCGCCCTCGCGCTCCGTCTGTGCGGTCGCGAGCAGCGGCGACAGGAGGCCGAGGGCGAGAGCGGCACGAAATGCCGCCGCGCGTTTCATGAGCGCTCCGCGAGCACGTCGTCGAGCTGGCGCTGCGCCGCGACGAAGTCCGCAACGAACGCATCGGCGGGCGCCTCGATGAGCTGGCGGAGCGCGCCGCGCTGCACGATGCGCCCCTCGCGCATCAGCATCAGGTCGTCGGCGAGATAGCCCGCTTCGGCGATGTCGTGCGTAACGAAGAGTACCGTCTTGCCGAGCGCACGGAAGAGCTGTCGCAGTTCCCGCTGCAGCTCGTGACGCACGATCGGATCGAGCGCCCCGAGCGGCTCGTCGAGCAGCAGCAGCGCCGGGTCGAGCATCAGCGCCCGCGCGAGGCTGACGCGCTGGCGCTCACCGCCCGAAAGACTGGACGGCCGCCGCGCCAGGTGATCGGGCGTGAGATGGACCAGCGCGAGCAGCTCGTCGACCCGCGCGTCGATCCGCGTGGCCTCCCAGCGCAGATGCCGGGCCATCAGCGTGACGTTCTCTGCGGCCGTCATGTGCGGGAAGAGTCCGCCTTCCTGCAGTACATACCCGAGCCGATGACGCAATGCGTTGGCATCTTCCGGCGTCAGCTGCTGCGCGCCGATCGACACCGACCCCGATTGCGGCGTGAGCAGGGCGGCGGCGAGCCGCAGCACGGTCGACTTGCCGCAACCGCTCGGCCCGACGAGCGCCGTCGTGCGACCCGGCTCGAGCGCGAACGAGAGTCGGTCGATCGCGAAGCCTTCGGGCAGCCGGAGCGTCACTTCCTCGAATGTCAGCATGCAGACAGAGACGGGAGGTGGCGGGCGCTTCTCTGGGCGCGAAGGCAAGCACGATACCACCCCGGCCTCTGTTGGCCCTGGTTCAAGACCTGCAATGCGCGCCGGGGGTTGCGTGGCATTTGGTATCTTGGTACATTGGTACCAAGTATTCGACGCCCCTGGAGGCGACATGGCACGGCGCTCGAAGATCGTGGTCACGCGTGTCCAGACCGGTGTGCGTCTGGAAGCGCGGATCGTCAAGGTGCTCAAGGCGCTCGCCGAGTACAAGAACATGGGTCTCGGCGACCTGCTCGAGGGCATCGTGCTGCATGCGTTCGACGGCAAGGCACCCTTCTCGCCCGACACCGTGCGCAAGATCCGCGAGCTGAGGAAAGTCTACGACCTCGATCTCGATGCGACCGCAAGCCACCGCATGGAGGAAAAGTCATGACCGATGCGCAGTTCCTGGCGGCGCTCGAGCGCTGCACCTTGCCCGAGGCAGAGTTCACACACGCTGCGCACGTGCGTGCCGCGTACCTGTATCTCCGCGAGGGCTCCTTCGGACAGGCTATCGACCGCATGGCAACCGCGATCCGTGCCTACGCGGGGTCGCTCGGCAAGCCGGAGCGCTATCACGACACGATCACGGTCGGGTTCCTGGCGCTGATCCGCGAGCGGATCGCCGAGCACGGCGACGCGGGCGGCTGGACGGCGTTTGCGGCCGCGAATCCCGACCTGTTCGACCGCGAGCGGCTGCTGCGCTACTACCCCCGCGAGCAGCTTGCCTCGCCCCTCGCGCGGCGGGTGTTCGTGCTGCCGCAGGCGTCCACCGACAGCTGAATTCCGCCTGACAGGGACAGCGGTTTACGAAGTCGCGGTCAGGCTGATTTCGATGTTCACTTTTCCTGTCTGACTGGTGCGAGCGTCGTACGAGGTGACGTTCTGGCACTTGTACTGCCCCGTAATCGAGTTACCGGAGACGACCAGGTCCCCGGAGCAATCGTCGGCGCCGGCGGCCGCGGTCTGCTTACCGCGCGCGACATGCAACCTGACTTCGCCCATACCTACGGTCACCAGTGCGTTGGGAGCCTCCAATCCCGATGCGCCGTACTGAAGCCATGTCATCTCGCCGTCGCTGAGACTCGCCTCCTTGTCGATTGCGATGTCGTCATTGATCTGGAACGAGCCTGTCACGGTGACCTTTGCGCTTCCACCTGCGTACGTGCGGGCGCTGATGACGGGAATTTCGCTGGCGGATTCGAGGCTTACAGTGACGCACAGAGCTGCGATGCCCGCGGCAGCGGGGATCCAGCGACTGAAGGGGGGGCGCATAAACACTCCGGACGCCCTTTCGAATCTATAGGAGTCAACGTCGGCCCGATTATAGTCCTCGCCCGCCCCCTCGGCTCCTAGTGATTCGGCCACGCGTTGCAGTCACTGGAGGGGGCACTGCGACAGCTGCGGATGCCTTGCTGCACGGCGCCAGCTCCCGCAGTCAATGCTTCACCGGGGCGGAGCAGCCTGAAGGCCCGCTGCGCTTCGTCACAGCAAGCGATGATCGAGGCCGCGTCCGCGTTCGGGGCAGCGCAGCGCACACCCGCGCGCGTTGCCTGCCAGTCCCCCCAATCGGCGTCGCCTGCGGTGAAGACGTCGCGCAGCTCCTTCGCGATCCCGGCGAGCCGCGCCTCCATCGGGCTGCAGAACCGCGCGATCAGTCCGCCGGCAACGCAGTGCGCCGGCTTGTCGCGCAGGCCGGACGGCAGATGCCGGTCGAGCACCGCGCGAACACAGCCCGCACTCGATGTCGCGGGACGATCGGGTACCGCCGCGCAGCCTGCGAGGCAGGCCGCGAGGGCGGCGAGCATCGTTGCGCGGCTTGCCTGTCTGCCGATCAGGTGAGTTTCAGCGCCTTTGGAAGAGCGCGGCCATTATCCCAGCGCCTGGCCGGAAAAGCGTAAGCTCCCGGCGGGAGTCGCTGCATCCGCCATGTCCGCGCGCAAGGAACTGATTATCTTCATGCTCGTCGCCGCGGCGGCGCTGGGCTCGATCCTGAGCTTCGCACTGACATCGCACCGCCGTGAGGCGCAGACCCGGCCCGGCACGCTGGTGCAGGCGGCCACGGTCGACGGGGTGTGTCCTGCGGAGATCAAGATCCGGCGCGCCACGGACCGCCCGCTGCAGCTCTGCGCAGCCAGTTGCACGCCGCAGGCGCAGCCATCCGGGATCTGCGACTGCGAGATCCTGGCGGACCGCTGCCGCGACATCGCGGCAGCGACGCCTTGAGCCGGCCCCATCGTGGGTCGTGCCGCGAGCGGGCGCTCAGCCCTCGTCGCCTTCCTTCTGCGCGAGCGCGAGTCCGAACCAGTCCTCGCCGGGCTCATGCGCGCGCTCGAGCTGGTGGCGATGCCGTTCATAGGTCGCCAGCACTTCGTCCATGAGCTCGTTGGGCTCGCGCGGATAGAAGAGCGCCGGCATCAGCTCGCGGTAGCGATCCCCGGTCCACAGCAGACCTGCGAGCTCGACGAGCAGGTCGCAGCGACCGCGCCCCGCCGCGTGGATCGGCAGAAACGTGTCGAAGCGCACGAAGGGCAGATCGGCCGTGAAATCGCCGACGAATACCCCCGCGAAGCCCGGCACCAGCATCTGCCGGAAGCCTCCGGACGTTGCGAGCTCATGCAGCCGCGCGTTTGCGATAAGGGAGGCCACCCGCAGCTCGCGCGCGATCGAGCGCCAGTTATCGCCACGCTGAATGACGCGCTCGAGACTGTGGTTGGAGAACGCGGCATGCCCGCGCGACTTCGAGCGATAGATCGTGTCGCCAGGGCGAACGAGGTAGCGGCGCACGAAGGAACGGGCCGCGATCCCCGGCCACTCGGCGAGCCAGGTCGCCTCGGTCTCCAGGCACACCAGGCCGAGCCGCGCGACGCCGTCGGGTGTCGTGTCGATGTACGAGGCCAGTGCGCGGGGCGACCAGGCCCTGTCTAGGCCCTCCAGCACGCGGTGCGCCGCGCGCAGCGACGGCGCGCCCTGCAGCGGCTGGCGGCGCCGGCGGCGGCGAACCTCGGCGGCCCGCTGCCGTTCGTCGTCCAGAAACCGCCGCACGAGGCCCCGCGCATGGCGGTCGGTGACCGTGAGCGGCGATTCGGAGTGCGCTGTCCTGCGTGCCAAGCGTCGTTCTCGAGGATCGGCCGAGCCATCGTCGCACCCTGGCGGGCGGGGCTGCCTTGCCGCGGTTGGCAGTTTTTCCGTGAAATCCCGCTGCCAGCGGGCCGGTCTTTCTTCGCAGGCCCAATCCTAGCGATTTACGGGAGGCCCGCAATGCGCCGTGTGTCGATCGCCCTGATGCTCGCCAGTCTGCTCGTCTGCGGCGCGCCCGCGAACGCCGTCGGGTCGGCCGTTCCCGAGCTGCCGCGACTCGGCGCCGGGTATTGGCTCAACTCCCCGCCCCTCACGCTCGCCGAGCTGCGGGGCCGGCCGGTGCTGATCGAGTTCTGGACCTTCGGCTGCCACAACTGCCGCAACACGCTACCGTGGCTCGAACGGGTGCACGGTCGCTATGGCCCACGAGGGCTCGCAGTGATCGCCGTCCACACGCCCGAGTTCGATCGCGAGCGCGACCCTGACGCGGTCGCGCAGGCGGTCGCACGGCTTGGCATCCGCTACCCGGTGCTGATCGATAACGCTTACGCGTACTGGCGCGCGCTCGACAACCGGTACTGGCCGGCGTTCTATCTCATCGATGCGCAGGGCCGCCTCGTCGACTCGCGCATCGGCGAGCTGCATGCCGGCGAACGCCGCGCGGACGCCTTCGAGGCCGCGATCGCCGCCCTGCTCGGCAGCGATCGCTAGGACGCCCACAAGCGCAGCAAGTGCTGCGACCTGCATCCGCTCGCTTGGTTAGAATCCGGCGGGTCCGGCCGGGAACGGACTCACCCGCCGGGCGATCCCCGGCGGCTGCACAGGAGGAGCCATGAACCCGACTTCAGCGACGACGTACCTTGTGCGCAGCATGGCCGCGGCGCTGCTGGCCGCGATGCTGCCCGTATGCGCCGGGGCGCAGCCGCCCGCGAAGAACTGCGTGCCGGTCGAGACGCGCGATCCGAATGCTGCAGGGCAGAAACCGGCGTTCGAGGGCCAGACGCGCGCCTGCGGCATCTCTTCGGACGTCGCGCTCGAGGTCGTCGTGCTCGCCAAGGGCCTGCAGCAGCCCTGGGCGGTCGAGCCGCTGCCCGACGGAGATCTCCTGGTGACGGAAAAACCGGGGCGGCTGCGCATCGTCACCGCGAAGGGCGAGACGCTCGCGCCGATCGCCGGGGTCCCGGCGGTGGACGCGCGCAGCCAGGGCGGCCTGCTCGACGTCGCGCTATCGCCGCGCTTCGCCACCGATCGCACGATCTACTGGAGCTATTCCGAGCCGCGGAAAGGCGGCAACGCGACGAGCGTGGCGCGCGGCGTGCTGTCGGACGATCGCACGCGGCTCGATGACGTGCGGGTGATCTTCCGCGCGCTGCCCGCCTACGACGGCGACAAGCACTACGGCTCGCGGCTCGTATTCGCGCCCGACGGCATGTTGTTCGTGACGCTCGGCGAGCGATCGGACAAGCCGATGCGTCCACAGGCGCAGCAACTCGACAGCCACATGGGCAAGATCGTGCGCATCGCTCCGGACGGGTCGGTGCCGAGCGACAACCCGTTCGTCGGCCGCCGGGGCGCGCTGCCGGAGATCTGGTCGCTCGGCCATCGCAACATTCAGGCCGCGGCGCTCGATCCGAAGGGCCGGCTGTGGGAGGTCGAGCACGGCACGCGCGGAGGTGACGAGCTCAACCGCATCGAGCGCGGCCACAATTACGGCTGGCCGGAGGTCGCCTACGGCATCGAGTACTCCGGGATGCCGATCCCGGATGCAGTGACCGCGCGCCACGACACCGAGCAGCCGGTGTATTACTGGGATCCGGTGATCGCACCTTCGGGCATGCAGTTCTACACCGGCGAGGCATTCCCCGCATGGCGCGGCAACCTGTTCGTCGGCGGCATGCGCGCCACGAGCCTGGTGCGTCTCACGCTCGAAGGCGACCGGGTCACCGGCGAGGAGCATCTGCTCACCGACCGCGGCCAGCGCATCCGCGATGTGCGGCAGGGTTCCGACGGCGCGCTCTACGTCGTCACCGACGCCGCGAACGGCGAGCTCTGGAAGCTCGCCCCGCGCGGCTAGAAAATGGCTCCGGGCCATTTTTCAGAGGGTGGCGAGCCGGCGCTCGAGGAAGCGCCGTTCGGGCTCCTGGCGCGCGAGCGACAGAGCCTTGCGGTAGGCGGCGCGCGCGTCGTCGCGGCGGTCGAGACGCCGGCAGAGTTCGGCACGTGCCGAGTGCGCGAGGTGATAGTCGGTGAGGTCACCTCGCGCGAGAATGTCGTCGAGCAGCGTGAGGCCGGCGAGCGGTCCGTCGCGCATCGCGACCGCCACCGCACGGTTGAGCTCGACGATCGGCGAGGGCTGCAGGCGCGAGAGCACGTCGTACAGCGCGGCGATCTCGGGCCAGTCGGTCGCGCCCGCCGCCGGTGCGTTGGCGTGCACCGCAGCGATCGCGGCCTGCACGGTGTACGGGCCGAAGCGTCGCGAGCCGAGCGCCTGCTCGACCAGCGCAGTGCCCTCGGCGATCAGCGCACGGTCCCACAGCGAGCGGTCCTGCTCGTCGAGCAGCACCAGCTCGCCTTCCAGGGTGGCCCGTGCGGCGCGCCGTGACTCGTGCAGCAGCATCAGCGCGAGCAGGCCCTGCACCTCGGGCTCCGGCAGCAGCTCGAGCAACAGCCGCCCGAGGCGGATCGCCTCGGCGGAGACGTCGTGGCGCAGCAACGCCGCACCCGACGAGGCCGAATATCCCTCGTTGAACACCAGATAGACGACTCGCAGCACGCTGTCGAGCCGCTGCGGCAGCTCGTTGCGATCCGGCACCTGGTAGGGAATGCGCGCATCGCGGATCTTGGCCTTCGCGCGCACGATGCGCTGCGCGACGGTCGGGGCGCCGGCCAGGAAGGCGCGCGCGATCTCCTCGGTGGTAAGCCCACAGACCTCGCGCAGCGTGAGCGCGACCTGTGCGTCGGGCCCGAGCGCCGGGTGACAACAGGTGAAGATCAGCCGCAGCCGGTCGTCCTCGAGCTCCTCGACGTCGTGTGCCGCGGGATCGCCGGACTCCACGTCGAGCTCACGCGCCAGCTCGTCCGCGGCCGCATCGAAACGGCGGCGGCGGCGGATCCGGTCCACGGCCTTGAAGCGCCCGGCGGACACCAGCCAGGCACGCGGGTTCGCCGGCACGCCCTGCCGCGGCCAGGATTCCATCGCCGCGGAGAAGGCGTCGTGCAGCGCCTCCTCGGCGAGCTCGAAGTCGTGCAGCAGGCGGATGAGCGTGGCGAGCACGCGGCGCGACTCGGCGCGATAGACGGCGTCGATGCGAGCGCGGACGTCAGCGTGATCGCTCATCGCTTGCCGGCCGGGGGCCGCCCGACCGCTCAGGACCCTGCGCGCCCGAGCGCGGAATTGGTCTGCGCATCCTCCGCCACCTGGCGCACCTCGACGCAGCCTTTCCTGGCGCCCGGTATGCGCGCGGCGATCGCGAGCGCCTCGGCCAGATCGCGGGTCTCGAGCAGGTAGTAGCCACCGAACACTTCGCGCGTTTCGGCGTACGGACCGTCGGTGGTCGCCACGCGCCCTTCGCGCACGCGCAGCGTCGTTGCGGTCGCGGGCGGCAGCAGGCGATTGCAGTCGACAAGATGGCCGCTCGCGCGAACCGAGTCCGTGAATTCGCGGTATTCCTCGTAGTGTCGCGCCGCGTCGGCCTCGGTCATTTGCTCCATCACCTTCTCGGCGCAGATGATGCACAGGAACTTCATGACTGCTCCCGCTCGATTTCCCCTGCAAGCGAATCGCAACAGGCAGCGGCGGCCTCAGCCTCCCCGTACCGGTCGTGATGCAGCGGCCACTCTCCGGATGCCCGCGGCCAGCCTGCCGGCGAGTCCTCCCACGCCTCCTGGCGTCCGTAAGGCGTCAGGTCGAGGAGATGATTGGTCGTCAGGAACCAGTCGAGCCCGCGACCGTAGGTCGAATACGTGTGATAGACGCGCTCAGCGTCGCGCAGGAACACGCTCAGGCCGGGCTGCTCGCCGGCGAGGTGATAAACCAGTCCCTCACGCTCGAGCGTGGTCTTGTCCTTGAAGTTGTACTCGACCGGCCGCTTCGACTCGTCCGTCGTGACGTGGAAGTCGTAGTTGAAATCGCTGCCGAAGGACGAGAACCACGGCACGGTCCAGCCCATGCGCGCCTTGAAGCGCGCGATCTTCGGCCAGCGCGCGCGCGAGACGAGCACCAGGTTCACGTCGCGCGCGCGCAGGTGCGCGAGGTGCGGCAGGTTGTCCGCCGCGAAGGAGCAACCCGGGCAGCCTGCCTCCCACAGCGCGCCGCTCTGGCCGGAGGGCGGTCCGTCGGGATCGAACATGAAGTGATAGACGATGAGCTGGCTGCGACCGTCGAACAGGTCGAGCAGGGTCGCCGGGCCGGCCGCGCCCTCGAACAGGTAGCTCTGTTCGACCCGCACCATCGGCAGCCGGCGGCGTGCGGCGTTGAGCGCATCGCGCTGACGCGAGTGCTCCTTCTCGCGCGCGAGCAACTCCAGGCGCGCGGCGAGCCACTCCTCGCGTGTCGCAAGCGCGGGACGGGCAACGTCGATCTGGTATGTCGTGGTCATGGCACTGTCTCGATTCTCGCTGCGCTGCGCTGTACCTGCCGGCCTTCAGGAGGCGCAGCCGGCTTCCTTGACCGGTCGCACCTCGACGCAGCCGAGACGCCCCGGCGGCATCTTCGCCGCGAGCCGGATCGCCTCGTTGAGGTCGCGTGCCTCGATCAGGATGAAGCCGCCGAGCTGCTCCTTGGTCTCGGCGAAGGGCCCGTCGATCGTCGTGAGCCGGCCGTTCGCGACCCTGAGCGTCGTCGCCGTACGTACCGACTGCAGCGCGTCCGAGGCGAGGTAATGACCGCCGCGACGCAGCTCCTCGACATAGTCGCGCGCCTCCCGCTGCAGCGCCTCCGCCTCCTCGCGCGACAGCGCGGCGTGTGTTCTCTCGTCGTAATACATCAGGCACAGGTAGCGCATCGTGACTCCGTGTTCCGGATCGGTCGGGGCTCAGCGGACGTAGCGGTCGTGATGCCGCCACCAGGCACCGGGGAACGGCAGCTCGTCCTCCTCGCGGCCGCGCGGCGCCAGGTCGATGAAATGGTACGCCCCATCGAGGCTCTCGAGACCGCGAGCGTACGCCGAATAGGTGTGGAAGATCGCGCCGGTCGAGTCCCTGCAAAAAACACTCAGGCCCGGTGCCTCGCCCTCCGACTGCGAGGGCCGGCGCTCGAAGTTGTAATAGGTCGGTCCCTTCGCCAGGTCCTCGCGCGTGAAGGAGACGTGGAAATCGCTGTTGAAATCGCTGCGGTTCGAGGACACCCACTTGAAGCGCCAGCCCATGCGGCTCCGGAAGGCCTCGAGCTCCCCGAGCGGCGCTCGCGAGCAGACGACGAGCGTGATGTCGCGGGCGTTGACGTGCGGCGCGGCGCCGTCGACGTGGTCGGCGAGGAACGAGCAGCCGACACAACCTTCCTTCTGACCAGGCGCGAACATGAAGTGATAGACGATGAGCTGGCTGCGACCCTCGAACAGGTCCGCGAGCGTTTCCTGTCCATCCGGGCCGTCGAAAACGTAGCTCTTCTCCATCCGCACCCAGGGAAGCGCGCGTCGCTCGGCAGCGAGCTCGTCGTTCAGGCGCATGAGCTCCTTCTCGCGCGCGAGATGCCGGCGGCGTGCGGCGAGCCACTCCTCGCGACTCACGACGGCGTGCTCTTCGGTACGGCTCATGGCGATTTCTCCTTGCGCGGCGGTGGCGGGGTTCGGTCACTGCGGCGGAGGGACAGGCGGCGCAGGACCAGCGCGACCACGCCGCCACCCGCGCCCGCGGTCCCGGCGGCGAGCGCCAGGGTGGTCAAGCATGCGGGGCACATCGCGACCTCCGGTGATGGGTTGACTCACGGGATAGTCGTTTCGCGATGCACCGGATCGACAGTGGCCCACGCTTTGCGCGCCGGGCGGGAGGCAGACCGTGGCCGCGCGGGGCCCTCGCTGGCCTCGGGCTGATGCGGCGGTCGCTCAGCCGGCGAGTTGCCGGGCCAGCACGGCGCAGGCGGCTACCAGTGCTGCGAGCCCGATGCCCCGCCGCAACCACGCCCCGCGGGCTAGCAGGTTTTCGATTAACACTATCGCGGCGATCGCCGCGACCCACAGCAGATTCATCACGCCGCCGACGAACAGCAGCAGCATCAACATCCAGCAGCAGCCGAGGCAGTACAGCCCGTGCCGCACGCCCATC
>JBQGDL010000103.1:0-30956 GCA_052039045.1 Steroidobacteraceae bacterium
CGCCAGCGCGCCGCGACCTCGCGCGCTGATTCGATCACCTGCTCGTAGTGCGCCGTGGTGGCACCGCGCACGCTTGCGATGACCCGGCCGGTGGCCGGGTTGACCGAGTCGACACGCGGCCCGTCGCCCGCGAGCCAGCCCTTACCCGCCGCCCAGGCGCCGGGATTGACGCTCTCGAGAGCCAGGTTGGTGAGGAACTTGTCCATCAGTGTGCTCCTGCCTGCAGGCGTTGGTGCCCGGTCTGTCCCGACGCGATCGCGCGCGCCGACACGTCCTTCGAGCCACTCGTCGCGTAGTAGCGTCCGAAGCGGTTGGCGAGCACGTCGCCGAGCGCGAAGTCCTCCTGCCGCACGAAACCGCGATGGCGACCGGGGTCCGCCAGCACGAGGTCGACGACCGCGGTCACGCCGGCTGCGGTCGTCACCTGTATCGCCGACCACAGCCGCCCGGCGATCACCTGCGGATAGATGCGGCTCACGTAGGTCTCCTCGCGCAGCTGCCCGTCCTGCTGACCCGTCACCGCGACGTAAACGATCACCACGTCCTGCAGCGTCTGCGGCACGGCGTTTTCGAGCACGCGCTTGAGCGTCGCGCGGTCGTGATTGAGCTTGAGGTCGTTCATCAGCAGCCGCATCAGCGCGCAATGGCCGGGGTAGCGGATGGTCTTGTAATCCATGCTCTGCGCGCGCGTGGCATGCGTGTCGCCGAGCGAGCCGAGCCCGCCGGAAGTGTTGAACGCCTCGTACAGCTTGCCGTCGATGGAGATCTCCTCGAGCCCCTCGAGGGGTGCAAGCTCGGTCCGTCGTCCGTCGACGATCGCCTCGCAGGGGTTGCCGTACTCGTTGATCAGCCCCTCGGTGGACCAGGTGAGCGAGTACTTCAGCACGTTGTTCGGGTTCTGCGGCAGCGCGCCGACGCGCAGCTTGACGCTGCGCAGGCTGTCGAAATGTCCGATGAGCGAGTTGGCCGCGATGCTTACGAAGCCCGGCGCGAGCCCGCATTGCGGTACGAATGCCTGCTCGGCGCCCTGCGCGAGGCGGCGCACCGCGCGCGTGACCTCGACGTCCTCGGTGAGGTCGAAGTAGTGCGCGCCCGCCGCGCGGGCCGCCTCGGCCACTGCGACGTTGCAGTGGAAGGGTAGGCTGGACACGACGGCCTCGACACGATGACGCGCCAGATGCGCACCGAGCGCGGCCTTGTCCGCTGCATCGAGGGCGAAGGCCTCCATGTGCGGCAGCCCGTGCGCGCACACGACCGAACGCGCCACCTCTGCGTTCGCATCCGCGACCTGCACCACATAATCGCCGGATTCCGCCAGCAGGCCGCAGACCAGCGAGCCGATCTTGCCCGCACCCAGAACGAGAACCGTATGCATGAGAGGACTCCTGACGGCAGTCGGATGCCGGTGGTGGGGCGACGACCACCGGCACCGAAGAGGGGCGCGATTCTACCGCAACGTCGAGCTTTCTTTTGCAGTGCAGCGTTCCGCGGTAGCATCGGTCCATGACGGCACGCCCGCCCGCCGACGACTGGAGCCCCTCGAGCTGGACCCGCCGGCCGGCACAGCAGCAGCCCGCCTACCGCGATCCGGCGGCTCTGGGACGCGTCCTGGCCTCCCTCGCGCAGCTGCCGCCGATCGTCGTTTCCTGGGAGATTGAGTCGCTCAAGCGGCAGATCGGCGACGCCCAGCAGGGGCGCCGGTTCCTGTTGCAGGGCGGGGATTGCGCCGAATCATTTGTCGATTGCGAATCGGGATCGATCGCGCGGAAGCTCAAGATCCTGTTGCAGATGAGCCTGATCCTGCTGCACGGGCTCAAGCAGCCGGTGATCCGCGTCGGCCGTTTCGCGGGACAGTACGCGAAGCCGCGTTCGGCCGAGACGGAGACCCGCGACGGCGTGACGCTGCCGAGCTACCGTGGCGATCTCGTCAACCGGCCGGGGTTCAGCGTCGCGGAACGGGAGGCCGACCCGGAGCTGCTGCTGCGCGGTTACGAACGGGCGGCGCTGACGCTCAACTTCGTTCGGGCCCTGGTCGACGGCGGCTTCGCGGACCTGCATCACCCGGAGTACTGGGATCTGGGGTTCGTTCGCCACTCGCCCTGGCGTGAGCAGTACCAGCGGCTGGTCGATGCGATTTCCGACTCGCTGCATTTCTTCGAGGCAATGAGCGGCAGCCAGGTTCACGAGTCGAGCCGTGCACCGTTCTATGCGAGCCACGAGGCGCTACACCTGTGCTACGAGCAGGCTCAGACGCGCTACATCCAGCGCCAGCAGCGCTGGTACAACCTCTCGACGCACCTGCCGTGGATCGGAATGCGCACCGCCGACCTCGGCGGCGCGCACGTCGAGTATTGCCGCGGCATCGCCAATCCCGTCGGCGTCAAGATCGGACCCGACATGAGCGCGGATTGGCTGCAGGGGCTGTGCCGGGTGCTCAACCCGCGGGGCGAGCCTGGGCGGCTGGTGCTGATCCACCGGCTCGGCGCTGAGCGGATCGGTCGCGAGCTGCCGCGGCTGATCGACGCCGTGGCGGAAGGCTGCGGGCCGGTGCTATGGGTCTGCGATCCGATGCACGGCAATACCGAAACCACCGCGGGCGGCCTGAAGACCCGCCGCTTCGACAAAATCGTCGTCGAGCTCGAAACCGCCTTCCGCGTCCACGGTGAGCGCGGCAGCCGCCTGGGGGGCGTGCATTTCGAGCTCACTGGCGAGGACGTGACCGAATGCATCGGCGGCGCGCGCGGGCTGGAGGAGCGCGATCTGTCACGAGCCTACCGCTCGCAGGTCGATCCGCGCCTCAATTACGAGCAGGCCCTCGAACTTGCGATGCGGATTGCGGCGCTCGCACGCGCCGCCTGATGCCACCCAGCACGGCCTCTGCCTCCTGCCGCGACAATTCGCGCCACTGACCGGGCGCGAGGTTCTCGACGGTGAAGGGCCCGATCCCGGTCCGAATCAGCCGCAGCGTCGGCAGACCCACCGCCGCGGTCATGCGGCGCACCTGGCGGTTGCGCCCCTGGCGCAGCTCGAGCTTCAGCCAGGCGGTGGGAACGCGGCGACGCTGGCGGATCGGCGGATCGCGCGGCCAGAGCCACCGTGGCGGCACTTGCAGGGTCGCCTGCGCCGGTAGCGTCACCCCGTCGGGGAGTTTCACTCCCTCGCGCAGACGCGCGAGCTGAGCCGCCTGGGGCTCGCCCTCGACCTGCACGAGGTAGGTCTTGACCATGCCCGTCCCAGGCTGGCTGATGCGGGCCTGCCAGGGACCGAAGTCCGTGAGGGCAAGCAGGCCCTCGCTCTCGTAGTCCAAGCGGCCGGCGGGGTAGACGTCCGGAATCGGCACGTAGTCGCGCAGGCATCGCCGCTCATCGGGCGACGAGAACTGAGGGAGCACCCGGTAGGGTTTGTTTAACAGTATGAGCCGCATACGCCCTGACTCTTGCCGTGCCCGGCTCCCAAAGTCTATCCTTTCTTGCGCTGCAACAAACGAGTCCGCCCCGGTCCACGCCCAGTCTGCCAGAGCACATCGGTGACCGCCGCCCCGTCCGTGTCCTCCCCGCCGCCCGGCTGCACGCTGGTCGGCGAATTGCGCCCGGAGTTCGCGCCGATTCTGACCCCGGACGCGCTGGGTTTCGTCGCCGGCCTTGCGCGGCGCTTTGGCCCGCGCGTCGAGGAGCTGCTGGCACGGCGCGAGGCGCGCCAGACGGACATCGACCGCGGCACGCTCCCGGATTTCCTGCCCGAGACGCGCGCGGTGCGCGACAGCGACTGGCACGTGACGACCGCACCCGCCGATCTTCAGGACCGCCGCGTGGAGATCACGGGTCCCACGGACCGCAAGATGATCATCAACGCGCTCAATTCCGGCGCGAAGGTATTCATGGCGGATTGCGAGGATTCGCTGACGCCGACCTGGAGCAACCTCGTCGGCGGGCAGTTGAACCTGCGCGACGCGGTTGCGCGGCGCATCGAGTTCGCGAGCCCCGATGGCCGCGTCTACCACCTCAATCCCACGGTCGCGACGCTGATGGTGCGCCCACGCGGCTGGCACCTCCCGGAGAAGCACCTGCTCGTCGACGGCCGGCCGGTGGCGGGGGCCTTCGTCGACTTCGGTCTGTATCTGTTCCACAACCACGCCGAGCTCGCGCAGCGCGGTACCGGCCCGTATTTCTACCTGCCGAAGACCGAGAGCCACCTCGAAGCGAGGCTCTGGGCCGAGGTCTTCCGGCACGCCGAGGCGACGCTCGGAATTGCGCCGCGGACGATCAAGGCGACGGTGCTGATCGAAACGATCCTCGCCGCCTTCGAGATGGACGAGATCCTCTGGGAGCTCAAGGACTACATCGTCGGCCTCAACTGCGGTCGCTGGGATTACATCTTCAGCTTCATCAAGAAGCTGAACCGCTATCCGGAGTTCGTGCTGCCCGATCGCCAGCAGGTCACGATGACCACGCATTTCCTGCGGTCGTATTCGCGCCTGCTGATCAAGACCTGTCATCGCCGCGGTGCGCACGCGATGGGCGGCATGGCTGCACAGATCCCGATCAAGAACGATCCGGCGGCCAACGAAGCGGCGCTCGCCAAGGTGCGCGCCGACAAGGAGCGCGAGGCGGGCGACGGCCACGACGGCACGTGGGTGGCGCACCCCGGGCTCGTGCCGGTCGCGATGGAGATCTTCGATCGTCTGATGCCGACGCCCAATCAGCTGCATCGGCGGCTCGAGGAGGTCCAGATTCGCGCGGCCGATCTGCTCGCGGTGCCGGGAGGCAGCATCACTGACGCGGGGCTGCGCAACAACGTCAATGTGTCGCTGCAGTACATGGCCGCCTGGCTGGGCGGCAATGGCTGCGTCCCGATCCACAATCTGATGGAAGACGCGGCGACGGCTGAGATCGCGCGCTCGCAGATCTGGCAATGGATCCGCCACCCGCGCGGCGTGCTCGAGGACGGCCGCCGGGTCACGGTGGAGCTGTTCCGCTCCATCATGGCTGAGGAGCTCGCCCGGCTGCGCGTGGAGCAGGGCGAGGCGACCTTGGTCGGCGGCAACTACACGCGCGCGGCGAGACTTCTCGACGCGATCACGACCGCGGAGAAATTCGAGGCATTTCTGACGCTGCCGGCCTACCAGGCGCTCGCCTGAGGCTGCGGACGGCTGCCGACCAGACTTAGGACACACACGAGGACGGGTCGATGAGCGACCAGACGGTCAAGGCACTGAAGAAGGACTGGCAGACGAGCCAGCGCTGGCAGGGAGTGCGGCGCACCTACGGCGCCGAGGACGTCGTCCGGTTGCGCGGCAGCGTACAGATCGAGCACACGCTCGCCCGGCTCGGCGCCGAGAAGCTGTGGAAACTCCTCAACACCGAGCCGTACGTCAATTGCCTCGGCGCACTGACCGGCGGCCAGGCCATGCAGCAGGTCAAGGCCGGGCTCAAGGCCATCTACCTGTCGGGCTGGCAGGTCGCGGCCGACAACAACAGCTCTCTCGCGATGTACCCCGACCAGTCGCTTTATCCGGTCAACTCGGTGCCTGCGGTCGTCGAGCGCATCAACAACTCGTTCAAACGCGCTGACGAAGTTCAGTGGGCAAGAGGCATCCGCCCGGGCAGCGCAGAGTTCGTCGACTTTTTCGCCCCGATCGTCGCCGACGCCGAGGCGGGCTTTGGCGGCGTGTTGAACGCCTTCGAGCTGATGAAGGCCATGATCCGCGCCGGCGCCGCGGGCGTGCACTTCGAGGACCAGCTCGCCTCGGTCAAGAAATGCGGTCACATGGGCGGAAAGGTGCTGGTCCCGACCCAGGAGGCCGTCCAGAAGCTGATCGCGGCGCGACTCGCGGCGGACGTTTGCGGCGTGCCGACGGTGCTGCTTGCCCGCACCGATGCGGAAGCGGCGGACCTGCTCACCAGCGACGTCGACGAGAACGACAAACCGCACTGCACCGGCGAGCGTACCGCCGAAGGCTTCTACCGCACGCGGCCGGGTCTCGCGCAGGCCATCTCGCGCGGGCTCGCCTACGCGCCTTATGCGGACATGGTGTGGTGCGAGACGGGTAAGCCCGACCTGGAGTTTGCCCGGCAGTTCGCGGAGGCCATCCGCCGGGAACACCCCGGGAAGCTGCTTGCGTACAACTGCTCGCCCTCGTTCAACTGGAAGAAGAATCTCGACGACGCGACGATCGCGAGATTCCAGCGCGAGCTCGGCGCGATGGGCTACAAGTATCAGTTCATCACGCTGGCGGGCATCCACTCGATGTGGTTCAACATGTTCGACCTGGCGCAGCAGTACGCGGAGCACGGCATGAGCGCCTACGTGGGCAAGGTACAGGAGCCGGAGTTCGCGGCACGCGACCGCGGTTACACGTTCGTGTCGCACCAGCAGGAGGTGGGCACTGGCTATTTCGACGACGTCACCACCGTCATCCAGGGCGGGAAGTCGTCGGTCGTGGCGCTCAAGGGGTCGACCGAAGAGGAGCAGTTCAAGTCGGCGCACGGCTGAATCGCCGGCGCCCGGCACGGTGATCGAGTTCGATCCTGCATGCACGCTGTGCCCGCGGCTCGCGGCATACCTGGCGACGGGGCGTGAGCGCTTCCCACAGTATCACTGCGCGCCGGTCGCGCCGTTCGGCGCGGCGCGGCCCACCCTCGTCATCGTCGGGCTCGCGCCCGGGTTTCATGGCGCGAACGCGAGCGGCCGGCCCTTTACCGGCGATCACGCCGGGATCCTGTTGTACCGCACGCTGCACGAGTTCGGCCTCGCGAGCCGCCCGGAGTCGCGCGCCGCGAACGACGGTCTCCGACTGATCGATTGCCGGATCACCAACGCGGTGAAATGCGCGCCCCCGGCCAACAAGCCGTTGCCGGCCGAGGTGATGACCTGCAACCGCTACCTCGCCGCCGAGCTGGCGCACGCGCCGCACGGCGGTGTCGTCGTCGCACTGGGCGCGATCGCACACGGTGCCGTGCTCGCCGCGCTCGGACTGAGGCGCAGCTCCAGACGCTTCGCCCACGGCGCCGAGCACGCACTGCCCCGCGGCCTGCGCCTGCTGGATTCCTATCACTGCAGCCGATACAACACCCAGACCCGGCGCCTCACGGCCGAGATGTTCCGCGCCGTGATCGGGCGCGCAGCGGCACTGGCGCGCGCGGCCCACTAGAATTCGGGCTATGCCCGAGTCCGAGTTCGACCTGCGGAGTTTCCTTGCGGGGCTGCCGGCGAAGCCCGGCGTCTACCGCATGTTCGATGCGGACGGGAAGGTGCTCTATGTGGGCAAGGCCCGCCACCTGCGCGACCGCGTGAGGAGCTACTTCCACGGCGGCCCGCACGACAGCAAGACGCTGGTGATGCTCGGGCAGATGGCGCGCATCGAGGTGACGGTCACGGCGTCCGAGATCGAGGCGCTGCTGCTCGAGGACAATCTCGTCAAGCGCCACCGGCCGCGCTACAACGTGATGCTGCGCGATGACAAGAGCTTCCCGTACATCCGCGTCGCCATGAATCACCCGTACCCTCGGGTATCGTTCTATCGCGGGCCGCGCAGACCGCCCGACCGGTTCTTCGGGCCGTATCCGAGCGCCGTCGCGACGCGCGAGACTCTGCTGTTGCTGCAGCGCCTGTTCCGCGTCCGACCCTGCGAGGACAGCTTCTTCGCAAACCGTTCGCGCCCGTGCCTTCAGTACCAGATCCAGCGCTGCACCGGGCCCTGCGTCGGGCTCATCTCGCGCGAGGCCTATGCCCACGACATCGCGGATGCGATGCGCGTGCTCGAGGGACGCAACATGGAGGTGATCGCCGATCTCGGCCAGCGCATGGAGGAGGCGTCGAAAGCGCTCCGCTACGAGGATGCGGCCCGGCTGCGCGATTCGATCGCCATGTTGAAGAAGATTCAGGCCGGGCAGGTCGTCACTCGCGCGCAGGGCCAGGACGTCGACGCAGTGGCTATCGCGGGTGAAGGCGGCGAATACTGTGTATCGGTGGTCTTCGTGCGCGGCGGTCGCAATCTGGGCAGCAGCAACTACTTTCCGAAGGGCGGCCTTGGCGGGGACCGGGAGGCGATGGCCGCTTTTCTCGCCCAGTACTACCTGGCACGCGGCGCGCCGCCCGAGGTGGTCGTCAATTGCCGGATCGAGGATCCGGAAGTGCTGGGGGAAGCGCTGCGCGAGCGCAGCGGTCATGCGGTGCGGATCCGCCACGGCGTGCGCGGGACGCGCGCGCGGTGGCTCGCGATGGCGCGCACCAATGCCGAGCTCGGCCTCAGCATGCGCGCATCGAGCCGCGCGACGGTGACCGAGCAGCTCGACGCGCTGGTCCGCGAGCTGCAGCTCGGGCGGCCGCCGGCGCGCATCGAATGCTTCGACGTCAGCCACACGATGGGTGAATCCGCGGTGGCCTCGTGCGTGGTCTTCGGGCCCGAGGGTCCCGTGAAGAGCGACTACCGCCGCTTCAATCTGCGCGAGCTCACGCCGGGCGACGATTACGCGGGGCTGCGTCAGGCGGTCCAGCGCCGCTTCACGCGCATTCTGCGCGGCGAGTCGCCGATGCCGGACGTGCTGATGATCGACGGCGGTCCCGGTCAGCTCGGCGCAGCGCTCCATGCGCTCGCCGCACTCCAGGTCCCGCCACTCGTGGTCGTCGCGGTAGCGAAGGGCGCAGATCGGCGCGCGGGGCAGGAGCGGCTTTTCTTGGCCGGTCATGAGGCGCCGCTTATACTGGCCGCGGACTCGCCGGCGTTGCGCCTGATCCAGCGCATTCGCGACGAGGCGCACCGCTTCGCGATCACCGGACATCGTCGGTCGCGAGAGGGCCTGCGGCGCAAGTCGCCGCTGGAGGAAATACCGGGGCTCGGTCCCAAGCGTCGCACGGATCTGCTGAAGGCGTTCGGCGGCCTGCAGGGCATACGCCAGGCATCGATCGAGGATCTCGCCAAGGTGCATGGGATCAGTCGCAAGCTCGCCGCCGTGGTGTTCGAGCGGATGAATCCGGGGACGTGACCGCAGGTGAGCCTGGCCTATCTGCCCAACGTCCTGACGCTCGCGCGCATTCTCGCCGTGCCGCTGGTGGTGCTGCTGTTCTACTGGTCGAACCCCTGGTCGAATCCGTTCGCCGCCGTGGTGTTCATTGCCGCGGCCCTCACCGACACCTTCGACGGCTATCTCGCCCGCAAGTACGGCTACACGACGCCCCTCGGCGAGTTCCTCGATCCGGTCGCCGATAAGCTGATGGTCGCGACCGCGCTGGTGCTGCTGGTCGGGCACGACACGCGCACCTTCATCGTGATCACGGCGGCCGTGATCATAGGGCGTGAAATCACGGTGTCAGCGCTGCGCGAATGGATGGCGCAGCTCGGCGCGCGCGCGCGCGTGGCGGTATCCGGCATGGGCAAGTTCAAGACCATCCTGCAGATGACGGGTCTGAGCCTGATGATGTTCCGCCGCGACGTCTTCGGGTTGCCCGTCTACGAAATAGGCGTGTGGCTGCTGGTGGCGGCCGCGGCGCTCACGCTGTGGTCGATGGGGAGCTACCTGCGCGCCGCTTGGCCCATCCTGCAGAGGAATGGCCCTCCTTGAAGAGCGCAGCCGAGGTCCCTACAATTCGCCTTCCTCAGGCTCCCACCGCTTGACGGACGCCCGGGCGGGAATAGCTCAGTTGGTAGAGCACGACCTTGCCAAGGTCGGGGTCGCGAGTTCGAGTCTCGTTTCCCGCTCCAGTTTTAGAGCCTGACCCCGGGCGGCCCTCCGGGGTCATTTCTTATCCGAGGCTAGGTGGCAGAGTGGTCATGCAGCGGCCTGCAAAGCCGTCTACGCCGGTTCGATTCCGACCCTAGCCTCCATTAGAACGTCCCTGAAGGGCTGTTTCGGCGGAGTACAGTTCTGATTACGAGCTGACTCCTAGCCTGCGGACGCTGGCGGATGAGATCCACTGTCAGTGGTGCCCGACGTGTGAACACGGCGATCTCACGTCTGAGCGCGGGTGCGAGTACCTGCACCTCACCGCGCCCGCGACAGTACGAACAGCGCGGCCGCCAGCCAATGCAGTAGCGATGGCCGTGCCCGGCAGCGATCAGGGCGGGCAAATCGAGCACCGCCCAGCGCTCGCAGGTGGGGCAGTAGGCGGCGAGCTGGTGGCCGTGCTCGTGGAGCTTGCGCAGCGTGTCGAGCGTCACCACGGCGCACGGTAGCGTTCGCTTGCATGGCGGCCGGATGATCTGAGCGACCGGCTGAAGGCGTCGGTCGTTCTTACAGAATTCTCCAGATGAGGTGGGCTTCCCGCCCCCCCCCGACGCCGCATCAGTAAGCCACTGATCACCAAGGAACCGCCGACAACAGTCTCGAAATTGCATCGGGTTCCCCGGTCATAAGCGCGGGGATCAGCGCAGGGGGAGGCCAGATGAAGACCAAGAGCAAGATCCTGGCGGCAGTTCGACTGCTGGCTTTGACAACGAGGGACTGGACACTGAACCGAGCGATTTTGGGATTGTTGCTGCTAATCGGGAGCTTTGCCAAAAGGCTGGAGCGGGCGCACGCGCAGCACGACGGGACGCTCGTCCACATCAAGTTCGATCCGTTGCTCGCCGCGATCCGGGGCGATGCCCGATACGTCGCGATGCTGACGAAGATGGGGCTGCCGCTACAGCCCGTGCACTGATCGGGAGCTTCCGACCGGCCGTCATGTGTCGTGCGCACGGCTGAGCTGGACATGCACTGGAAGGCGATGCTCCACGGCTTCCAGGAACCCGTCATCTCGCTGTCTTCACCGTCGTGCCTGTGACGCAGCGCACATCGCATTGATCGATGGTTCCGGCAGCGGCAAACTCGCGGGCGTTGACGCCGGTCAAAGCGCCGCCCGCCGCCCCAGCAGCGGTGGTGTGCTTCTGGTGTGTTATCCATCTGACGAGCGAGCGCTGCGATGGCTGCCAACTGGGACGCAATCGTTATCGGGTCGGGCATCGGCGGCATGACGACCGCGGCGGCTTTGGCGCGCACCGACAAGCGCGTGCTCGTGCTCGAGCGGCACGACCAGCCGGGCGGGCTCACGCAGACGTTCGAACGCGACGGTTTTCGCTTCAACGTCGGCGCGCACTACCTCGGCGGCTTCGGTCCCGGGCAGCTCAATCAGCGCCTGTTCGATGCGCTCGTCGGCGACCGGCTGAAGATGGCGCCGATCGAGGGCGCTTACGACCGCATCACTTTTCCTGACTTCAAGATCGAACTCGATGCACCGGCGGAAAAACACATCGCCGCGCTGCGCCAGGCTTTTCCGCGAGAAATCGCGGGTATCGAGCGCTATATCGATGCGACGGATCATGCGGAAAGCGCGCTTGCCGCCTTATTCGCCGCGCATTGCGCGCCGCCGCTGGCCGGCTCCGCCCTGACCTTTCTCAAGCACCGCTCGATCGAGCGTTGGGTCGGCCGCACGACGCAAGAAGTGGTCGACGAATGCGTGACCGATCCGCGGCTGGGCGCCGTGCTGTGCGCGCGTTGGGGCGACTATGGCAGCCCGCCGCTGGAAAGTTCGTTCGCGATGCACGCGACCGTGATGCGTCACTACCTCGACGGCGCGTGGTATCCGGTCGGCGGCGCCGCCGCCTTTGCGCGCGAATTCGGTGCGACGATCACTGCCGCGGGTGGCCAGGTCCGCACGAACGCCGAAGTCGCCGCCATCCAGGTCGAAGACGATCGCGCAGCCGGTGTGCGGTTGAGCGATGGCGAAGTGATTGCCGCCCCACACGTCATCTCGGACGTCGGCATTCAGAACACGCTGCGCCTGCTGCCCTCCAACGCGATGGACTATCGCTGGGCGGAAGACGCACTCGGACTCGAGCCTTCGATCGGTTTCGTCGGCCTGTATCTCGGACTCGAAGGCGATATTGCGGCGTGTGGCGCAACTCCAGCGAACGAGTGGTTCTACGACAGTTGGGACGTCAACGCGTTCTGGCGCGATCCGTGCACCGAACCGCGTGCGCCGGCGCTGTTCGTTTCGTTCCCTTCGTTGCGCGATCCGGCGCACATGCCCGGGCCACGCAAGCGTCATACTTGCGAGGTGATTGCCTTGGTCGACTGGAGCATATTCGCGCAATGGGACCGCTCGAACGAAGATGGCGGCATGCGCCGCGGTACCAAAACGGCGGCGCGCACCGAGAGCTACGAGGCGTTCAAGGCGCTGCTCGAGCGCTCGCTACTCGCACAAGTGCTCGAGCGGTTTCCGCAGCTCGGTCCATGTGTGCGCGTAGTCGAGGCATCGACCCCGATTTCGGTGGCGACCTTCACCGGGGCCGAGCACGGTGCGATGTACGGATTGCGGACGACCCCGCGTCGTTTTCTCTCGCAGGCGCTGCGCGCCCGCACGCCGCTGCGCGGCTTGTATCTCGCCGGACAGGACGTAGGAACACCGGGCGTGGTCGGTGCCGCCATGGGCGGAATGATGGCGGCTGTCTGCATCCATCCGGGATTGTGGAAGCTGATGCGCTAGTGGTTCCTGGCGGGCATCGGCCCGTCGGTTCTTGATTTTGGCCAAGAATGCCGCTGGCTGGACGCGTACCTTGCGGCAAACCCTTCCGAGGAGGTGCAAATGTCGGCCCAGCTCGAACGACTAAGCGGATTGGACGCGGTGACCGTGCCCCACTACCTGGCCCAGACCTACTGGTGGGCCTATGTTCATCCACGCGCCGTGCACGTGTTCGAGAGGCAATGGCTCGTCAATCTGATTCTGTGGGGCAATTTCGGCCGCCTGCGCAACGCGGCGCTCCTTTCCCTGGGCGACGAGTTGCCCGGGCGCACGCTGCAGATCGCCTGCGTCTATGGCGATCTCACGGCACGGTTGGCGGCACGGGTCACACCCGGCAGCAAGCTCGATGTGGTGGACGTTCTGCCGATTCAGCTCGAGAACCTCGCGCGCAAGTTGCCGCGCAAGGCGCCGGTCTCGCTCCTTCACGGCGATAGCGCCGCGCTGCGATTCGACACCGGCGTTTACGACCGCGCCCTGTTGTTCTTCCTGCTCCACGAACAGCCGGAGGCGACGCGCCGCGCGACGATCGCCGAGGCATTGCGCGTATTGAAGCCCGGTGGCCGGCTGGTGATTGTCGACTACCACCGGCCGCATAAGCTCAACCCGCTGTATTGGCCGATGGTCGGCATCCTGCGCACGCTCGAGCCGTTTGCACTCGATCTGTGGCGCAATGAAGTTTCGGATTGGTTCCCCCCCGGAGTGCAGTTTGCGCGTCTGGAGAAGACGACCGCCTTCGCCGGGCTGTATCAGATGTTGGTGATAACGAAGTAGCGAGATTGCTTTCCAACGTCGCCCCGGCGCAAGGCGGGGCCCAGCGACTTTCGCGGCGCAAGTCACTGGATTCCGGCGTCACCGGAATGACTGCGGCCGGTCGCGGGCAGTGATGTCACGCTGAATGGAGACCAGAGACAGCCATGCAAGTCATCCAGACCGATGTCGTCGTCATCGGGGGCGGTGGAGCAGGATTGCGCGCCGCCATCGCCGCCACCGAGCAGGCCCCGCAGTTGCGGGTGGCGCTGATATCGAAAGTGGTGCCGATGCGCAGCCACACTGTCGCGGCGGAAGGCGGCGCGGCGGCTGTCGTACGGCCCGACGACAGCCTCGACAATCACTTCGACGACACCGTTTCCGGCGGCGACTGGCTATGCGAGCAGGACGTCGTCGAATACTTCGTCGCCCACTGCGCCGAAGAGATGATTCAGCTTGAGCACTGGGGCTGCCCGTGGAGCCGCAAGGAGGACGGCAGCATCAACGTGCGCTTCTTTGGCGGCATGAAGGTGCAGCGCACCTGGTTCGCCGCCGACCGCAGCGGCTTTCACATCCTGCACACGCTGTTCCAGACCTCGCTCCGGTATCCGTCGATCAAGCGCTACGACGAATTCTTCTGCGCCGATCTCATCGTCGAAGACGGCCGCGTGCGCGGCGTACTGGCGATCGAAATCGCAAGCGGCGAGATGTTCCTGTTCGAGTGTGCGGCGGTCATCCTGTGCACCGGCGGTGCGGGCCGGCTGTTCCGCCAGAACACCAATGCCGGCACGGTGACGGGCGACGGCATGGCCGTGGCGTATCGCCACGGCGTGCCCTTGCGCGACCTGGAATTCATGCAGTGGCATCCGACGGCGCTGCCCGGCACCGGCATTCTCATCACCGAGGGCTGCCGCGGCGAAGGTGCGATCCTCGTCAACAAGGACGGGTACCGCTACCTGCAGGACTACGGGCTCGGACCGCTCGATCCGTGGCCACGGCCGAAGGCCATGGAGTTGGGCCCGCGCGACCGGCTATCGCAGGCGTTCTGGCACGAGATGCAGAAGGGCCGCACGATCGAAACACCGCAGGGCCACGTCGTGCACCTGGATCTGCGTCATCTCGGCGCGAAGAAGATCCACGAGCGTCTGCCCCTGATCACCGAGGTGGCGAAAACCTTCGCCGGCGTCGACACCACGACGCAGCCGATCCCCGTCTGCCCCGCCGTGCACTACACGATGGGCGGCATTCTGACCAACGTACGGTGCGAGACGCCGCTCGCCGGGCTTTATGCCGCCGGCGAGTGCGCGAGCGTCGGCATTCACGGCGCGAACCGGCTCGGCTCGAATTCACTGGTCGAGATCGTCGTCTTCGGCAAGGTGGCCGGCGCCCAGGCGGCCGAATTTGCGGCGACCAAGCGCGTGCAGGGGGTGCGCGGCGATGGGGTGCGCGGGCAGGCGGAAACGACCGTGGCGCGCCTGCTCGGATTGCTCGAACAGGAGCAAGGAGAACGCGTCGCCACTCTGCGCGGCGAGATGGTCGACACGATGGAGGCCGGCATCGGCATCTATCGCAACGAAGCGACGATGACCGAGGCGTGCAACAAGCTCGCCGAACTGCGCGACCGTTATCGACGCGGCGTGCGGCTCGACGACGGCAGTCGCGCGTTCAATACGGAATGGCTGTCGGCGATCGAATTGGGTTTCATGCTCGAGGTCGCGGAAGCGTTGGCCCACTGCGCGCGCGCCCGCCGCGAATCGCGCGGCGCGCACATGCGGCTGGATGGCTTTGAGGCGCGCGACGACGAACAATTCCTCGCCCACTCGCTCGCTTACTTCAACGGCGATGGCGTGCCGCGCCTGGACACAATGCCGGTCACCATCACCAAGTCGCCGCCGCGCGCCCGCGTGTATGGCGGCGCGGGCAAGCAGGCGGTGATGACGTGAACGTGACACGTCAAGTGTGAAACATGAATGTGAGACGAGGGGCCCATGAGGGACACGAAAACAATCTCGATGGAATGCCTGCGGTACCACCCAGTGCAGGACGAGGCGCCGCGCTTTCAGTCCTACGACGTGCCGTTCAACGACGACATGTCGGTGCTGCAGGGCTTGCAGTACATCAAGGACTACCTCGATGGCAGCCTGACGTTTCGCTGGTCATGCCGCATGGCCATCTGCGGCAGTTGCGGCATGATGGTGAACGGCAAGCCGAAGCTCTCTTGCGAAACGTTTCTGCGCGATTTCTATCCGCAGGGGATTCGCGTCGAACCGCTCACGCACTTTCCGATCCTGCGCGACCTGGCGATCGATCAGACCGACTTCTTGACGAAGCTCGAATTGGTCCAGCCATACTTGATCGCAAAAGAGAAGGAACGCATGACCGAGGGCACCTATTTGCAGACGCCGGCGCAGATGGACGAGTACTACCAGTACTCCCAATGCATCAACTGTCTGCTGTGTTATGCAGCGTGCCCGCAATACGGCTTGAACCCTGAGTTCACCGGGCCGGCGGCGCTGGCGCTCCTGCACCGGTACAACGCCGATTCGCGCGACGGCGGCACAACGCAGCGCATGGCAGTGGTCAATGCCGAAAACGGCGTCTGGGCCTGCACGCTGGTGAGCTACTGCTCGGAGGTTTGTCCGAAGGGCGTCGACCCGGCTCGCGCGATCAATCAGAACAAGATCAACAGCACCATGGACTACTTCGTCCGTTTTCTGAGTCCGCGCGGTGCGAATGATGGCGGGAGGTCGTGATGGCACGTTCCGTTCCTCAGCCGGTGGCTCCGAAAACCTACGTCCGGCCGATGGCCGGCTGGTGGCGGCGCCACGGTTTTTATGGCGGCTACATGTTGCGCGAGGCAAGCTCGGTGCCGGTCACCGCCTACGCCGTCGTGTTGCTCTGGGGCCTGATGCGGCTCACGCAGGGCCGTGCTGCCTTCAATGCGTGGCGTGAGAGTCTTGCGAGTCCGGTCGCAATCCTCTTCCACGTCCTCGCGCTGGTGCTCGTCGCTTATCACGCGTGGACCTGGTTTCAGCTCATGCCGAGAACCATGCCGTTTGTCCGCATCGGCGGCAAACGCGTGAGCGACCAGGCGATCGTGCGCGGCGGGCAGGTTGCGTTGATCGTGGTGACGATCCTCGTTTGGCTCGTCGTATGGGGGACGAAACCATGAACCGCCCGCCGCTCAAGCGTTCCAACAAGCCGATCTTCTGGTCGCTGTTCGGTGCTGGCGGTATGCTCACCGCGCTCTTCGGTCCGGTGCTGATTTTCATCACCGGCATCGCCGTGCCGCTCGGCTTTCTGCTGCCACGCGAGACGATGAGCTACGAACGCATGTTGGCCTTCGTGCACAACGGGTTCGGCAAGCTCGTCGTCCTGATCGTCATCGCGCTGTTTCTGTTTCACGGCCTGCATCGCGGGTATCATTTCCTGCACGACTTCGGCATCCACATCGGGCCGGGGTTGAAGGCGACCTTCCATGGGCTCGCGATTGTGGGCACGCTGATCGCCGCCTATCTCGTCTTCACAATCCGCGTGGCCGGCTGAATCGTTCGACGCCCGGGTTGCCGTCGTCCCTTGCGCCGATCCTGATTCCCTATCGGACGAGTGACTCCATCCGGGCTTGGAGCGGGGGATAGCAACCAAGCGCGATCCCAGAGACCCGCTGCCCAAGCAGCATCCGAACACTGTGCTTGATCGAGGACATCCATGTCGTTCGACGTTGCTTTGAGGCCGCAGAGCGGGCGGGCGGGATTCTGGTAACTGAACGGGGAGCTGGCAGGCTTCTCCGTGGACGGCGAAAGAAATTGGTAGCCGTGCGAGCCGTTCTCCACTCTTTATTACTGTAGAACCGTTGGGCTACCGCGCCATGGGGGTGACGTGTGAGACCGAGAGTGAAACTTGCAGCGCTGCTGCTTTCAGGTCTATTGGCGAATATCAGTGCGGTGGCCGCTCCGGCACACCTGACACCTGGGCGTACCGAAACAGTTCTCGCGCTTCAGCCACTGATCGACCTGCCCGAAGGCATCGCCGTCGATCATCACGGCGATATCTACCTCAGCAACCGAAGGCTCGAGAACGATCACCGGGTTTCTGAGATCCTGAAGCTCGCGCGGGACGGCGCAGTTGCGGTCGTCGGGACCCTGGATCCGAACGTTGAGAATGAAGTTGACCGCGGTGTGCTCGGCCTCGTGGTGAGCCCTGACGGGGTGGTGTTTGCAGCTCTCTCGAGTTCGCACGATGAGACACGGGGAATCTGGCGCATCGAACCCGACGGACTGCTGGCCGGTTTCCCCGATAGACCCGTCGGCGCAAACGGCATCGCCTTCGTTCCGCCCTCGAGCCTCTACGTCGCGAACACGAATTTTGGCTGGATCGTGAAGATCCCAATCGGGCGAAACGGCCGCGCAGGGCGCGCCGAGGTGGTTGCGATCGGCTTTGAACTGCTGATCGTTGACGGGCTGGCGGCCGATGTCCACGGAGGGCTGCACGCTGCCATCGTCGGTGCCTCGATAACCGGCTCCGCAGCGCTCGTACACGTGCATCCTCGGACGGGTGCGATTACGTCCTCGACCGACGAGTGGGGTCAGTTCGATTTCCCGACGAGCCTCGCATTCGGCGCGGGATCTCGCGATCACAAGAGCGTCTACGTGGTCAACAGTGGACTATTCCCGGAAGACCGGCCCGAGGCAGCGCCTGGTGTCGTCCGCGTCGGCGTCGGTGTTCCTGGCCTTCCCGGGCATTGATGCAGCTGGCCTAGCTCGCGACGCGCCGGGGGTTCTCGGCTGGCGCCATCGAAAAGACGCTCCCGACGGGCGCCTGGCCCCGGCGCATACGAACATTTTTGGGGTCGCGGGGGTATTTGGTCATGGAAGTCCATTCGGATGGCACAGGGAGGATCCGATGTGCGATTTCACCGAGGCTGAAAGGCAATACCTGACCGAGACGCGCTCGTTGACGCAGGACAAAGCGGGGCGAGAAGTGCTGGTCGGGCTGACCGATCAGGAGACGGACCTGCTGATGGCGTATCGCCGCCGCTTTACGTCGGGAAACAGAGAGCAGGACCCGCAGAATCTGACGATCTGGCTGGAGTTGGCCGAAAGACACGAGCTGGCGCGACCGATCTGAAGGCTCGGGAGGGGCGACGGGCCGCAGATCCCGGACCGGCGCCTGACCGAATCCGAGCCATCGGGAGTCAGACGAGCGGTTCTGGCGAGTGTTCCTCGCTCGGCTGCAGCTCGGACAGGCAACGCTGCAGATCCCGGTCGGCGGTATACAGCGCCTTGCGCCACTCCGCGCTCGGACTGGAGTTCACGCCGATTCCCTGCAGAGCGAAGAACACATCGGTGATTCCGCGCTCGAGGCTGGCCTGTTCGAGCGGAGTGAGGTCCGTGCCACGCGCGATCGAGTGACGTTGCTTGTAGTCGCTGTGGATCGCGGTCTTCAGCTGCCTCAGCCTCGACTGCGCCTGCCTGGCGGCACCGATCCCTTGCGGGATCAGGACGAAGATCCGACTGATGTCGTAACTGTATCCCTGCAGGGTCGCAACTATCTGCGCCTTCCCCATCGCCTGTTTGAGCATGTCACGATCCCTTCGAGCCGGCGGGGCAACTCGCCGATTCACTTTTACTTATTCCGCCCGGGCCGGGCTATCGGCCTTCAGCACGATAGCACAAAGGGCCCGAATCGGAATGCGCGCGGTGCGACGGCGCGTGTCGGTGCCGAGACGTAACCGCTGCGGCAGTAGATCCGCAGCCGTAGACTTCGGATATCCATTGGCACGCAGGGAGGCCGGCACCATGACCGCGATTCGCTTCTACACCGGCCCGTTGTCGATGTTCGGTGCCAAGGCGGAGATCGCACTGCTGGAAAAAGGCGTCGAATACGAGCGGATCATGGTTCCGTTTACGGCAGGCGACGGCTACGAGCCGAAGCACCCCGAAGTCGTCCGCGTCAATCCGAAGCGACAGGTGCCCGTGCTCCTCCACGGCGACGTCGAGATCTTCGACTCGACCCAGATCTTCGAGTACCTGGAGGATGCGTTCCCGGTCCCGCAACTCTGGCCCGCAACGCCTGCCGGACGGGCCGAAGCGCGCCAGCTCGAGCTCAAGTCCGACGAGGTGTTCTTTCCACAGATCGTCAGGCTGATGGGGCTCGAGGACGCACCCGACGATCCGGCCGCGGTCGCGGCGCGCATGGCCGCCGCCCGATTCTACGAGCAGATGAACGCGCGGCTCGCGGTGCGACCATTCCTCGCCGGTGAGTATTCCTACGCTGATATCGCCTTTTTCATGGCGCAGCTCTTCGGCGAGCGCAAGGGCGCGCTCATGACGGGCGCGACGCCGCGTCTGCTCGAGTGGCGCGCACGAATGCTGGAGCGGCCACCGGTGAGAAGCGTCGCCGGCGCGATGGGCGGCTGGCTCATGGAGCAGGGGAGGCCCGTGCCCGCGTACCTGGCGGCGGTTTGCGAATCTCGATCCTGACGCCATCGGCTACAGGCCCGCAGTGCGCGAGGAGGGGCTGCCGCCCGCCGGCGTACCGCGGCCACAACTGACCACCAAAGGCGAGCGCATAGAGAGCGAGGCTGCCGGCCCACACGATCGCGAGGCTCGCGATGTCGTGCGACAGGAAATGCGCGCCGCGCAGCTGTTGGGTGAGGCCGAAGATCAGCCCGACTCCGAGGCCGGTGGCCAGGCCGAGGCGCGCCTTGCCGGGATCGGCATCCCGCCAGACGAAGTACGCGGCCAACAGTGCGTACCCCGCGCCGGCGTGGGCGGCAGGAAAGCACGCGGCGTGACGCAGGTGGTCGGCGCGATCGGCGAACAGGGCGACGTACGGATAGAGCCCGCCGAACTCCTGCAGATCCCAGGGGCAGTCGACGTTCGTGAGGCGCTTGAGAAGACCGACCACTGCATTGTTCAGTGCGAGCGCGAGCGTGAAGAACGCCAGCGGTCGCCTGAAGCGCTCGAGCGCCGTCGAACCGTAACTCGCGATCCACCCGAGCAGGGCCGCCGCCCCGAGAATGCGCATTGCCCACTGTCCGCCCGTGTGAAGCACCGCATTCGCCCACCACACGCCGTGCGCGGGCCAGTCGCCCCGCGCGTCGTGGAGTCGGTGCGCGATCATCCGGTCGAGCCCGAGCGTCGTGCAGATCAGGAACGCGCACAGCAGCGCGGCAAACGGGATGATCGCGTGCGTGAACCAGAAGCGCCTGCCGAACTGCCGGCACGAATCGAGCCGCGGGCTCGAAGCCGTCGTCTGCGTGCCGGCGAGTACCTGTGTGCTCATCATTGCCGCCAACGGGCGGCAGGCGCCGCGGCCGAGGCGACGATGGAGTACGCGCCTGTCGCATCGAAACCGCTCGGCAGATAGCGGTGCGCGCGGAACAGCTCGTACGCAGTCTGGTAGTACGCGATCCCGAGATCCTCGAGCGAAGCGTCCCTCTTCGCGTGCGCATAGCTGTCGGTCCGCGGATCGTAGCTGACGTCGCTGATCGACTTGTGCAACCCCAGGATCGCAAGCTGACCGTCCCGGTACACGGCGACGTCGTGGTTATGGCTGAAGAAGGCGACGTGCCCGGCGGATGGCGCATGCAGCACGTCCTGGCCGAAGAAAGGCGCCGTATAGGGCAGACCGAGCAGTCCCAGCACGGTTGGGGCCACGTCGATCTGCGTCGTAAGGGCTTCGACCCGGCCGGGCGTCAGGTGCGTCGGCGAGTAGAACAGCATCGGAATACGGTACGACTTGAGCGGTATCTCCTCGCGTCCGTAGACCCGGGCGCCGTGATCCGCCACGATCACGAACAGCGTGTCGTCGAACCACCGATGCGTGGCTGCCTGTTGCAGGAAGTAGCCCTGCGCGAAATCCGCGTATCGCACACCGGACTCGCGGCCGCCGCCACTCGCCTTCACACCGGGCACACCGCTGCGGAAGGTGTACGGCTTGTGATTCGACGTGCTCATGATGACCGAGAAGAACGGCTGACCGCCGGCCGCGATGCGATCGAACTGCCGCGTGGCGAGGTCGTAGAGATCCTCGTCGGACACGCCCCAGACGTTTTCGAAACGCACCGGCCGGTCGATGTCGCGCCGGTCGTGCACCTCGAAGCCGTTGCCCGCGAAGAAGCTGTCCATGTCGTCGAACTGGCTGTACCCGCCGTAGATGAAGCTGGTGTGATAGCCGTGGGCACGCATGACGGCGCCCCAGTTGGCGATGCCATCGCTGCCCGGCCGGTGCAGGATCGAGGTGGTTGGAATCGGCGGGATCGATGCGGCGATCGCCTCCAGCCCGCGCGCGGTGCGGGTCCCGGATGCGTACATGTTCGTGAACATCAGGCTTTCGGCGGCGAGTTGATCGAGCACCGGCGTCCAGTGATGCTCACCGCCGAAGGCCTGGCTGAACTCCGCACCCATCGACTCGCTGACGACCACGACGACGTTCAGCCGGCCGAGCCCGTCGCCGCGCGCGGCTACGCGGCGGTCAAGGCCACCTTTGACATCGACGAAGGTTCCCGGGCTGCGGGCGAGCTCGCTGCGCAGGGCCACCATGTTGGCCGACGGATCGCGGGTCGCATAGTAGTCGTGATAGTCGATCTCGCTGGTGCGCAGTGCCCGGAAGAAGCTGCTCGTCCCGTTGGCAACGATCTCGTCCGTCACGCGGTTGCCGGAGACCGCGAACACGTCGGTGTCGGACGTGAACGCCGCCAGGACCACCAGTGCGCCATAGCCGGCCAGCGCGAGCGCCCGGCCGGGCAGCCTGGAGGGTGCCGTCCGCCGCGGCACGAGTCGGTGCCGCTGCGACACCAGCACGGCCACGGCGGCGGCGCAGACCGAGACGAGCACGGGAACGAGCGGATATTCCGCGCGCACGTCGCCGACCACTTCCGTGGGGTAGAGGAGGTAGTCGACGGACACGATGTTGAAGCGGGCATCGAACTCCTGGAAGAAGTAGTACTCGACGACGGCCAGAAAGCCGACGACCGCGAGAAACAGGAACACAGCGGCGAGGCGCAGCCCGTACGCCCAGCGCGAATCGAACGGCCGGTCGGGCAGCACGCTCAGGAACACCGCCATCGGGGCCAGGAGATAGAGAGCTGCAACGGCGTCGTTCGCGGAACCGCCCAGTAGCGCGGCGGGCAACGCGATGGCCGACACTTCGGCCGGCCTGCCGAACGAATACCAGAGCGCCACGCGCAGGACCGCGCCGATGAGGAGATAGACGGCGCCGATCGAAGCGATCGGGCGCAGGCGGGCCCAGGTGCGATGCACGGTCACTCTAGAAGCTCCTGTGTGTCTTGATCAGAAGCTGGACCGGGTCGACGTTCGGACCGTCGTCCAGCGGAAACGCGAGGTCGACATGCAGCACGTTGCCGAGCGCGGAGCGCGTGTTGCCGAGCCGCAGGCCGAACCCCACGTCGCGCAACGTGCCCGCGCCGGAGCTGCCGGTGGCGCTGTAACCATCCACGAAGCCGGCGTCGGCGAAGACCGCAGCGCCGACGCGGGCGAGGTGCAGCGGATACCAGTCCGTGAACAGCCGCGCCTCGACGGTGCCCAGCACTCGCGAGGAGCCCGTCTGGTAGCGCAGCGGGTAGCCGCGGAGCCCTGAATCCCCGCCCAGCTCGAGCTGGTGGTCGAGATCGAGCGCCTGGCCGAACGCGCCGGTCAGGCTGGCGAACACCACGAAGCGCTCGTTGACGCGCGTGAAATAGCGGGCCGAGGCGGACAGGAGTCCGTCGCGCAGCTCGCCGGTTTGAAGCCGTCCGCTGGCCGAGCCGTTCAGGAACAGGCTCTGCTCATGAGGCAACTGATAGCCGCGCGCAGCGGAGAGCTGCGTGAGGATCGCCTCATCGCCGCCCAGCGCAGGCAGCGACGCACCGAGCTCGGCTGCGAGCTGCAGCCCGTACTGGAGATCCTCGGTGCGACCGATCTGGTCGAGGTTGCGCGTCGTGACGTAGCCGTCCTGTATGAGCTCGATCCGCGCGTACGGAACGGCGAGTGTGCGATCAGCCGGCAGCGGACCTTGCAGTGCGCTCGACGCCGGCGCGAAGCGCGACTCGTCGTAGCGAAAGCCGACGGTCCAGCGCTGTGTCCAGCCGTAGTGCCCGCCGTCGGACCAGCCGCGATAGGCCTCGAACGCATGCTGCTCCACTGCGTAATCGTCGATCACCTCGCCAAGCGCGTATCGGTCCTGAATGTGACTGTCGCCCCGAGCGGAGAAGCCGGCACTCCACGGCGTCGCGAGCGCGTAGAACGGTCGATCGACCGACACGCCCCAGACATCGCCGTCGTCGGCCACCGAGTACAGCGCGTCGCTGGTCCAGCGGGATCCCAGTACGCTCGGGTCCCGCCAGTGAAAGCCGAGGCTGCTTCGATCGACATTCGCGGAGTACTGGGCGGAGAGCTCCTTGCCGCGCCCGAAGAGATTCACTTCCTCCAGCGCGAACGACAGGGCGTTGCGTCCGCCGCTGCGTGACAGGGAAATTCCCGGCGTGGTGGACCACACGTCCGCCGAGCGCACCTCGACGTCGACCACCCCGTCATGCCAGGCGACCGGTCGGATCTCGGGCTCGCTGAGGAAGCGCTGGTTGCGCAGCACGCGCTCCGATTCGGCGAGGATCCGCTCCGAGTACACGTCGCCGCTGGCGAAGAGCAGCTGTGAGCGGATCGTCGAATCGCGGGTCCGGATATGAAGCCGATTTGCCAGCCGGTACAGGAGCCCGGCTTCGGCCGGGTCGGTCTCGTCGAAGATGCTCCCCGCGACGACGCGGATGTCGCCGATGAGCGCCCATTCCTGCTCGGATATGGATACGCCGTCGGCCTCGGGCTGGCTGGCGCCGTCGCCGAGCGTGTCAGCGCGCGCGCTCACCGTAGGCAGTACCAGCAGCAGTGCGAGCACCGGCGCGCGCGTCGAAGCTGTCATGCTCAGTTCGACCGCGAAGCACGCGCTTTTCAATCGCGATTGATTTGCCGCGGCGGAGGCGTCAAACCTCCGCGGGGCCGCGGAGGGGATCGTCAGACCGTCCGGAGGTCAGCGTGGCTCGGCCGCGAGCAGCCGTCGATATTCCCCGAGATGACGAATCGCGTGCTGCGGCTTGCCGGCCATCTCGTACAGGCGCGCGAGGTTGTAATGGCAATCGGCCAGCATCGGATCCTCGCCGATCGCTGACTGATACGCCTCGAGCGCCGCCCCGGGACGGCGCAGATCCTCGAGCAGCACTCCCAGGTTGAACCAGAGCAGCCCATCGGGGCCACAGGCGTTGAGGCCGCGGCGATACACGCTCTCGGCCTCGTCCATGCGGCCCAGCTCATGCAGCAGTCGTCCGAGATTGACCCAGGCCGCGACATGCTCGGGGTCCTGATCGACGGCGCGCTCGTAGGCGGCGCGCGCCGCCGCGGGATCGGACCCTTCGAGCTGCAAAGCCTTTCCGAACCAGTCCGTCGCCTGCGCCGCGGCGGGCGGCTCCGTGCGCTCGACGAGGTGCAGCTCACCCGCCTCGACGACCACGTCCAGGGCGAGCAGGTACTGGCCATCGTCGACCTGCCAGCGCGAGGTGCCGTCGCGGACTACCACGCGTTCACCGACCGCGCAGATGCTGAGACCGGAAAGGGGCACGCTGTCGGGCAGGTGCTGGCGCAGCTCGTCGAGTGCGCGGTGCACACGGCGGCGCGGCACTTTCGCCTCCGTCAGCGCACGCGCCGTGCGCAGCACGATCAGGTCCTGGAAAGAGAAACGGTATTGCCGCCGGGGCCCGCGCGCCGGCGTGACGAACCCGCCGGCGATCAGGCCTTTGATCGTGCCTCGTGACAAGCGGAGCACCCGCTCCACGTCTTGCACGCTATAGGACTGCATCGCCGCCGCGGGTTGTTATCGCTTCGACGTCCTGCGCGCCGCCTTGGCCGGCTCCTCGACGCGTTTCGGCGCCTTGCGCGGACCCAGCCGCGTGGCGGAGGCGCGCGCGGATTCGGTCTTCTCGAGACTGGCGCGCAGCGCTTCCATCAGGTCGATGACCTTGCCGGTGCTCGGCGCCGGGCCCTCCGAGACCGAGATCTCCTGTCCTTCCACTTTCTTCTGGATCGCCGCCTCGATCCGTCCGCGCACCTCGTCGACGTAGGCGGTTGGATCGAACGTGTCGGTTTGCTGCTGCTCGATGAGCTGGCGCGCCAGCTTCATCTCTCCGGCCTTGACGTCGGGCTTGGCGATCTCGATTTCGTTGGCGGAACGAACCTCGGACGCGAAGCGCAGTTGCTGCATCGTGAGCACATTGCCGATCGGCCGCAGGATCACGATGTAGGCCTTTCCCTTGGCGGCCCAGCGTCCGACGGCGCAGCGCTTCGATTCCTTCAGGGCCTCGGTTAGAAGCGCGTAAGGCTTTGCCGCGCCCTTGTCCGGAGCAAGGTAATAGGTCTTGTCGAAGTACACGGGATCGATCGCTTCGATCGGCACGAACTCCGAGATCTCGACCGCGTGCGTGCCTACTTCTTCCAGCGCCTTGATCTCCTCGGGCGTGAAGGCGACGTACTGGTCCTTTGCGAACTCGTAGCCCTTGACCATGTCGTCGCGCTCGACGATCTGCCCGTCCTTCAGACAGACGTACTGCTGCTTGAGGCGCGAACCGCAGTCCTTGTGCAGCAGATTGAAGGACAGCTGACCCGCCGACTGCGTTGCCGTATACAGCTTGACGGGAATAGCGACGAGCCCGAACGAGACCGTCAGCGAACCGATGGAGCGTGGTGCGGCCATACCTTCTGTCCCTTTTATTGCCCTGACCTTTTTCGCCCAACACTTGCGAAAGCCTTCGCAAGGCTTTGTTTCATCGCGAAGACATCATGCCACCGGTCGCCCGTTCTGTCTAAGCGGTCCGCCACATTCCCGAGGGTGAAGTCAGAGGGCTCAGCGGCCTCGAGCTCTTCCCAGGTCAGGGGCATGGAGATCGGAGCGCCCGGGACGCCACGTGGCGAAAACGCGACGTTCAGCGTCTTGCCTCGCACGTTCATGTTGTAGTCGATGAAGATCTTGCCTGTGCGCTGGACGGTGGCCCACTCCAGCGTGATCTCCCTGGGGTGGGCCTTGAGCAGGTGGCGGCCCACCATCTCGCAGACGGTGCGGGCCTCGTCGAAGGTCACCGTGCGCTCGATCGGCACGAATACGTGCAGCCCGGTCTTGCCCGAGGTCTTCACGACCGCCTCGAGCGACATCTCCTGGAGCAGTTCGCGCAGCCAGAACGCGACGCGGCGCCCCGCGGCAAAGCCCTTGCGGTTGAACTCGGGCTCGGCGCCCTGCGGCTCCTTGCCCGAGTAGATGTACGGATCGATGTCGAATACGAGGTAGTCGGGATAGTTGAGCACGGACGACTCGAGCGCCTCGAGCGAGCTCGAGTAGTCGGTGCGCTTGCTCTTCGCGTCCGGACCGACCTCGGCGCGGGAGTGCCAGACGTGAAACTCGAGCGTGCCGACCTGACCGAGCCACAGCAGGGTGGGCAGGTTGTTCGCGAGAAGGTAATCCTGTTCCTCGTCCTTCGAGCCGGAGAACACCGTGATGCTCTCGACGAACTCGGGCTTTTCCTGCCGCCAGTGCTTCTGGAAGAACCGGCTGCCGCCGATTCCGTCCGGCATCCGGATCATGGTCAGCGGGCGGTTTGCGAGATGACGCAGCAGATGCGGCGAGACGCGGGCGATATAGCGCAGCAGGTCGCGTTTGGTTATCGCGGCCGGGCGGCCGCGCGCGCCGCCGGGCCAGTACACGCGGTCCAGATTGGTGACCCGGATGCGGGCGGAGCCGACGCGCAGGTCGATGCGGTTCGCCTTGTCGTCGAGCTGCCGCAGCACCTCGTCGATGTCCTCGACGGAGCGGTTCGCGGAGTTGGCGGGGTTCCCGGAGCCGCGGCTCTTGCCGGGGTTGTCGGGCTTGCGCGCCGAGCCGGAGGTGTCCCCGGGGCCCTCGCGGACCTCGCTCGCCCGGATGTCGTCGCGCAGCCGCAGGAAGACCGGCGCCCGGAGGTACCCGTCCGGAGTCCAGCCCGCGAATTTGACTTCGACCACGACCTCCGGCCTGACCCAGGTGGTCGGCCGGTGCAACGGCGGCTTGCTCGCAAACGGCGACTGGCGGGCCGTGAGCTTCGCGAGCCGGTCCTGCAGCTGCCCGAGCCGTGCCGCATCGAAACCCGACCCGACGTGGCCGGCGTAGCTGAGATCGCCGCGCTGCCAGTAGCCGAGCAGCAGTGCACCGAGCGTCTGTCGCGCGCCCTGGCCGCTCGTGTAGCCGCCAACGACGAACTCCGCGGTGCGGACCGCCTTGATCTTCAGCCACGCCGAGGAGCGGCGCCCCGGCTGATACGGGCTGTCCCTGCGCTTGGCGACGATGCCCTCGAAGCCGGCCTCGAGCGCGGCCGCATACATCGCCTCGGCATCGTTCGAGACATGCACGAGCTGCACGTGCGGGCCAGGCAGCAGGCACTGCGCCAAATAGCGATGGCGGTCGACGTACTCGTTCTGTCGCAGATTGACGCCGGCAAAGTGCAGCAGGTCGAAGCACATGAAGAGTGCCGGTGATTCGGCCTGGGCCTGCGCGATCTCCTTCGGCGTCTTGAGCCCGACGCGGTTCTGCAGCGCGTTGAACGACGGGCGGCCATCGGCGTCCAGCGCGACGATCTCGCCGTCCAGAATCATGCCGTCGACGGCCTGCGCAGCCAGCTCGTCGACCAGCTCTGGAAAGGGCGTGCTGAGATCCAGCCCGCGTCGCGACTGCAGGCGCGCTGCGCCGTTGCGGATGAAGGCGATCGCGCGGTAACCGTCGAGCTTGGGCTCGTAGAGATACTTGTTGTCCGATCGGGGTCCGTTGCCGATCTCGGCGAGCATCGGTGCGAGCTTCGCGGGCATCGACTCGGCGGGCCCGTGAGGCGTGAGGCGGTCGGCATCGGTCTGTGCGACCCCCTCCGTCACCGAAGGGTCCTCGACACTGCGGTCGCTCAGCACCGAGCGAGCCAGTGCCAGGAGGTGGTTTGGCTGCGCTTGGGCGTCCTTGTGCTTGATCAGCAGCCACTGTTTCGGAGTGGAGGTGCGCACCAACGCATACGAGCCCTTCAGCTTCTCGCCGCGCAGCATGACGCTCAGCTTCCCGGCCTCGAGCCCCGCCCGGACGCGCCGCTCCGCGTCGCGGCGGTCGTCGAACGCGTACTGCTGATCCTCGTCTGGCGAATACACACCGCAATCCCAGACGATGACGTTGCCGGCGCCGTATTCCTTCTCCGGGATGCTGCCCTCGAACGAGGCGTAACCGAACGGATGGTCTTCCACCTCGACGGCGAGCCGCTTGTCGGCGGGATCGAGCGACGGTCCCTTGGGTACGGCCCAGGACTTCAACACGCCGTCGAGCTCGAGCCGCAGATCGTAGTGCAGGCGCCGGGCCGCGTGCTTCTGCACGACGAACAGCAACGGCCCGCGCCGATCCGTGCGCGGCTTCGGTCCCGGTTCGGGCGTGCGCGTGAACGTGCGCTTCGCCGCGTAACGCTCGAGCGCGCGCTTCGCCATGCTCAAGTCGTCCGTCTGTGTGCGTTCGGACTCACGGAGGGGGCGGCATGCACCGCGGTGCGCTCGTCGATCACCGCCGTGATCAGCGCACCGGCGAACACGATCAACCCGCCGTAATAGACCCAGATCAGGCCGAGCACGAGTGCGCCGGCGGTGCCGTAGGCGGCGCCCGGATCGGAACGCTCTAGGTACCACCCGACCACCTCGCGTCCCAGTACGAACAACGTCGCCGTGAAGATCCCGCCGACCAGTGACCAGCGCCACGCCACACGCCGGTCCGGCAGGTAGTGAAACATCAGCGCGAACGAGATCCCGTAGCTCAGCCAGGTCAGCACGGCGGCCACTGCGGGGATGATCCATTCGAAGCGCGCGAATACGAGTTGCAGAAAGGTGTTCACCGTCATCGACACCAGCAGCAGGAACCCGAGCGCGAGCACGAGGCCGAACGAGAATACCCGCTTACGCAGCCACGCGCGCAACCCGCGTATGCTTTCGGCGCTCGTATCGAATATGCGATTGAGCGCGGCCTGCAGCTGCCCGAATACGGCGGACGCGCCGAAGGCGAGCACGGCGACGCTCCATAGCCCGGCGATCGAGCCCGTCGTCTGCCGCGATGCGGCATTGTCGATGATGGTGCGCGCGACCTCGCCGATGTCGGGTCCGAGCAGAAGGCTGATCTGGTCCACAAACGCCGCTCGGGCGCTCGGCAGCGCCGCCGCCGTGATCCACAGCAGGATCAGCATCAGCGGCGCGAGCGAGAGCAGGGCATAGAACGCAAGCGCCGCGGACTGCGACAGGAGCTGCGCGCCAATGAAGCGATCGACCAGCCCGCCCGGCACGCTGTTGCGTGCGAGGCGGGCCAGCTTCTGCATCGACGACAGCTGGCAGTCCTCGGACCGCTATCGGCCCCGCTACTGCGTGAGCTGGAAGACCACGCTCACCTGCGTCCACGTGGGCACGGCAACTGCGTCCCGCATGGCAGGCGCGAATACCCAGCGCCTGACCGCGGTCACCGCGGCTTCGTCGAGCCGCGGGAAGCCGCTCGACTTGGCGATCTGGACTTCCTGCGGCCGACCTCGCTCATCGACCAGCACACGCAGCCGAACCGCACCGTGCTCGTCCATGCGGCGCGAGGCCGGCGGATAGATCGGGTCGACGCGGCGCGTGACCTGCAGCGAGTGGGACTCCGCCACCGCGGGACCCGGAGCGGGCTCGACCACCGCCGGCGGCGCCGGCGGGATCGTAATCGCCGTCTCCACGGGCGGTTGGATCACCGGGACTTCCGGTGGAGGCACGTCGACCGTTGGCTGACTCCTGGCGACCTGCGGCGTCTCCGGAATCACCGGCTCCGGCTCCTCGATCTGCGTTTCGATGAGCACGGCTTCGTGCGGCTGCTCGATCACTGGCGCCTCGACGATGCCGAGCGATACCGCCACGGCATAGATCACCGCAATGTGACCGGCGATCACCAGGGCCGCCACGCCACCGCGAGTTCCCGGATTGATCTGCGTCTGCGTTCGGTACACGAGTCACCTCCGCGTTGTGTCTATCTACGCGCGATTGGCCCGCCAGGGGTCAGGCCGCGTGCACGTGCTCGGCGCCACAGGCCCGCCATCGCTGCGCGAGGTCGGCCGCGTCGTTCGCGGAGCGGGAATTCACTCCGATCACAATCCGGCCGTTCCTGACTCCGGCGTCGTAGCGCTCGATTGCGTCTTTGGGGATACCCCAGTCGCTGAGCAGACCGAGCAGCCCGCCCGCCAGCGCGACGGCGCCGGCCGCGGTCACGGCCGCCGCCGCCGGACCAGCGAGTACCAGCCCGAGCCCCGGTATCAACGTCGCTGCGGCCACCGCCGCGACGACTGGCGCAATGGTCCCCACCGTGCCGCCGACGGGTCCGCCGAGCACCCCGGCGCCGGACTCGTCGGCCGCACCCTCCGAGACCTTTTCCGCGAGCGCGGAGTCGGGGGCACGGTCCGCCGGAAACGATCGCGTGCGGGTCGCGTCGGACAACACGAGGTTGATGTGCGCCGGCTCGTGACCGCTCTCGAGCGCGGCGTCGAACGCGCACTCCGCCTCACGTCGGTCCCGGAACAGGCCGATCACGGTGTTCGTAGCCATGCTTGGAGCCTAGGTGCGCCGCATTTCGCAGCGACATAGGTGAAGCCGTATTAGTGAGTCGGTGCAGGC
>JBQGDL010000104.1:0-24306 GCA_052039045.1 Steroidobacteraceae bacterium
CGCATCATCCCCAGGTCCGGCGTGTCGTCGCCCACGCAGGCGACCTCGTCGCGCGCCGCGCCGAGTCGCGTGCCGAGCCCCTCGATTTCATGCGCCTTGTCGGTCGCGCCCTGCCGCACGAGGCGGATGCCGAGCTCGGCCGCCCGGCGTTCCACCGCCGCGGAGCTGCGCCCCGAGACGATCGCCACGCTGACTCCGGCGCGCTGGATCGCGACGAGCCCCGCGCCGTCCCGCACGTCGAAGGTCTTGAGCTCCTCGCCGTCCGCGCCGAAGTAGAGCCGGCCGTCGGTGAGCACGCCGTCGACGTCGAGAACCAGCAGCCGGATGCGGCGTGCACGCTCGAGCGGCGGCTCGTGGCTCACATGACCCCCGCGCGGAACAGGTCGTGCACGTTGAGCGCGCCGGCCAGGCGGCCGTCGTCGTCGACGACGGGCAACGCGGTGATGCGGTGCTGCTCCATCAGGTGCACCGCCTCGGCGGCGAGCATCCTCGGCCGGGCGACTTTCGGATTCGCCGTCATCACCTCGCGCATGGTCGTCGCGTGTACATCGGCGTGCCGGTCGAGCACGCGGCGCAGGTCGCCATCGGTGAAGACGCCGATGACGCGCCCCGCGCCGTCGACGATCGTGGTCATGCCGAGCCCCTTGCGGCTCATCTCCAGCAGACCCGCGCTCAGGCTGGTGTCGGGCGCGACCGCGGGCAGGTCGGGGCCGGTGCGCATCACGTCCTCGACGTGCAGCAGCAACCGCCGACCGAGCGAGCCGCCGGGATGCGAGCGCGCGAAATCCTCCTCGGTGAAGCCACGCGCCTCGAGCATCGCCACCGCGAGCGCGTCGCCCATCGCAAGTGTGGCGGTCGTGCTCGCGGTCGGCGCGAGGTTGAGCGAGCAGGCCTCGGCGGGCACGCTGACGTCGAGCACGACGGTGGCATACCGCGCCAGCGTCGAGCCGCGCGCGCCGGTCATGGCGATGAGCGGCACGTCGAGACGCTTGATCACCGGCAGGATCGTCAGCAGCTCCTCGGTCTCGCCGGAGTTCGACAGCGCGAGCACGACGTCCACCGCCGTGATCATGCCGATGTCGCCGTGACTCGCTTCCGCCGGGTGCAGGAAGAAGGCGGGACTGCCGGTGCTGGCGAGCGTCGCCGCGATCTTGCCGCCGACGTGACCCGACTTGCCCATCCCGGTGACGACGATGCGGCCCCGGCACGCCAACAGCAGTGCGCAGGCCTGCGCGAACTCGGCACCGAGGCGATGCTCGAGCGCCGCGACGGCTTCGGCCTCGGTGGCGAGGACGCGCCGTCCGCGGGCGATGAGTTGATCGGGGTCGGGCGGCATGGCGTCTTTCGACCTGAGTCCGGAAACTCTACACTACCGCTCCCTTTGCTGCCCCTTGACTGAAGCATGACCGCCGATGAAGTCACGCGGCTGATCGAGGCGGGTCTGCCCGGCGCCCGCGTCCGCGTGTCCACCGACGACGACACGCACTTCGCCGCGGTTGTCGTCTCGGACCGCTTCGAGGGACGGCGTCCGCTGCAGCGGCATCAGCAGGTCTATGCCGCGCTCGGCGAGCGTATGGGCCGCGAGATCCATGCGCTCACCATCGAGGCGTACACGCCCGGCGAGTGGACCGCAGCGCGGCCCAACGGCGCCTCGGGCACCTGAGGCGGGCGTGGACAAGCTCCAGATCCGCGGCGGCGTGCCGCTCGAGGGCGAGGTACGCATCTCCGGCGCCAAGAACGCCACCCTGCCGATCCTGGCGGGCGCACTGCTGGCCGACGGTCCGGTGACCATCGGCAACGTGCCGCATCTCAACGACGTCACGACGATGATCGAGCTGCTCGGACGGCTGGGCGCGAGCGTCACGGTCAACGAGCGGCTGCGCATCGAGGTCGACGCGCGCACGCTGCGCGCCACGTTCGCGCCCTACGAGCTCGTCAAGACGATGCGCGCAGCGATCCTGGTGCTCGGGCCGCTGCTGGCGCGCCATGGCTCGGCGGACGTGTCGCTGCCCGGCGGTTGCGCGATCGGCGCGCGCCCGGTGAACATTCACGTCGCGGGCCTGCAGGCCATGGGGGCCGACGTCCACATCGAGGGCGGCTACATCAAGGCGCGCTCGGGCCGCCTCAAGGGCGCGCGCATCGTCCTCGAGACCGTCACGGTCACCGGCACCGAGAACCTGATGATGGCGGCCGTGCTGGCGGAGGGCCGCACCGTGCTCGAGAACGCCGCGCGCGAGCCGGAGGTGGTGGACCTCGCGAGCTTCCTCACCGCGATGGGTGCGCGTGTCAGCGGCGCCGGAACCGACACGATCACGATCGATGGTGTCGAGTCGCTCTCAGGCGCCGAGTACGACGTGCTGCCGGACCGGATCGAGGCCGGCACTTACCTGGTCGCCGGCGCCATCACCGGCGGGCGTGTGCGCGCGCGCAACGCCCGGCCCGAGCATCTAGACGCGGTGCTCGGCAAGCTCGAGGAAGCGGGCGCGACCGTGACGCGCGGCGATGCCTGGATCGAGGTGGACATGCGCGGCCGGCGTCCGCGCTCGGTCGACATCCGCACGGCGCCGCACCCGGGCTTTCCGACCGACATGCAGGCGCAGTTCGCCGCGCTGAACGCGGCCGCCGACGGCGTCGGCACCATAATCGAGACGATCTTCGAGAACCGCTTCATGCACATGCTGGAAATGCGCCGCATGGGCGCGGAGATCCGGCTCGAGGGCAACACAGCGATCATCCGCGGCGTGCCGCGGCTGACCGCGGCGCCGGTGATGGCCACGGACCTGCGCGCCAGCGCGAGCCTCGTGCTGGCAGGGCTGGTCGCGGAGGGAACCACCGACGTCGAGCGGATCTACCACATCGACCGCGGCTACGAGTGCATCGAGGAAAAGCTGCAGGGGCTGGGCGCCCAGATCCGTCGCGTCGCCGACCGGTAAGGGCGCATTCGCCCCTTCAGGCAATGGGAACGTTCTCCATTGCCCCTCGCGGTGACAAGGGAATTCTCGGTTCCCCCTCATCGGTCCGCAGTGCGGCCACCCTACCGGAAATGGAGAATGTCCCCATTAACGTATAATGAAAGGCTTCGCGAGGGGTGAGCCCGATGAGTGACAACGTCGTCGACACGGGCAGGCGTCAGTTCCTGACCGTCGCCACCACTGCCACCGGCATCGTCGGCGCGGCCTTCGCGGCAGCGCCGTTCCTCGCCTCGTGGCGGCCAAGCGCGCGCGCCAAGGCCCTCGGTGCGCCGGTGGAAGTCGACATCAGCAAAATCGAGCCGGGTGCCATGATCAAGGTCGAATGGCGCGGCAAGGCGATCTACATCGTGAACCGCACGCCGCAGATGCTGACCCAGCTCGAGGGCATGGCGCCGCAGCTGCGCGACCCGGACTCGAAGCAGTCCGAGCAGCCCGACTTCGCGCGCAATCCGGCGCGCGCGCTGAAGCCCGAGTATCTGGTGCTGGTCGGCGTGTGCACGCATCTCGGCTGCGCGCCGCTCGACCGCTTCACGCCCGGCGACGTCACCGTCGCGCCCGACTGGCCGGGCGGTTTCTTCTGCCCGTGCCACGGCTCGAAGTTCGACCTCTCCGGCCGGGTGTTCAAGGACGTCCCGGCGCCGACCAACCTGACGGTGCCGCCGTACCGGTTCCTGAGCGACAGCCGGCTCCTGATCGGCGCCGAAACGGGGAACGCATGATGGCGAGCAGCGGCGAAACGGTGCGCCGGTCCGGAGGGCGGCTGGCAGCGTTCGGGGCATGGATCGACGCGCGCTTCCCGATGACCAAGCTGTGGAAGGAGCACGCCTCCGAGTACTACGCGCCGAAGAATTTCAATGTCTGGTATTACTTCGGCTCGCTCGCACTGCTGGTGCTGGTGATCCAGATCGTCACCGGCATTTTTCTCACGATGAACTACAAGCCCTCGGCCGCCGAGGCCTTCAGCTCGGTCGAGTACATCATGCGCGACGTCGAGTGGGGCTGGCTGATCCGCTACCTGCATTCGACCGGCGCGTCGGCGTTCTTCATCGTCGTCTACCTGCACATGTTCCGCGCGCTGCTCTACGGGTCGTATCAGAACCCGCGGGAGCTGCTGTGGATCTTCGGCTTCCTGATCTATCTGTGTCTGATGGCGGAGGCGTTCTTCGGCTACCTGCTGCCATGGGGCAACATGTCCTACTGGGGCGCGCAGGTGATCGTGTCGCTGTTCGGGGCGATCCCGTGGATCGGGAACTCGCTGGTCGAGTGGATCCGCGGCGACTACTACATCTCCGACGTGACGCTGAATCGCTTCTTCGCGCTGCACGTGGTGGCGCTGCCGCTCGCGCTGATTTTCCTGGTGGTCGCGCACATCCTGGCGCTGCACGAGGTCGGCTCGAACAACCCGGACGGCGTCGAGATCAAGAAGGCCAAGGGTCCGGACGGCATTCCGCTCGACGGTATCCCCTTCCACCCCTACTACACGGTCAAGGACACGGCCGCAACGGGCGTATTCCTGATCGTATTCTGCCTGATCGTGTTCTTCGCGCCGGAGCTGGGCGGTTACTTCCTCGAGCACGCGAACTTCGAGCCGGCCGATCCACTGCGCACCCCGGAGCACATCGCTCCGGTGTGGTACTTCACGCCGTTCTACGCGATCCTGCGCGCAGTGCCGAACAAGCTCGCGGGTGTCGGGCTCATGGCAGCGGCGGTGGTGCTGCTCGCGTTCGTCCCCTGGCTCGACCGCGGCAAGGTGCGCTCGATCCGTTATCGCGGGCCGCTCTTCAAGGCGTTTCTCGCGGCGTTCGCGCTCAGCTTCGTGGCGCTGGGCTGGCTCGGGCTGCAGCCGGCCACACCCGGGTACACGAACGCCGCGCGGGTGTTCAGCGTGGCGTACTTCGCGTTCTTCCTGCTGATGCCGTGGTACACGCGCATCGAGCGGACCCGGCAGCCGCCCGACAGGATCACCTACCATGCGCACTGAGCTCCTGGCGCTGGTCGCGGCGCTCGCCGTGACGCCGGTCCACGCGGCGGGCGGCGGCGGGCACGTCCAGCACGCCAACAACGACGTGTCAAACAAGGCTTCGCTGCAGCGCGGCGCGCGCAACTTCGTCAACTACTGCCTCGGCTGCCACTCGGCCAAGTACGTGCGCTACAACCGCATGGCGGCGGACCTCGGCATCACCGAGCAGCAGCTCATCGACAACCTGATGTTCACGGGCGATCGCCCGTACGACATGATTCGCAACTCGATCAACGCCGACGACGCCAAACGCGCATTCGGTGTCGTGCCGCCGGACCTGTCGCTCGTGGCCCGCAGCCGCGGCCCCGACTACATCTACACATTCCTGCGATCCTTCTACGCCGATCCCGCCAAGACGACGGGCGCGAACAACCTGGTGTTGCCCGGCACCGCCATGCCACACGTGCTCTGGGAGCTGCAGGGCATCCAGAACGCCGTGTGGGAGGGGCAGGTCGATGCGCAGGGCAATGCCTCGAAGCACTTCAAGGAGTTCGAGCTCAGCGTGCCCGGGCGGATGAGCCAGCACGAATTCGACTCGTTCGTGCGCGACACGGTCAACTTCCTCGACTATATCGCCGAGCCAGTGCAGCTCAAGCGGCGCTCACTTGGCTACCGCGTGACGGCTTTCCTGATCTTCTTCACGCTGCTCGCCTGGGCGCTGAAGAAGGAGTACTGGAAGGACGTGAAGTAGTCGGGCGTGATGACGCTCTTCTCCCGTGGGGACGATGCCCACAGCCACTGGGTGCGGTTTGCGCTGGCCGAGAAGTCGCTCGGGGTCCGGACCGTGGAGGCCGACCCTGCGCGGCCGCCGGAGGACCTGATCGACCTCAATCCCTACCAGGCCGTGCCGACGCTGGTGGACCGCGATCTCGTGGTCTACGAGCCGCGCATCGTCTGCGAGTACCTCGACGAGCGCTATCCGCATCCGCCGCTGCTGCCCACCGATCCGGTCAGCCGGGCTCAGACACGCGTCGCGTTGCATCGCATCGAGCGGGACTGGTACGGGCTGCTGCCGACGCTGGATGGCGCCGAGCGGCGCGAGCGCGAGCGCGCGCGCCGGCTGCTGCGCGACAGCGTCATTGCGGCCGAGCCGCTGTTCCGCGCCCGCTCCTGGTTCCTGTCGGACCAGTTCTCGGTGCTCGACGTGGCGGTTGCGCCGATGCTCTGGCGGCTGCCGCGCTGGGAGATCGAGCTCAAGGACGCCGCGCCGGCGCTGCGCCGCTACGCGCAGCGGATCTTCGTCCGCCCGGCGTTCCGCGCCAGCCTCTCCGATGCCGAGCGCGACATGCAGGCATGAACTCGCGCCGTCCGTACCTGCTGCGCGCCATGCATGAGTGGATCTGCGACAGCTCCTGCACGCCGCACATCGTGGTCGATGCCGCGGCTCCCGGTGTCGAGGTGCCGCGGCAGTACGTCCGCGACGGCAAGATCATCCTCAATGTCAGCTGGTCGGCTACGGTGCAGCTGCGCCTGACCAACGACGAGATCACGTTCACCGGCCGCTTCGGCGGCCAGAGCATCGACGTGCGTGTGCCTGTGCCCGCGGTGCTCGCGATCTACGCGCGCGAGACCGGGCAGGGCATGATCTTCACTGAGGAAGACGCCCGGCCGGGCACCGCGCCACCCGGTGAGCCACCCGAACCGCCGAAACCCGTGCCGCCGCCGGCCGGCCGACGTCCGCGGCTCAAGGTCGTCAAGTAAACTGGCTCCGAGCCAATTTCCTATACGCGGAACGCGTCGCGGATCCATTCGAGCTGCGCCGCGTCGATGGCGATCACGTCGAAGCGCGCACGCAGCCGCGCCAGCTCCGGGCGGGTGGCGAGCAGGTGGCGGGCGGCGACGATGAAGCGGCGCTGCTTGCGCGCGCCGATCGACGCTGCGGCGCCGCCGTAGTCGCGGCGCGACCGGGAGCGCACCTCCACGAGCACCAGCGTGGCGCCGTCGCGCATCACGAGATCGATCTCACCGCCGCGGCATCGATGATTGCGGGCGACCAGCGCGAGGCCGTGCGATTCGAGATAGGCGAGGGCACGGTCCTCGGCGCGCCGACCGAGATCCGTGGTCTTCTCAGGGCTCACTGGGCGCAGGGAAAGGTTCGGGCGCGGGCAAGGGCTCGCCGAGCGTCGCGGGCAGCGCCGCGGACGGTCCGGCAGCCATCGGCCGTCCGCCCTGGATGCTCGCCCATTCCATGCGCCGCAGTACGCGTCCGTCGGAGGCGACGTCGAGCTCGCCCGTCAGTCCGTCGAGACCGAAGCTGCGAGCCGTCGAGCGCAGCTCGCCGGTCAGGCGAAACGCGTCGTAGCCGAACGCATAGAGCCGCAGCCGGCCCCGTCCCGCGTCGGCCCACGCGCCATGCAGCAGATCCCAGAGTTCCGTCGCCCCCTGGCCCGCGTACAGCACCCACGGCATCTCCGGGTAAATGAGCCCCTCCATATCGGCCGCGGCGCGCGAGCTGGCGTCCCAGGCATCGGATGTGGCGTACACCGGCATCGGGTAGGTCATCTGGAACCGAAGCTGCGGCTTCATGGCGCGCGCTGTGGCGGCGTTGGCGCCGATGAAGGCGAATTGCGGGCCGTCGCGCGCCTCCGCCAGCGGATCGCGCTTCGGCGCGGGTTTCGACTTGTCGGCGGGGCGGTCCCCGGCGCCGCCGAACCGGCCGAGCGCCGCGCGCAGCGGCCCTGCGAAATCGCGCGCGCCCGGCTCGTAGAACTGCGCGGCGGTCAGCGTTACGGCAGCGTTGGCGAGCTCTTCCTCGAGCGCGTCGTGGACACGCCGCCCCCAGTCGTTTTCCGGGAACAGGCCGATGCCACGCAGGTGCCCGTCGGCCGCAATGCGCCGCGCGACCGCGCGCGCTTCCTCGGCCGGATCGAGCGAGTATTGGAACAGGAACGACGGCGGCATGCCGTCCGGTCGGCTGTTGAGCGCGAGTGTCGGCACGGGGATCTGCTGGCCGGCGGCGGCGAGCAACGCGACCTCTTCCCGGGTCAGGGGACCGACCACGAACTGCGCGCCTTCGGCAAGCGCGCGCTGGTAGGAGGCGACGACACCGTTCGCGGCGGTGTCGTAGATCGCGACCCGGGGCCGCACGTCGGCGGGATCGGCGAGGCAGGCGGCGATGAAGCCGTCGCGCACCGCCGTCCCGGTCGCACGGTAACGTCCGGTGAGCGGCAGCAGCAGCGCGACGACCGACGGAGTGCCCGAAGGCAGCACCATCACCGGTGCGGCGCCGGGCCCCGGTGAGGGCGGCAGAGGCGCGCCGGGCAGGGGCTCCGCGGGCAACGGTGTCGTGGTGATGGGCGGCTCCACCTGTGCCTGCCGCGCCGCGGCCACCTCGGCGCGCAGCTTCGCAACCTGTGTCGCGTCCTCGCCGCGCGCGCGGCGCTCGATGCGATCGAGCATCCGTTCCGCGCCGTCGGGCGCACCGGCCGCCAGATACTCCTGCGCCGCGGTCAGTGCGATGTCGACGTCCCAGCCGAACAGCCGCTTCGCCGCCTTCTCGTACAGCCGCGCGGCTTCCGCGTGGCGTCCATCGGCCGCGAACGCGGCGGCGGCAGCCAGATCGTCGCGGCGCGACGCGTGTGCGACCGGCGTCGCCGCGGCCGCGCAGAGCAGGATCGCCAGCGCGATGACCCATCGGGCCGGTGCTTGCCGGGCGCGGAGGCGTGCGTGCAGCATGAAGGAATGAGGCCCGGTATCCAGTGATGGCGGCTCCGGATTCTAGCCCGCGGCCGCGCGCCGGCACACTTTGGCTGGTGTCGACGCCGATCGGAAATCTGGGCGATCTGAGCCCGCGCGCGGCGCGCACGCTGGCGGAGGCGGCGCTGCTGGTTGCCGAAGACACGCGCCACACGCGCGAGCTCCTCGCTGCCTTCGGCATCACCCGCCCCACGGGCAGGATGCTGTCTCTGAACGAGCACAACGAGCGCGCGCGCGCAGCGGACGTGGTGGCTCGGCTGGTCGCGGGGGAGGACGTGGCGCTGGTGAGCGACGCGGGCACGCCACTCGTGAGCGATCCCGGCGCGGCGCTGGTTGCAGCCGCGGCGCGCGCCGGCGTGACAGTATCGGTCGTACCCGGTTGCTGCGCGGCGATCGCCGCTCTCACGCTCTCCGGGCTGCCGACCGAGCGTTTCTGCTTCGAGGGTGTTCTCCCCGCGCGCAGCAGTGCGCGCCGGCGCCGGCTCGAGACGCTTTGCGGCGAGACGCGCACGCTGGTGTTCTACGAGGCGCCGCATCGCATCGCCGAATCGCTCGCGGATCTGGCGGCGCTGCTCGGCGGCGAGCGTTCCGCGGTCGTCGCGCGCGAGCTCACCAAGAAGTTCGAGACCGTGTACCGCGACACGCTCGCCGCGCTCGCCGAGCGCGCGGCGCGCGACCCGGAGCTCGCGCGTGGCGAGCTCGTGATCGTCGTCGCGGGCGCCGCGGAGACGGCGTCCGCGGCCGACGATACGGCCACGGATCGCATGCTCGGCATCCTGCTGGCCGAGCTTCCCGCTTCGCAGGCGGCGCGGCTCGCCGCACAGCTCTGCGGTCGCAGCCGCAGGGAGGTCTACGAGCGGGCCCTCGCCCTGCAGAAGCGCTGAGGGGGGATATTCTCCATTTGCCCCGGGCAGTCACGTGGCGCGGCTGCGGCGCGCCTGGAAATGGAGAATGTCCCCATTTCCGCATTTCCCCGGCAAGTGAGGCTCGCTTCCCTCCGGGTCGGCAGCCCGACCGGCCGCTGGGGCAGAATTTGCGCAACGAAGGAGGGACGCATGCCCGAGAAGACCGAAAAGGGCGCGAAGGCCTTGCCGCGCTACGTGCTCACCACCGACTGCCCGGACACGACCGGCGTGGTCGCCGCCATCGCCGGATTCCTGGCGCGCAACAACGCGCTGATCACCGAGGCGCAGCACTTCGACGACGAGATCTCCGTGCGCTCCTTCATGCGCACGGTGTTCCACGACAACGGCAAGGGCATGCCGCCGATCGCGGCGCTCGAGAGCGATTTCGCCGAGAGCGTCGCCGCGCCGTTCGGCATGACCTGGGCGTTTCGCGATCTGCGCAAGCGCTGCCGCGTCGTGGTGGGCGTCTCGAGAGCCGGGCATTGCCTCAACAGCATGCTGCATCGCTGGTCGACCGGCTCGCTGCCGGTCGACATCGCCGCGGTCGTTTCCAACCACCAGGACCTGCGCAGCCTCGCCGAGTGGCATGGCGTGCCGTATCACTATTTCCCGATCAGCGAAGGCCGCAGGCCGGAGCAGGAGAGCCGCATCATGGAGCTCTTCGAGCGCGTCGACGGCGAGCTGTTCGTGCTGGCGCGCTACATGCAGATCCTGAGCGCGGAGGCGTGTGCGTATTTCGCCGGGCGCGCGATCAACATCCATCACTCGTTTCTGCCGGGATTCAAAGGCGCGCGACCGTATCACCAGGCGCACGCGCGCGGCGTGAAGATCATCGGCGCGACCGCGCATTACGTGACGACCGATCTCGACGAGGGACCGATCATCGAGCAGGCCGTGGAGCGCGTCGATCACTCGGCGTCGCCGGAGGACATGGCGCTCGTCGGCAGCGATCTCGAGAGCCTGGTGCTCAACCGCGCGGTGCACTGGCACGCCGAACGGCGTGTGTTCCGCAACGGCCGCCGCACCGTCGTGCTCCGCTGACCCGAAAAATGGCTCGGAGCCCAATTTTCCCGGCGAGTTTCCCGGCGCTCGATTCCCCGGGGGAAAATGGCTCCGAGCCATTTTTCGTATAATAGGCTCGGGAGTCGGCCAGGCAGCCGCTGCGCGATTTGCAGAGGAAAGTCCGGGCTCCACAGGACGAGGCGCCAGGTAACTCCTGGGGGGCGCGAGCCCACGGAAAGTGCAACAGAGAGCAGACCGCCCAAGCGGCGCAGCGATGCGTCGACGGCAAGGGTGAAACGGTGCGGTAAGAGCGCACCGCGTCGCTGGCAACAGCGACGGCACGGCAAACCCCGCCTGGAGCAAGACCAAATAGGGAAGCACGCCGGCTCTAAGCCGGCAACTGCGGTCCGCAGAGGCTTCCGGGTAGGTCGCTAGAGGCGCGCGGCGACGCGCGCTCGAGATGGATGGTTGCCCTCGACAGAACCCGGCTTATCGGCCGACTCCCACCCACTTTTTCCCACGATCAGCCGGCCCACCACCGGCGGTGCGCCCGGGCCGCCCGACCCGGGTGCATCCCACAGGCTGCGACGCCCACTACTGACCCGGCGCCCCGGGCGGCACTTGGACCCGTTCCGGTCGCATTCGGATGTAGCACCCGCCCACAGCGCCGGCCACTTGAGTCCCGCTACAGGAAAAAACCCCAAGCCACTGATTGGTCATAAGATGGCTCCCGGCGACCCGTCCTCCGGTCGGACCCCCTCACCCAAGTCGCTGTGCTCCAAAGGAATATTTTGCCTCAAGCGTTGACTCTGGCCGCGGACGCGACCTATAGTGCCGCAAAGTGGGTAAAAGTGGGATGAAATGGGCTGGGGGCCCATCAACCGTCTAACGTGTTTCGTGGCGCCAACAAAGTGACGCTCGACGCCAAGGGTCGGGTCGCCATGCCTGCACGGTACCGGGACACCCTGGTCGAGCGCAGCGAGGGGCGGCTTGTGGCCACGGTCGACCGCAGCGACCGCTGCCTGCTCATCTACCCGTTGCCGGACTGGGAGGAGATCGAACGCAAGCTGATGCGCCTGCCCACGCTCAACGCCCAAGCACGGCGCCTGCAGCGGCTGATGGTCGGGCACGCCACGGATCTCGAGCTCGATTCGCACGGCCGCGTGCTGATCCCGCCGAAGCTGCGGGAGTACGCGGGGCTCACGCGTCAGGCGATGTTGATCGGTCAGGGCAGCCGATTCGAGCTCTGGGACGAGCAGCACTGGAACGAACGGCGCGAAGCGTGGCTGGCGGCCGGTGAGGAAGCGGGCGAACTGCCAACAGAGCTCGTGCAGCTCTCGCTGTAGGGCGGGACGTGCAGGGGCACACGCCGGTACTCCTTGCGGAAGTGCTGGTGGGGCTTTCGATCCGCGCTGACGGGCGCTACTGCGACGCGACGTTCGGTCGCGGCGGACACACCGCCGCGATCCTGGAGGCGCTGGGTCCGCAGGGTCGCGTGGTGGCCATCGATCGCGATGCGGACGCGATCCGCGCGGGGCGGGAACGATTCGGCGGCGAACCGCGTCTGGTGCTGATGAGGGGGTCGTTCGCGCAGCTTGCGGAGCTGGTGCGTGCGGCAGGAGTGAAAGGCGAGTTGCAGGGCGTGTTGCTGGACCTGGGTGTCTCCTCGCCGCAGCTCGACGAAGCGGAGCGCGGCTTCAGTTTCATGCAGGACGGGCCGCTCGACATGCGGATGGACAGAGACAACGGTCAGACCGCGGCGCAGTGGCTGGCGCGCGCCTCGGAACCGGAGATCGCGGATACGCTGCACCGGCTCGGCGAAGAGCGCTACGCGCGGCGCATCGCGCGCGCCATCGTCGCCGCGCGCGCGGCGGCGCCGATCGAGCGCACCGGCCAGCTCGCGAGCGTCGTCGCCGCCGCGGTGCCGACCCGCGAGCCGGGGAAGCACCCCGCGACGCGCAGCTTCCAGGCGCTCCGCATGCGTGTGAACGCCGAGCTCGAGTCGCTCCAGGCCGCACTGCCGCAGGCGCTGGGACTGCTCGCGCCCGGCGGGCGACTGTGCGTGGTCAGCTTTCATTCGCTCGAGGACCGGATGGTCAAACGTTTCATCGACCGCGAAGCACGCGGCGATCCCCATTACGCCGGCCTGCCCGATATACCGCCGCAGGCACGACCGAGGCTCCGGAAGATCGGCGCCGCGACGCGTGCGTCGGACGCCGAGGTCGCGCGCAATCCGCGGGCGCGCAGCGCCACGCTTCGCGTCGCGGAGAGGATCGCGGCATGAGCCTGCGGCTCTGGCGGCTCGCGCTCGGCACCCTGTGGGTGGCGGTGCTCGTCTCCTCGCTGGCGGTGATCTACAGCAAGCACCAGGCGCGGAGCCGCTTCGTCGAGCTGCAGCGCCTCACCGAGCGACGCGACGAGCTCGACATCGAATGGGGGCAGCTGCAGCTCGAGCAGAGCACCTGGGCCACGCACGGCCGCGTCGAAAGGGTCGCGCGCGAGAACTTGAGGATGGTAATCCCGCGCGCCGCGGATCTGCGCATCGTCCAGCCATGATGCACCGCTCGAACAGGGAGGCCCACGCGGCACCCGGCCGCTGGCGGGCGCAGCTCGTGGTGGCGCTGCTCGCGCTCGCGGCAGGCGTGCTCGTCGCCCGCGCCGTCTACCTGCAGGTGATTCACAAGGGCTTTCTCGAGAAGCAGGGCGATGCGCGCTTCACGCGCGTCGCGAAGCTTTCGGCCAACCGCGGCATGATCCTCGACCGCAACGGCGACGCGCTCGCGGTGAGTACCCCGGTGGACACCGTGTGGGCGAACCCGGCGGAGCTCGCGCAGGCGCCGCAGTCGTTTGCACGCCTCGCGAAGGCGCTCGACCGCGATCCGCAGTGGCTGGCCCGACGGGTCACCTCGAGCCTCGACCGCGAGTTCGTCTACCTGGTGCGGCACATGCGGCCGAACGACGCCGAGCGCGTGCGCGCGCTCGGCATCCCGGGCGTCTATCTGCTGCGCGAATACCGCCGCTACTATCCGGGCGGCGAGGTGACGGGTCATCTGCTCGGCTTCACCAGCGTCGACGACGTCGGCCAGGAAGGCATCGAGCTCGCCTACGACGAGTGGCTCGGCGGCGAGCCCGGCGCGAAGCGCGTCATCCAGGATCGGCTCGGCCGCACGATCGAGGACGTCGAGCAGATCCGCGCGCCGCGGCCCGGTCAGGACCTCTATACGAGCATCGACCTGCGGCTGCAGTACCTCGCCTATCGCGAGCTGAAGGCGGCGGTGCAGGCGAATCGCGCGCAGTCGGGCGCCGCGGTGGTGCTCGACATCGCCACCGGGGAGGTGCTGGCGATGGTCAACCAGCCCGCCTTCAACCCCAACGACCGCGAGCAGTACGCCGCCTCGCGCTATCGCAACCGTGCGGCCACCGACATATTCGAGCCCGGGTCGAGCATCAAGCCGTTCGTCGTGGCAGCGGCGATGGAGACCGGCCGCTACGACGCCGACACGCTGATCGAGACGGCGCCCGGGGTGACGCGCGTCGGCGCGAAGACGATCACGGACAAGCACAACCTCGGCACGATCGACGTCACCACGGTGCTCGCCAAGTCGAGCAACGTCGGCGTCGTCAAGATCGCCCTCACGCTCAAACCCGAGGAGATGTGGAGCGGCTTCGATCACTTCGGATTCGGGCATGTGACGGGCAGCGGCTATCCCGGCGAGTCCGCGGGTCTCGTGCCGGGCCACCAGCACTGGCGACCGATCGGCCAGGCGACGATGTCCTACGGGTACGGCCTCTCGGTGACGCCGCTGCAGCTCGCGCAGGCCTACGCGGTGCTCGGCTCGGGCGGACTTCGCCGTCCGGTGAGCCTGCGCAAGGCGGATGAGCCGCCGCCCGGCGAGCGTGTGCTCGACGAGTCGGTGGCTCGCGAGCTGGTCCGGATGATGCAGAGCGTGGTGAGCGAGGACGGCACGGCGCGGCGCGCCGCGGTGGTCGGCTACCGCGTCTCAGGCAAGACCGGCACGGCGTGGAAGGCGTCGGGCGGCGGCTACTCGCGGGATCGCTACGTGTCGGTGTTCGGCGGCGTCGTGCCGGCGAGCAATCCGCGGCTTGCGGCGGTCGTAGTCATCGACGAGCCACGCGGCGGCCGCTATTACGGCGGTGAGATCGCGGCGCCGGTGTTCTCCGCCGTGATGTCGGGCGCGTTGCGGCTGCTCGCCGTGCCGCCGGACGACCTGCAGCGCGTTCCGGCCACCACGCTGGTACAGGCGCAGGACCCATGGTGAGCCTCGCTCGCCGCCCGCTCAGGACCGCCGTGACGTCCGAACCGAACGTACGCGACTACCGGATGGCGCTCTCGACGCTGCTCGGCGAGGCCCTGAGGCCCCTGCACGACATCGTGGTCTCAGGGTTAGCGCAGGACAGCCGGACCCTGGAACGCGGCGGCGCCTTTCTCGCCTGCCAGGGCCGCACGACGCACGGTCTGGCGCACCTGGCCGCGGCGCTCGAGCGCGGTGCGGCCGCCGTGCTCTGGGAGCCGGCGCCCGGTATCGAGCCGCCGTCGCTGCCTTCCGGCGTCGTCGGGTTTCCGGTACCGCAGCTCGGCGCGCGCGCAGGAGAGCTCGCGGATCGGTTCTTCGGCCGTCCATCCGCCGAGCTCAAGGTCGCCGGGATCACCGGCACCAACGGCAAGACCACGACCGCGTTCCTGCTCGCGCAGGCGGCCGACGCAACCGGGCGCCGCGGCGCCTATCTCGGCACGCTCGGCGCGGGCCGCCCTGGACGGCTCGCCAGCGGCACGCTCACGACGCCGGACGCGGTGTCCGTGCACCGCCGGCTGGCCGAGGCGCGCGACGACGGCGCAGGCGTGCTCGCGATGGAGGTCTCCTCGCACGCGCTCGATCAGCGCCGCGTCGGCGGCGTGCGCTTCGACACGGCGGTGTTCACCAATCTGAGCCGCGACCACCTGGACTACCACGGCACGATCGACGCCTACGGCGCGGCGAAGACCCGGCTTTTCCACACGCCGGGTCTGCGCTGTGCGGTGATCAACGTACTCGATCCGTTCGGCCGCGCACTCGCCGAGTCGCTCGTCGACGGGCTCGAGTGCGTGTGGTTCTCGGCGACGAGCGAGCTGATCCCCTCGCCGCGTGTCGGCTGGATCCGGCTGTCGGAGTTGCGCGCGCTCGCCACTGGCCTGGTCCTGCACATCGAGAGCAGCTGGGGCGCCGGCACGATCTGCTCGCGGCTGGTCGGCGCGTTCAACGCCGAGAACCTGCTCGCGACGCTGGGTGTGCTGCTCGGCTGGCGCGTTCCGCTGCAGCAGGCGCTCGCCGCGGTCTCGGCCTGCCACGCGCCGCCGGGACGCATGGAGGTGTTCGGCGGCGGCGCGCACCCGGTCGCGATCGTCGACTACGCGCACACGCCCGATGCGCTCGGGAAGCTGCTCGACGCCGCGCGTGCCCACGCGCACGGGCGGCTCGTCTGCGTGTTCGGCTGCGGCGGCGACCGCGACCCCGGCAAGCGCCCGCAGATGGGCGCGATCGCCGAGCAGCTCGCCGACGCGGTGGTGCTGACCAGCGACAACCCGCGCAGCGAAGACCCGCAGGCAATCCTGACCCAGATCGCCGCGGGCATGCAGCATCCGGCGGCGGCGCAGGTGATCCCGGATCGCGCCGAGGCGATCCGCCAGACGCTCGCCGAGGCCGAGCCGGGCGACGTGGTGGTGATTGCGGGCAAGGGGCACGAGGACTACCAGATCGTGGGCCGCGAGCGCCGCCCCTTCAGCGACCGGGCGGCGGTGCTCGAGTCGTTCGGTGCCGCACCATGATGCGCGACCTCGCAACTCTGGCACGCGTCACCGGCGGCATGCTGCACGGCGTCAATGCGTCCTTCGGCCGGGTCGCCAGCGATTCGCGCTCGGTCGCGGCAGGCGATCTCTTCGTCGCCCTGCGCGGCGAGCGCTACGACGCGCACGATTTCGTCGCCGACGTCGCCGGCCGCGGCGCGGCCGGCGCGCTCGTCAACCGCCTGGTGTCGGTGCACATCGCGCAGGTGGTCGTGCCGGAGGTGCTGGGCGGGCTGACCGACTTCGCGCGCGCGTGGCGGCGCGACTTCGCCGGGACGATCGTCGGCATCACCGGCAGCAACGGCAAGACCACGGTCAAGGAGATGACGGGCGCCATCCTCGCGCAGCGCGGCGCCTGCCTGGTCACGCAGGGCAACCTCAACAATCACATCGGCGTGCCGCTCACGCTCGCGCGGCTTGCACCGGAGCACCGCTACGGCGTCATCGAGATGGGCGCGAATCACCCGGGCGAGATCGCGCACCTCGCGTCGGTGGCGGCGCCCGACGTGGGTCTGGTGATCAACGCCGGACCGGCTCACCTCGAGGGCTTCGGCGGGATCGAGGGCGTGGCACGCGCCAAGGCCGAGCTCTTCGAGGCGCTGTCGGACGACGGCATCGCGGTCATCAACGCCGACGACCGGTTCGTGGATCTCTGGTGCGGGCTCGCGCGGCGAGCCGGCCGGCGGATTCTCTTCGGGATGCGCGCCCCGGCCGATTTCCGCGCCGAGGACGCGGCGACACGGCTCACCGACGATTGCTTCGCCACGGAATTCGCGCTCGAGTGCCCGCTCGGCCGCAGGCGCATCGCGCTCAACCTCGGCGGCGAGCACAACGTGATGAACGCGCTGGCGGCGGCCGCGGCGGCGTACGCGGCGGGCGCGGGGCTCGACGACATCGAGCGTGGCCTCGCCACCATGCAGCCGGTGTCGGCCCGCTTACAACTCAAGCCCGCGCTCGCCGGTGCGCGGCTGATCGATGACTCGTACAACGCCAACCCGGGCTCAGTGCTAGCGGGTCTGCGCTCGCTCGCCGCCATCCCCGGCGAGCACTGGCTGGTGCTCGGCGAGATGGCGGAACTCGGTGTGCTGTCCGCAGGGCTGCACGCGGACATCGGCCTGGTCGCGCGCGAGACGGGTGTGGCGCGGCTGCTCGCGGTCGGCCCGGAGACGCGGCATACGGTAGAGGCCTTCGGGCCGGGCGCGAGCTGGTTTGCCAACGTCGAGGAGCTGGTCGCGGCCGTCGCGCCCGCGCTGCATGCGGGCGTGACGGTGCTGATCAAGGGCTCGCGCGTCAACCGGCTGGAGCGCGTCGCCGGCGCGCTCGGCGCCGCAGGCGGCCCCGAACCGGGCGGGACGCACTGAGATGCTGCGCTATCTCGCCGCATGGGCCGAGCAGTTCCATTCCGGCTTCAACGCGTTCAGCTACCTGACGTTGCGCGCGATACTCGCGGCGCTCACCGCGCTTGTGATCTCCTTCGTCGTCGGGCCGAGCGTGATCCGCCGGCTCGCGCATCATCAGGTCGGTCAGCGGATCCGCTCCGAGGGTCCACAGAGCCACCTGTCCAAGGCCGGCACGCCCACAATGGGCGGCGCGCTGATCCTGGTCGCGATCGTCGCCGCGACGCTGCTGTGGGCGGATCTGGGCAACCGCTTCGTCTGGATCGTTCTCGCGGTCACTGCGGCGTTCGGCCTGATCGGCTTCTGGGACGATTACCTCAAGCTGGTGGTCGGCAACTCGCGCGGGCTGATCGCGCGCTACAAGTACTTCTGGCAGTCGGTCGCAGGCCTGGGCGCCGCGCTTGCGCTCTACCTCACGGCACAAAGCGAGGCGGAGACCACGCTCTACGTGCCGTTCTTCAAGAACGTCCTGCTGCCGCTCGGCGCCGCGTTCGTCGTGCTCGCGTACTTCGTGATCGTGGGCTCGAGCAACGCGGTCAACCTGACCGACGGGCTCGACGGGCTTGCGATCATGCCGGCGGTGATCATCGCGGCGGCGCTCGGCGTGTTCGCCTACGCCTCCGGCAACGCCGTGTTCGCCGACTACCTGCAGATCCCGCACATCGCCGGTACCGGCGAGGTGCTGGTGATCTGTGCGGCGATCTTCGGTGCGGGCCTGGGTTTCCTGTGGTTCAACACCTATCCCGCGCAGGTCTTCATGGGCGACATCGGTGCGCTGGCGCTCGGCGCCGCGCTCGGGGTGATCGCGGTGATCGTCCGGCAGGAGATCGTGCTGGCGATCATGGGCGGGGTCTTCGTCATGGAGACCGTGTCGGTGATCCTGCAGGTCGCCTCGTTCAAGCTGACGGGTAAGCGCATCTTCCGCATGGCGCCGATCCACCACCACTACGAGCTCAAGGGCTGGGCCGAGCCGAAGGTGATCGTCCGCTTCTGGATCGTCACCGTGGTGCTCGTGTTGTGCGGGCTCGCGACGTTGAAGCTGCGATGAGCACGGCACCGCATCTGCCGCCGCTCGCCGCCGGAGGTCGCGCGCTCGTGCTCGGCCTCGGCCGCACCGGTGTGTCCTGTGCGCGCTACCTGCGCCGCCGCGGGCTGGCGGTGCGGGTCGCCGACACACGCGCAGCGCCGCCCGGGCTCGCCGCGCTCCGCGCGAGCGACGGCGACATCGAGTTGCGCACCGGCGCCTTCGACGTGCGGCTCCTCGACGACGTCGACCAGGTAGTCATTTCGCCGGGCTTGCCGGTGCAGCAACCCGTGGTGCAGGAGGCCGCGCGGCGCGGCCTGCCGGTGGTGGGCGACATCGAGCTGTTCGCGCGGGAGGCGCAGGCACCGGTCGCGGCCGTCACCGGTACGAACGGCAAGAGCACGGTCACGACGCTGGTCGCGGAGCTCGCCTGCGCCTCCGGGCGCGACGCGCTCGCGGGCGGTAATCTCGGCGAGCCGGCGCTCGATCTGCTGATGCGGCCTACGCCCGGGCTCTACGTGCTCGAGCTCTCGAGCTTCCAGCTCGAGACCACCTGGTCGCTGCGCAGCGTCGTCGCCACGGTGCTGAACGTCACGGCCGATCACCTGGACCGCTACGCGAGCGTCGAAGAGTACGCCGACGCCAAGGCGCGCATCTTCGACGGCTGCGAGGTGGCGGTGGTCAACGCCGACGACGCCCGCGTGCGCGCCATGCCGCGCCCCGGCCAGCGCGTGCTGTCTTTCGGCCTGTCGTCGCCGGACGCGGACTTCACCGTCGCCGCAGTGCCGGAGCCGGTCCTGATGCGGCGCGGCGAGCCGCTCCTGCCGTTCTCGCAGCTCAGGCTGCAGGGCCGCCACAACGCCGCGAACGCGCTTGCCGCGCTCGCGATGTGCGAGGCATTAGCGCTGCCCGACGCGCCGGTGCTCGACGCGCTGGTGCGCTTCGGCGGTCTGCCGCACCGCGCGCAGTGGGTGGCGGACGTCGACGGCGTGCGCTACGTGAACGACTCGAAGGGCACGAATGTCGGCGCGACCGTCGCGGCGATCGAGGGCCTGAGCGGCCCGCTGGTGCTGATCGCGGGCGGCGACGGCAAGAACGCGGATTTCGCGCCGCTGGCGGCGGCCTGCCGCGGCAAGGTGCGTCACGTCGTGCTGATCGGACGCGATGCGCCGCGCATCGCCGCTGCCCTGGAAGAGATGGGCGGAAAAACAGGAAAAATGGCTCGGAGCCAATTTTCCGATGCGCTGCGCTCCCGCGAGCAGCTGACCAGAAAATTGGCTCCGAGCCATTTTTCCTGCCATTTTTCCTACGCGACCGACATGCCGGCGGCGGTGCGTGCGGCTCGCGCGGCGGCGCGACCCGGCGACACGGTGCTGCTGTCGCCCGCCTGCGCCAGTTTCGACATGTTCCGCGACTACGCGCACCGCGGCGAGCAGTTCAGCGCCGCGGTCCGGAGTCTCGCGTCATGAGCGTCGCGGCGGGCATGGCCTATGCGCGCTCCTCCGGCCGGCCGCGGCGGCTCGCCCTCGACCCGTGGCTCGTAGGCAGCGTGCTCGCGCTGCTGCTGATCGGCCTGATCATGGTCGCCTCGGCGTCGATCGGCATCTCCGAGCGTGACACCGGCCACGCGTTCTACTACCTCCAGCGTCAGCTCACATTCGTGGCGCTCGGCCTCGTCGCGGCGGTGGTCGGCGTCAGCGTCCCCACCCGGTTCTGGGAGGAGCGCTCGATCTGGTTGCTCGGCGGAGCCTTCGTGCTCCTGCTCCTGGTGCTGACGCCCGGCGTCGGTCACGAGGTGAACGGCAGCCGCCGCTGGATCCGACTCGGCGTGATGAACTTTCAGGCCTCCGAGCTCGCCCGCGTGCTGCTCCTCACCTGGATCGCGAGCTTCGCGGTGCGCCGCGCCGAGGAGCTGCGCGGCGACTTCAAGGGCTTCCTGAAGCCGGTGGGCGTGCTGTGCGCCGCGGCCGTGTTGCTGCTCGCGGAGCCCGACTTCGGCGCGGCCGCCGTGCTGATGACAACGGGGCTCGCCGTACTGTTCCTCGCCGGCGTGCGGCTGCGCCATCTCGCCGCGCCGCTGGCGCTCGGCACCGGCGCGATGCTGCTGCTCGCGTTCGGCTCGGACTACCGGCTGCGCCGCATCCGCGCGTTTCTCGATCCCTGGGCCGACCCGTTCGACAGCGGATTTCAGCTGACCCAGTCGCTGATCGCAATCGGACGCGGCGAATGGGTCGGCGTGGGCCTGGGCTCGAGCGTGCAGAAGCTCTTCTACCTGCCCGAGGCGCACACCGACTTCGTGTTCGCCGTGCTGGCCGAGGAGTTCGGGCTCGCGGGCGTCGTGCTCGTGATCGGGCTCTTCGTGCTGCTCGTCGGCCGCGCGCTCACCATCGCGCGGCAGGCCGCCGAGGCGGGTTTCGAGTTCCAGTCGTATCTCGCCGCGGCGATCGGCATCTGGCTCGGGCTGCAGTCGTTCGTCAACGTCGGCGTGAACATGGGGCTGCTGCCGACCAAGGGCCTGACGCTGCCGCTTTTCAGCTACGGTGGCAGCAGCATGCTCGTCACGCTGGGCTGGCTCGGCGTGCTGGCGCGCATCCATCATGAGACGCTCGCCTCGGGGCGGGTGCTCGTGCCGCGCGAGGCGCGCCGCCCATGAGCCGTCCGATCGCGTTCATCATGGCGGGCGGCACGGGCGGTCACGTCTTTCCTGCGCTCGCGACTGCGCGCGTGCTGCGCCGGCGCGGCTTCGACATCGTGTGGCTCGGCACGCGGCGCGGCATCGAGGCGCGACTCGTGCCGGCCGAAGGCATCCCGCTGGAGTGGCTCGCGGTGAGCGGGCTGCGCGGCAAGGGCGCGGCGACGCTGCTGGCGGCGCCGTTTCGCCTGGTGCGCGCGATCTGGCAGGCCGTCGCGGCGCTGCGCCGGCATCGCCCTGCGGTCGTGCTCGGCGCAGGCGGCTTCGCCTCCGGTCCGGGCGGCCTCGCCGCGTGGCTGCTGCACCGGCCGCTGGTGGTGCACGAACAGAACGCGATCGCTGGCCTCACCAACCGCGTGCTGGCGCGACTCGCCGACCGCGTGCTGGAGGGCTTCCCCGGCAGCTTCGGTCCGCGCGTGCGCGCCGAGCGCGTCGGCAACCCGGTGCGGCCCGAGATCGCCGCAATCGCCGCACCCGAGCGCCGCTATGCGGTGCGCGAAGGGCGCGCGCGGCTGTTGGTGTTCGGCGGTAGCCAGGGCGCGGCGCGCCTCAACGCCGTCGTCCCCGCGGCGATCGCCGAGCTCCCCGGCCGGCTGCGACCCGACGTGCTGCATCAGACGGGCAACAGCGGTGTCGAGGAGACTGCCGCCGCCTATCGCAGCCGCGGCCTCGAGGCCGACGTGCGCGCCTTCGTCGACGACATGGCGGGCGCCTACGGCTGGGCGGATCTCGCCGTGTGCCGCGCGGGCGCGCTCACCGTCGCCGAGCTCGCCGCCGCCGGCGTGCCGGCGATCCTCGTGCCGTTTCCCGCAGCGGTGGACGATCACCAGACGCACAACGCCGAATTCGCCGTGGCGGCGGGCTCCGCCGTGCTGATGCCGGAGGGCGAGCTCACGCCGCTGTCGCTCGCCGCGAAGCTCAGGGAGCTGATCGAGGCGGGCCGGCCGAGGCTGCTGGCGATGGCCCAGGCGGCGCGGCGCAGCGCCATCACCGACGCGGACGAACGGCTCGCGGATGCCTGCATCGCGGCGGCCGGAGGTGCGACGTGAAGGACCGCCGCATCAGAGACCGGATGCGCCGGATCAACACGATCCACTTCGTCGGCATCGGCGGCAGCGGCATGAGCGGCATTGCCGAGGTGCTCGCGAACCTCGGGTACACCGTGCAGGGCTCGGATCTCAAGGCGAGCGACGCGACGCGCCGGCTCGAGTCGCTCGGTGTCAAGGTCGTGCTCGGCCACCAGCCCGCCAACGTCGCAGGCGCCGACGTCGTCGTGGTGTCGAGCGCAGTGGATGCGGACAACCCCGAGATCCAGCGTGCGCTCGAGCAGCGTGTCCCGGTCGTCAAGCGGGCGGAGATGCTCGGCGAGCTGATGCGCTTTCGCTATTCGATCGCGGTCGCCGGCACGCACGGCAAGACCACGACCACGAGCCTCGTCGCGTCAGTGCTCGCGGAGGGCGGCGAAGACCCGACCTTCGTCATCGGCGGGCGGCTGAAGAGCGCGGATGCCAACGCGCGGCTCGGCGACGGGCGCTACCTGGTCGCCGAGGCCGACGAGAGCGACGCCTCGTTCATGCATCTGCAGCCGATGATCGCCGTGGTCACCAACGTCGACGCCGATCACCTGGGGACCCACGGCGGCGACTTCGAGCAACTCAAGTCGAGCTTCGTCGAGTTCCTGCACAACCTGCCTTTCTACGGCCTGGCGGTACTCTGTATCGACGATCCGGTCGCCGCCGGCCTGATTCCGCGGATTGCGCGTCCGTACCTCGGGTACGGCTTCGGCGCCGACGCCGACGTGCGCGCCGTCAAGCTGACGCGCCGCGGCGCGCGCTCGAGCTTCGAGGTGATCCGCCCGGGCCGCACCGCTCCGCTCGCCGTGACGCTCAACCTGCCGGGCCGGCACAACGTGCTCAACGCGCTCGCCGCGATCGCGGTGGCCACCGAGCTCGAGATCGACGACACCGCCATCGGCCGGGCGCTCGCCGAGTTCCAGGGCATCGACCGGCGGCTGCAGACGCTCGGCGAGATCGAGGCGGCGCGCGGCCGCGTGACGCTCGTCGACGACTATGCGCATCACCCGACGGAGATCGCGGCGACGCTCGAAGCGGCGCGCCAGGGCTGGCCGGGCCGGCGCATCGTGCTCGTGTTCCAGCCGCACCGCTATACGCGCACCCGCGACCTGCTCGACGGGTTCGCGCGGGTGCTGTCGGAGGCCGACGCATTGGTGGTCGCCGAGGTCTATGCGGCAGGCGAGACGCCGATCGCCGGTGCCGACGCGAAGACGCTGTGCCGTGCGATCCGCTCGCGCGGCCGCGTCGAGCCCGTGATGCTGGGCTCTCTCGACGAGCTTCCCGGCGCGCTGGCCGACATCGTGCGCGACGGCGATGTCGTGCTGACCATGGGCGCCGGAAGCATCGGCGCCGCTGCGCACGAGCTGCCGCGCCGCCTGCGTGCGGCGCTCGCCGCCGACGGAGCGCGCGCGTGAGCGGCCCGCGACGCATCACCGATCCGCGCGACTTCGGCCGCGTTGCGGTGCTGATGGGCGGCAGCTCCTCGGAGCGGGAAGTCTCGCTCGACTCCGGCAGCAACGTGCTCGAGGCGCTCAAGCGCCGCGGCGTGGACGCGGACGCGATCGACGGCATCCCGGCGCTCGTCGCCGCGCTGGCGCGGGGAAATGGGGCGGAGCCCCTTTTTTGCCCAGGGGGGTGGCCGGCGCGCCGGGGGGGGGGGGGGGGCCGGCAGCCCCGCGCGGG
>JBQGDL010000105.1:0-2868 GCA_052039045.1 Steroidobacteraceae bacterium
TGGCTGCGGCGTGAGGCGCCGTGGTATTTCGAATGGCTCGCGCATCCGCCGGAAGATCCATGGTGGGACTGGGCGGAGCTGCGCGGCCGCTATTCCCAGGTCACCGCCGCCGTTCTGAATCTGAGCGGCTGGTACGACGAGGCCTACGGGCCGGAAGGCGCGGCCACGAATTTCAACGGTCTGCTCCTCGCCCGTGCGCGGGACGGGGATCCGCGCACCCATCTCGTCCTCGGTCCCTGGACGCACGGCGTCGACGCCACCGGAGAGCAGCGCATCGGCGAGCTCGACTTCGGCGCGCAGGCTGCGATCGATTACGACGACCTGGTGCTCGACTTCTTCGATCGCTACCTGCGCGGCATCGAGGACGGCTTCGCCCCGACCCAGCGTGTGCGTTATTTCGTGATGGGCGCCAATGAGTGGCGCGCCGCCACGCAGTGGCCGCCCGAAGGCGTGCGCATCGTGCCGCTCAATCTTGCGGCGAACGCCGAGGGTCGCCGCGTGCTCCAGTTCGAGCCTGCGCCCTCGCCCTCGAGCAGCAGCTTCGTCGCTGATCCGGGCGACCCCGTCGTCGATCCCTACGACGATGCCGGACCGCGCGACTACCGCTCGCTGCAGAAACGCCAGGATGTGCTCACCTTCGACACCGAACCCATGACGGATGAGCTGTCGGTCGCCGGCGCCGTCACCGCCGTGATCCACGCCTCGTGCGACTGCCGCGACTTCGATCTGTGGGTGCGGCTGCAGGACGTCTATCCGGACGGCCGCGCCTTCAACCTGATGCACCCCGGCAACGACGTGATCCGGGCGAGCTACCGGGACATGAGTCAGGGCCGCAAGCCGCTCGAGCCTGGCGTGGTATACGAGCTGCGCCTGCCCGCGATGATGACCGGCATCCGTTTCGCGCGCGGCCACCGGATCCGCGCGCAGATCTCGGCATCCTTTGCGCCGCACATGTCGCGCAATCTGCAGACCGGCGAGTCAGAGGTCCATTCGGCGGCGTCACGCCCGGCGCGCCTCACGATCCATTACGGAGGGGCGGCCGGGTCGCGACTGCTGCTGCCGGTCGTCGGGCCGGCTCCCACCGGCGGTCAGCCTTGAAGACTACTTTCCGGCGTCGACGGCCTCTCCCGGCTGTGGAGCGTCCTTCCCCTTGAGCAGAAAGGCGGCGAGCAGGACGCCGACCTCGTAGAGCAGGTACATCGGCACGGCCATGAACGACTGTGAGACCGCGTCCGGCGGCGTGAGGAACGCGGCCACCACGAAGATCCCGAGCAGGACGTAGCCGCGGTTCTTGCGCAGCTTCTGGAGGCTGACGAGACCCGAGGCCACCAGCAGCACGGTGGCTACGGGCGTCTCGAACGCCAGTCCGAAGGCGAAGAACAGCAGCACGACGAAATCGAGATAGCTCGTGATGTCGGTCATCATCTGCACGCCGTCCGGCGTCGTCATCGCGAGAAAACGAAACATCAGCGGGAAGACGACGAAGTACGCAAACGCCGTACCGGCATAGAAAAGCACGACGCTCGAGGCGGTGAGCGGTAACGCGAAGCGCTTCTCGTGGCGATACAGCCCGGGCGCGATGAAGGCCCAAGCCTGGTACAGCACGTAGGGCATCGCGGCGTAGATCGCCGCGAACAGCGCCAGCTTGAGCGGCGTCATGAAGGGCGCGACGGGGCTGGTCGCGATGAGCGAGTTCCCTTCCGGCAGCTTGTCGATCAGCGGCCGCGCGACGAACGTGAACAGCTCGTTCGAGAAGATCGCGAACGGCACGAAGGCGACGGCGACCGCAATCGTCGACTTGAGCAGTCGGTTGCGCAGCTCGAGCAGGTGGGAGATCAGCGTGCCTTCGGCCAGCTGTTCCGGTTCACGGCTCTCGGGGCGCATCGGGGCTGCCGGGTGGCGGGGCGGCGTCCGCGGCGCTGGTCGGCGTCGGGGGATGAGTCGGGCGCCGCTCCGGGGGCGGGTCGCGAAGCGGATCGTATTGCGCCTCCTGCTCGAGCTGCGCACGCAGCTGCCGCGCCATCGCCCGCGCCCGGCCCGCCCAGCGACCCAGATCCGCAGCGAGCTTCGGCAGACGCTCGGGGCCGAGCACCAGCAGTGCGATCCCGAAGATCAGCACGATCTCGGTAAAACCGACCTCGAACATCGTCTCAGGCGCTGGTCTTGCTGCCGTCCGACTTGGCGCTCTCGCGCTCCTCGAAGTCCGCGTCCTTGCCCAGGTCCTTGATCTGCCGGGTGGTCTCCTCCTCGCCCTCGTTGACGGCCTTCTTGAAGCCGCGTACGGCGGCGCCGAGGTCCGAGCCGACGCTGCGCAGCTTCTTGGCGCCGAACAGGATCAGCGCGATGACGAGGATGATGAGCAGTTCACGAAAGCCAATTCCCATTGCGCTCTCCGTTGCCTTGGCGGCGAGGTTCGATGATACGCCAACCCTGAGGCACGCTCGGATGTCAGGTGTGCCCGGTGTAGAGACGGAAGGTGACCGGTCCGTCGTTGACGAGCCCGACGCACATGCGCGCGCCGAAGCGTCCCGCGGCGAGCCGGTCTCCCAGCGCGGCGCGGGCATGCGCGACCGCAGCCTCGAAGATGGACCGACCGTGCTCGGGCGTCGCCGCGGAAGTGAAGCTCGGCCGCAGTCCCTTGCGGGTGTCGGCGGCAAGCGTGAATTGCGGCACCAGCAGCATCGCGCCGCCCACATCCAGCAGGCTCAGGTTCATGCGGCCCGCCGCATCGTCGAACACGCGGTAATGAAGCAGCCGTTCGACCATGCGCCCGGCCGCGGGCGCGTCGTCCGTGGGCTCAACGGCCAGCAGCACGAGGAGCCCGGCTCCGATGCGGCCGACCAGCTCGTCGCCGACGTCGACGCGCGC
>JBQGDL010000106.1:0-14882 GCA_052039045.1 Steroidobacteraceae bacterium
GCAGTTCGCCGCCACGGACAGCTTCTCGTGGTAGCAGAAGCGGGGGATGTACGTGCCCTCCGCGTCGGTGACCTGGATGATCATCGCGCCTTTGCGCGCCTTGCGCGCGACGCCGTCGATCTCGATATTGACCAGCTCTTCGCTCATCGGCTCACGCGGCGCGACTTGCCGCCTTCTCCACCATGCTTCGGCCGTGCTCGACGTAGTACTCGAACTCGTGCCGGAAATGCTTCACGAAGCTCTGCACCGGCCAGGCGGCTGCGTCGCCGAGCGCGCAGATCGTGTGGCCTTCGATCTTGTTGGCGACATCGACCAGCATGTCGATGTCGGCCTTGCGGCCCTGCCCCTCCAGAATCCGCCTGATCGTGCGGTTGAGCCAGCCCGTGCCCTCGCGGCAGGGCGTGCACTGCCCGCAGGACTCGGCGAAGAAGAAGCGCGAGATGCGCTCGAGCACGCGCACCATGCAGGTCGTGTCGTCCATCACGATCACCGCCGCCGAGCCGATCGCGGAGCCCGCCTTCCGCAGCGAGTCGTAATCCATGTTCGCCGTCATCATCGTCGCGGCCGGCACGACCGGAACGGAGCAGCCGCCCGGGATCACGGCCTTGAGCTCGCGCCCGCCGCGCACACCGCCGCACAGCGCGAGCAGCTCCGCGAACGGGATGCCGAGCGGCAGCTCGAAGTTGCCGGGCTTCTCGACGTGCCCCGACACCGAGAAGATCACCGTGCCGCCGGAATTCTGCGGGCCGAGCGAGGCGAACCAGTCGGCGCCCTTGCGCAGGATCGTCGGCACCGAGGCGAAGCTCTGCGCGTTGTTGATCGTGGTCGGCTTGCCGTACAGGCCGTAGGACGCGGGGAATGGCGGCTTGAAGCGCGGCATGCCCTGCTTGCCCTCCAGCGAGTCGAGCAGCGCCGTCTCCTCGCCGCAGATATAGGCGCCGGCGCCCACGAACGTGTACAGGTCGAAATCGACGCCGGAGCCGCGGATGTTCCTGCCCAGAAGGCCCGTGGCGTAGGCCTCCTCGAGCGCCGCCTCGAAGCGCGGCACGGGCTCCGCCATGAACTCGCCGCGGATGTAGTTGTAGCCGACGGTGGCGCCCATCGCGTAGCCACCGATCGCCATGCCTTCGATGAGGGCGTGCGGGTTGTAACGCAGGATGTCGCGGTCGTGGCAGGTGCCCGGCTCGCTCTCGTCGGAGTTGCAGACCACGTATTTCTGCACCGGGGCACTGCGCGGCATGAACGACCACTTGAGCCCGGTCGGAAAGCCCGCGCCGCCGCGGCCGCGCAGCCCCGAGGCCTTGACGGTTTCGATCACCTGCTCCTGCGGCGGCCTCGCAGCGAGGATCTTCTCCCACGCCTCGTAACCACCGATCCGCCGGTACGTCTCGAGAGTCCACGGCTTCTCGTGCTTCAACGGCTCGAAGCACACGAGGTTCATGCGATCGGTCCAGTCGCCCACGGTGCGGCTCCTACTTGTGCTCTTCGAGCACCCGATCGACCGCTTCCGGCGTCAGGTTCTCGTAGTAGACGTGGTCGACCATCATCATCGGGGCGCCGTTGCAGGCGGCGAGGCACTCCTCCTCGCGCTTGAGGTAGAAGCGGCCGTCGGGCGTGCTCTCGCCGACTTTGATGCCGAGCCGGCGCTCGACGTGTGCGAGCAGCTCCTCGCCGCCGCACAGCATGCAGGAGATGTTCGTGCAGACCGAAATGTGGTGACGCCCGACCGGCTGCGTCTCGAACATCGAGTAGAAGCTCGCCACCTCGTAGACCTGGATCGGCGGCAGCCCCAGGTGCGCGGCCACCGCGTCCATGCCCTCGCGTGTCAGATACCCGAGCTCGTGCTGCACGGCGTGCAGCGCGGCGATCACCGCCGAGCGACGCCGGTCCGGCGGAAACCTGGCGGCCCAGCGATCGATCTCGGCGCGTACCTCGGCCGAGAGCGCGCCCGCCCCGTGCCCCTCGTCCGCGGCGCTCAACGGTCGATCTCCCCGAACACGATGTCCGCGGTGCCGATCACGGCCACCACGTCGGCGAGCATGTGCCCCGTTACCATCTCGTCGAGCGCCGCGAGATGCGGGAAGCCGGGGGCGCGGCACTTGAGCCGATACGGCTTGTTGGCGCCGTCCGACACTATGTAGCAGCCGAACTCACCTTTCGGGGCCTCGACGGCCGCGTAGGCCTCGCCCTCCGGCACGCAATAGCCCTCGGTGAAGAGCTTGAAGTGATGGATGAGCGATTCCATGTCGGCCTTCATCTCCTCACGCCGCGGGGGCACCAGCTTGTGGTCGTCGACCATCACGGGTCCAGGATTCGCGCGCAGCCACTCGACGCACTGCTTCACGATGCGGTTCGACTGGCGCATCTCCTCGATACGCACCAGGTACCGGTCGTAGCAGTCGCCGTTGACGCCGACCGGGATGTCGAAGTCGACGCTGGCGTATGCCTCGTACGGCTGCTTCTTGCGCAGATCCCAAGCCACGCCGGAACCGCGCAGCATCGGCCCCGTGAAGCCGAGATTGAGCGCGCGCTCGGGCGCGACGACGCCGATGTTGACGGTGCGCTGCTTCCAGATCCGGTTGTCGGTGAGCAGCGCCTCGTACTCGTCGACGCAGGCCGGGAAGCGCTGCGTGAAATCCTCGATGAAGTCGAGCAGCGAACCCGAGCGCCGCTCGTTCAGCCGGTCGATCGCCTTCTGGCTGCGGAACTTCGACGCCTGGTAGTGCGGCATCGTGTCCGGCAGGTCGCGGTACACGCCGCCCGGCCGGTAGTAGGTCGCATGCATGCGCGTCCCGGAGACCGCCTCGTAGCAGTCCATCAGGTCCTCGCGCTCGCGGAAGCAGTACAGGAACATCGTCATCGCGCCGATGTCGAGGCCGTGCGTGCCGAGCCACAGCAGGTGGTTCAGGATCCGCGTGATCTCGTCGAACATGACGCGGATGTACTGCGCGCGAAGTGGAGGCTTCACACCGAGCAGCTTCTCGATCGCCAGCACGTAGGCGTGCTCGTTGCACATCATCGAGACGTAGTCGAGCCGGTCCAGGTAGCCGATCGATTGGTTCCAGGGCTTCGACTCGGCGAGCTTCTCGGTCGCACGATGCAGCAGTCCGATGTGGGGGTCGGCCTTCTGCACGACCTCGCCGTCCATCTCGAGCACGAGACGCAGCACCCCGTGGGCGGCCGGGTGCTGCGGGCCGAAATTCATCGTGTAGCTCTGGATGTCAGCCACGGGGAGTGGTGTCCTTGAGCGCCGGCTGCCAGCGGTTGTCGTCGCGAATGACCTTCGGTACGAGCGTGCGCGGCTCGATCGACACCGGCTCGTAGACGACTCGCCCCTTCGCCGGGTCGTAGCGCACCTCGACGTTGCCGATCAGCGGGAAGTCCTTGCGGAACGGATGCCCGACGAAGCCGTAGTCGGTGAGGATGCGACGCAGGTCCGGATGGCCGCGGAACACGATCCCGTAGAGATCGAACGCCTCGCGCTCGTACCAGTCGGCCGACTTCCACACCTCGATCACCGAGTCGAGCATCGGCGGCTCGCCCGGCTCACACCACGCGCGCAGCCGCAGCCGGCGGTTCGTGCTGACCGACAGCAGGTGATAGGCGACGGCGAACCGCCCGGACTGTCCCTGCGGGGACTGCCCCCGAAGGGGACTGTCACCATTTTCCCCATTCCGTTCCTGAAGCAGATGCTCGCGCTCCTGCCGGGGACTCTCCCCGCGAGGGCTCTCCGCGGGCCCGCGCTCGACGCCGCGGCTGAAGCCAGTGCCGGTCGCGCGCTCGGTGTTCCACTCGTCGCGTCCGTAATCCAGGTAGTCGACCCCCGTCAGGTCGACGAGCTGCTCGAAGGCGAACCCCGCCTCATCGCGCAACGCCCGGCAGGTCGCGACGAGATCGCCCGGCGCGACCTCGAAGGTGAGCTCGCCGCAGCGCGATTCGATGCGGCGCAGCCGTTCCCCGAAGCGGGAACCGATGCTTTCGGCAAGGTTCGCCAGGTGGTCGTTCATGCTCAGCGGGCGATCGTCTGGGTGCGCTGGATCTTCTTCTGCAGCTGGATCAGGCCGTACACGAGTGCCTCCGCCGTCGGCGGACAGCCGGGCACGTACACGTCGACCGGCACGATCCGGTCACAACCGCGCACCACGGCGTACGAGTAGTGGTAATAGCCGCCGCCGTTCGCGCAGGAGCCCATCGACAGCACCCAGCGCGGCTCGGGCATCTGGTCGTAGACCTTGCGCAGCGCGGGCGCCATCTTGTTGACAAGCGTGCCGGCGACGATCATCACGTCCGACTGGCGCGGGCTCGGACGGAAGATGATCCCGAAACGGTCCAGATCGTAGCGCGCCGCGCCGGCGTGCATCATCTCGATCGCGCAGCACGCGAGACCGAAGGTCACCGGCCACATCGAGCCGGTGCGGGCCCAGTTCATGACGGCGTCTACCGAGGTGGTGACGAAGCCGCGCTCGGGCAGCTCGGAGCCCTCTAGTCCCATTCCAGAGCCCCCTTCTTCCACTCGTATACGAAGCCGACCACCAGCACGAGCAGGAACACGCCCATGGCTGCGATTCCCACCAGGCCGATCCGGTCGAGCGCGACCGCCCACGGAAAGAGAAAGGCGATCTCGAGGTCGAACACGATGAACAGGATCGCGACGAGGTAGTACCGCACGTCGAACTTCATGCGGGTGTCCTCGAAAGCCTCGAAGCCGCACTCGTAGGGCGAACCCTTCTCCGGATCCGGCCGGCGCGGCGCGAATACGTAGCCGAGCGCGAGCAGCAGCAACCCGAGGCCGCCCGCGACGGCAAGAAAGATCAGGACCGGTACGTATTCGGCTAGCACGCTGGGGGAACGCCTAGGGACTCCGGCGAGCCTGTGATTGTATAAAAAAACAGGCGAGTCATGGCTCGCCTCGGAGAGTCTGGTGCGGATGGAGAGACTCGAACTCTCACGCCTTACGGCACTACCCCCTCAAAGTAGCGTGTCTACCAGTTCCACCACATCCGCTAAAGAATTGGCCTATTCGCTTGCCGGCGGCGCTGCCGGATCCTTGGCCGGCGCAGGCGCGGCGTCGGTCGCCGGTGCCGAATCCGGCGCGGGCACCGGCGGCAGGACGGTCGGGTCGGCGGGCGCCTGCTGGGACGGCGCGCGGTCCATCACGCTCGTGGGCACGCCCGTATCCCGGCTGAAGAGGTACGACAGGCCGAGGCTCGTCAGGAAGAACAGCGTCGCGAGCACCGCCGTCGTGCGCGAGAGAAACGACGCCGAGCCGCGCGCCCCGAACACCGTGCCCGACGCGCCGGCGCCGAACCCCGCACCCGCGTCCGCGCCGCGACCGCGCTGCAGCAGGACCAGCCCCACGATCGCAAGGGCCAGCAGCACGTGAAACACGACCGCCAGCGTCTGCACCCAGTTCATGTCGACTCCGTCTCTCCGTATCAGCGATCCGCGGCCGCGCAGATGCGCGCAAACTCGTCGGCCTTCAGGGAAGCACCGCCGACGAGGCCGCCGTCGATGTCCGGCATCGAGAACAGATCCTGCGCGTTCGACGCTTTTACGCTGCCGCCGTACAGGATTCTCACGGAAGCGGCAATTCTAGCATCCAGCGCCGCGAGCTTGCGGCGGATGAGGTCGTGCACCTCCTGAGCCTGCTCCGGACTGGCATTGCGGCCCGTGCCGATGGCCCAGACCGGCTCGTAGGCGACCACGGCCTTGCCGAACGCGTCGATGCCGCTCACCGGCAGCACCGCGTCGATCTGGCGCGAGACGACCTCGTGAGTGCGCCCGTTTTCGCGCTCGTCCAGACTCTCGCCGACGCACAGCACCGGCACCAGCCCGTGCGACTGAGCGGCGACGAACTTGCGCGCCACGAGCGTATCGCTCTCGCCGTAGATCTGCCGGCGCTCCGAGTGCCCGACGAGCACGTAGCGGCAGCCGACGTCGCGGAGCATCGCCGCCGACACCTCGCCGGTGAATGCGCCCTGCGTCTCGGCGCAGACGTTCTGGGCACCGAGCGTAACGTCGGAATCCTTGATGAGCCGGCCCGTTTCCCAAAGGTAGACGTAGGGCGGGCACAGCAGCACATCGGCGGCCCATTCGGGCCGCAACGCATCGAGCAGGTCGCGCACGAGGCTCGCGTTGTCGACCCGCGACCCGTGCATCTTCCAGTTGCCTGCGACGAGCGGCTTGCGCATTCGGCCCTCTGCCGATCCGGCGGGCCGTGCCCTCGAGGCGCCGTCCCGCCCGTGAAAGGCGCGCGATCTTAGCGGCGGGTCCGCCGGAAAGCAAAGGGGACGTTCACCATTTCCTCAGACCCCGGCCGGCTCGGCCGCAGAACGGTCACCGGCAATGGTGCATGTCCCCTAGACGGCCTTGCGAACCGTGTCGGCGAGCTCGTCGGCAAGGCGCCTGACCTCTCCCGCCTCGCGACCTTCGACCATCACCCGAATGACGGGTTCCGTGCCCGAGGCCCGCAGCACGACACGGCCGGAGGCACCGAGCTGCCGCTCGGCCCGGCGCACCGCAGCCTGGATCGCATCGGAGGTCGACGGGTCGGTCCGCTCGGTCACGCGGACGTTGACCATCACCTGTGGGTAGCGCGGCATCCCGGAGGCCAGCTCGGCGAGCGGCTTGCCGCTATGGCGCATCGCGGCCAGCACCTGCAGCGCGCTCACCAGACCGTCGCCGGTGGTCGTACGATCGAGGCACAGCAGATGACCGGAAGTCTCGCCCCCGAGGATTCCGCCGTGCTCCTTGAGCATCGCGAGAACGTAACGGTCGCCCACCTTCGCGCGCAGGAAGGTAATTCCCTCGGCCGCGAGCGCATGCTCGAGCCCGAGATTGCTCATCACGGTGCCGACCACCGGCCCCTTGAGCTCGCCCTGTGCGCGGCGATCGCGGGCGATGATGTACAGCAGGTGATCGCCGTCGAGGACGCGACCCTGTGCGTCCGCCATCACCACACGGTCGCCGTCGCCGTCGAGCGCCAGCCCTAAGTCGGCGCCGACGCCGGGCACGATCATCTTGAGCAGCTCGGGCGAGGTCGAGCCGCAGTTCAGGTTGATGTTGCGGCCGTTCGGCGAGCAGCCGATCGGAATGATCTCGGCGCCGAGGTCCGCGAGTATGCGCGGACCGACCTTGTACGCCGCACCGTTCGCACAGTCGATCACGATCTTGAGTCCGCTCAGGTCGAGACCCTTCGGCAGCGTCGAGGCGCAGAACTCCTGGTAGACGGTGCGCGACTTGTCGATGCGCGTCGCACGCCCGAGCGCCTTCGACTCGCGCGTCAGTACCGGGCCCTCGAGCTCGCGTTCGATCGCCTCTTCGAGCTCATCGGAAAGCTTGCTGCCGCTGGCGTCGAAGAACTTGATGCCGTTGTCATCGTAGAGGTTGTGCGAGGCGCTGATCACGACGCCGAAGCTGCACTCGAAGCGCCGCGTGAGGAAGGCGATGGCCGGCGTGGGCAACGGACCGATCAGGTTTACGTCCACGCCGGCGCCGACGAAGCCGGCTTCGAGCGCGGCCTCGAACATGTAACCGGAGAGCCGCGTGTCCTTGCCGACCAGCGCGCGCCCGCCATCCGGAGCCAGCACGCGCGCCGCCGAGCTCGCCAGCCGCAACGCGAAGTCGACCGTCATCGGGTACTCACCGACCCGGCCGCGCACTCCGTCGGTACCGAAATACTTTCTGGCCAAGCTCAGCTCCTCGTCTGTGCCGAAGCGCGCAGCGCGGCGCCGACCCGCACCGCGTCCACCGTCGCGGCGACATCGTGTGCCCGCACGATCGCCGCACCGCGCTCGGCCGCCAGCGCAGCCAGCGCAACGCTCCCCGCGAGGCGGTCGCCGGTCGGGCGGCCGGTGAGGTGGCCCACGATCGACTTGCGGGAGACCCCGACCAGCACGGGCAGATCGCCGCGGGTCAGCTCCTCGAGCCGGCCGAGCAGCGCGAGATTGTGCTCCGGGCGCTTGCCGAAGCCGATGCCCGGGTCGATGCACAGCCGACCGGCGGCGATTCCGGCGGCGACGCAGGCATCGACGCGCCCGGCGAGGAAAGCACCCACCTCGCGCACCACGTCGGCGTAGCGCGGGTCGACCTGCATGTCGCGAGGCTCGCCCTGCATGTGCATCAGGCAGACTGCTGCACCGCTCGCCGCGGCGGCTTCGAGCGCCCCCGGCGCGCGCAGAGCGCGCACGTCGTTGATCATCGCAGCGCCAGCCGCCACCGCGGCACGCATCACCTCGGGCTTGCTGGTGTCGACCGACAGCGGCACGCCGCGCCGCGCCAGCGCTTCGATCACCGGGATGACGCGAGCCAGCTCCTCCGCCGCATCGATCGGCGCCGCGCCGGGGCGCGTGGACTCGCCGCCCACGTCGACGATCGCCGCACCCTCCTCGACCATCCGCAGACCGTGCGCAACAGCGGCGCGCGCATCCGCGTGCAGCCCGCCGTCTGAGAAGGAATCCGGGGTGACGTTGAGGACGCCCATGACCACCGGCGCATCGAGCGCGAGCGTCAGGCCGCGGCCGACGAGCTGTCTCATCGCGGAGTGCGGGCGGAAATACGCAGGACGCCCGCCGGCCGGAGCGGGCGCCCGGACCGGCTCAATGCTGGGGTGCCGGCTTGCCCGGCGGCGCGTCGCCCTCGCGTCGCTCGCGAGGGCGGCTGCCGGTGGTGGGCGCATCGCGATCCTCCCAGTCGTCCGGCGGTCTCGGTTCACGGCCGGCCATGATGTCGCGGATCTGCCCTTCGTCGATCGTCTCGTACTTGATGAGCGCTTCGGCCATCTTGTGCAGCTTGTCGAGGTCGCGCTCGAGGATCTGCTTCGCGCGCGCGTAATTGTCGTCGACCACGCGGCGTACTTCCTCGTCGATCACGTCGCGCGTGCGGTCGCCGACCTGCTTGTGCTGCGTGAAGGTACGGCCCAGGAACACCTCGCCGTCGTCCTCCGCGTACGTGAGCGTCCCGAGCCGGTCGGACAGGCCCCACTTGGTCACCATGTTGCGCGCGATCTCGGTGGCGCGCTCGATGTCGTTCGAGGCGCCGGTCGTCACCGACTCGTGCCCGAAGATCAGCTCCTCGGCGACCCGCCCGCCGAACAGCGTTGCGATGCGGCTCTCGAGCCGGCGCTTGCTGGTGCTGTAGCGATCGGTCTCCGGCAGGAACATCGTGACGCCAAGCGCCCGACCGCGCGGAATGATGGTGACCTTGTACACCGGGTCGTGATCCGGCACGTTCAGGCCGACGATCGCGTGGCCCGCCTCGTGATAGGCCGTGAGCTTCTTCTCGTTCTCGTCCATGACCATGGACTTGCGCTCGGCGCCCATCATGATCTTGTCCTTGGCGCGCTCGAACTCCTCCATCGTCACGGTGCGCCGGTTGGCGCGCGCGGCGAACAGCGCCGGCTCGTTCACCAGGTGTGCGAGGTCCGCGCCGGAGAACCCCGGCGTGCCGCGCGCGATCACCGACGGACGCACGTCCTCGGCGAGCGGGAGCTTGCGCATGTGCACCTTGAGGATCTGCTCGCGGCCGCGCACGTCGGGCAGCGGCACCACCACCTGGCGATCGAAGCGGCCCGGGCGCAGCAGCGCCGGGTCGAGCACGTCGGGACGGTTGGTGGCGGCGATGACGATGACGCCCTCGTTGCCCTCGAAGCCGTCCATTTCGACCAGCAGCTGATTGAGCGTCTGCTCGCGCTCGTCGTGGCCGCCGCCGAGGCCTGCGCCGCGGTGCCGGCCGACGGCATCGATCTCGTCGATGAAGATGATGCACGGGGCGTGCTTCTTGGCCTGGTCGAACATGTCGCGCACCCGCGAGGCGCCGACGCCCACGAACATCTCGACGAAATCCGAGCCGGAGATGGTGAAGAACGGCACCTTCGCCTCGCCCGCGATTGCGCGCGCGAGGAGCGTCTTGCCCGTGCCGGGCGAGCCGACCATCAGCACCCCGCGTGGAATCTTGCCGCCGAGGCGCTGGAACTTGGCCGGATCCTTGAGGAAGTCGACGATCTCACCGACCTCCTCCTTGGCCTCGTCGACGCCGGCCACGTCGGCGAAGGTAACGGTGACCTGGTCCTCGTTGAGAAGCCGCGCGCGGCTCTTGCCGAACGACATCGCCCCGCGGCCCCCGGCGCCGCCCTGCATCTGGCGCATGAAGTACACCCAGACGCCGATCAGCAGCAGGATCGGGAACGAGGAGATGAAAAGCTGCACCAGGAACGACTGGCGCTCCGGAGGCGCGGCGCTGAACGTCACATCGTGGTTGAGCAGCGTGCCGATGAGCTCCGAGTTGTCGGTCTCCGGGTTGAAGACCACGAACTTCTCACCGCTGGTGCGGATGCCGTTGATCTTGTCGCCGACGAAGGTGACCTGGGCAATCGAGCCGTCCTTGACGTGCTCGATGAACGCCGAGTACGGCATTTCCTGGACGGCCGTGGTGCGCGCGCTGAAATTGCTGACGACCGTCGCGAGCACCACCGCGATCACGATCCAGAGGACGACATTCTTGGCCAGATCGTTCAATTCCTTGACCTCGGACCGCCGCGGAGCGCTTCAGGCGCGGTCCGCTGACAGTCTCGTTCGACACTACACCAATCGATACCCGCGTGCCAGAACGTACAACTCAGGGCTGCGACCTCTCGACGCTTTTGGCTTGCGCAGCTTCACCGTTTTGAACTCTGCGCGCAGCCGACCGACGAGCGCCTGAAGCTCCCGGCCTTGAAAAACCTTCAACAAAAGCTCGCCGCCCGGCCGCAAAGCCCGCGTCGCGAAATCCACCGCGAGGTCGGCCAGGTGCATCGAGCGGGCATGGTCGACTTCGGCGATGCCCATTGTGTTGGGGGCCATATCGGACAAAACAAGGTCGGCCCGGCTGTCGCCGAGGAGCCCGAGCACCCGGTCCAGCGTCGCCTGCTCGGAAAAGTCGCCCTGCAGTACTTCGACACCCTTGAGACCCGCCATCGGCAGGATATCCACCGCGATCACCCGCCCGCGCCCGGCGAGCGTGCGGGCGGCGTACTGGCTCCAGCCGCCGGGCGCGGCCCCGAGATCGACCACCGTCATGCCGGGCCGCAGCAGATGATCGCTGCGCTGGATCTCGTCCAGTTTGAACACCGCCCGGGATCGCCACCCCTCCTCGCGGGCGCGCTGCACGTATGGGTCGGACGCATGCTCGGCGAGCCAGCGCGCGGAACTCTTGCTGCGACGGGTCATCGCCGGACTATAGTCTCGAAGCTGCAGTGACCTGGCCCATGCTCTCAGAGGCGCAACGCAAATACCTCCGCCGACTTGGACACGATCGCAAGCCGATCGTTCTGGCGGGCAGGAGCGGCATGGGTTCCGCGCTGGTCGCGGAGCTCGACCGCGCGCTCACGGACCACGAGCTGGTCAAGGTCCGGGCGCGCGTCGCCGACCGCGACGAGCGCGACGCCGTGGTGATGCAGCTCGCGCGCGCCACCGGCGCGGAGCTCGTGCAGCGCGTCGGTCATGTCGCGCTCTTGTACCGCGCCAACCCGGACAGGAAGCGCATTCTGCTCCCCGACTGAGAAAAATGGCTCGGAGCCATTTTTCGCAACCAGTTCCGGGGCCGTAAGCAATGCGGAGAAAATGGCTCCGAGCCATTTTTCTCAGCCGCTGTAGCGCACCGCGACGATCTCGTACGCCTTGACGCCGCCCGGCACTGCGACCTCGACGACATCGCCTTCGTTCTTGCCGACCAGGGCGCGGGCAATCGGCGAGCTGACGGAGATGAGCCCGAGCCGGGCGTCGGCTTCGAACTCACCGACGATCTGATAGCGAAGCTCGGTGCCGTCATCCTGATCGGCAAGCTCCACCGTCGCGCCGAACACGACGCGCGTGGAAGCCGGCAGCACCGACACGTCGATGATCTGGCAGTGGGACAGCGCGTGCTCGATCTGCTTGATGCGCCCTTCGATGAACCCTTGCTGCTCACGCGCCGCGTGGTACTCGGCGTTCTCCGAAAGGTCACCGTGCGCGCGCGCCTCGGCGATCGCCTGAATGATGCGCGGCCGCTCGATGGACTTGAGCTGTCGCAGGTCCTCACGCAGCTTTTCAGAACCCTTTTTAGTCAATGGCTTACGGGTCATATCTGAACCTCCTTGTGCAGATCCTGGAGGCGATTGACCTCGACTTCCTGCAGATGATCGATGGCCTGGCAGGTGGCAAAGGCGGCTGCGAGCGTCGTGTAGTAGGTGACCTTGTGCGCCACCGCCTCGCGGCGGATCGAACGCGACTCGCTGATCGCCTGCTTGCCCTCGGTGGTATTGACGATCAGGTTGATCTCGTCGTTCTTGATCATGTCGACGATGTGTGGTCGGCCCTCGCGTACCTTGTTCGCGCGCCGGCAGGTCACACCCGCGGCTTCGAGCTCGGCCGCGGTGCCGTGCGTGGCCACGATCTCGAAGCCGCGCGCGATCAGCAGCTTCGCGAGATCGACGGTGCCCGGCTTGTCGCGGTTGCGCACCGAGAGCAGACAAACGCCGCGCGTCGGCAGCACCACGCCCGAGGCCGTCTGAGCCTTGGCGTAGGCCTCGCCGAAGCTATGCCCGGTGCCCATCACTTCGCCGGTCGATTTCATCTCCGGGCCGAGAATCGGATCGGCCTCGGGAAACCTGGCGAAGGGGAACACGGCCTCCTTGACGGAGAAGAACTTCGGCACCCGCTCGCGTTGCAGACCGAGCTGCGCCAGCGTCTTGCCCATCATCACGCGCGCGCCGACCTTGGCGAGCGGCACGCCGGTGGCCTTCGACACGAAGGGCGCGGTGCGCGAGGCTCGCGGATTGACCTCCAACACGTAGACGACGCCGGCCTGGATCGCGAACTGCACGTTCATGAGCCCGATCACGTTGAGGGCCAGCGCGAGCCTGCGGGTCTGATCGCGGATCTGGGTCTGCAGCGCAAGGCTCAGGCTCACCGGCGGCAGCGAGCAACCGGAGTCGCCGGAGTGCACCCCCGCCTGCTCGACGTGCTCCATGATCCCGCCGATGTAGACGTCCTTGCCGTCGCAGACCGCATCGACGTCGACTTCGATCGCGAGGTCGAGGAAGCGGTCGAGCAGCACCGGGCTGTCGTTCGAGACGCGCACCGCCGCCATCATGTAAGCGCAAAGATCGTCCTCGTTGAAGACCACCTCCATGGCGCGCCCGCCGAGTACGTAGGAGGGCCGCACGACCAGCGGATAGCCCACCTCGGAGGCGAGTCGCACCGCTTCCTCCTCGTTGCGCGCGGTACGGTTCGGGGGCTGCTTGAGCTGCAGCCGGTCGACCAGCTTCTGGAAGCGCTCGCGGTCCTCCGCCACGTCGATCGAGTCGGGCGTGGTGCCCACGATCGGCACGCCCGCGGCGCCGAGCGAGGTGGCGAGCTTGAGCGGCGTCTGTCCGCCGTATTGCACGATCACGCCGAACGGCTTCTCGACGTGCAGGATCTCCATCACGTCCTCGAAAGTGAGCGGCTCGAAGTACAGCCGGTCCGAGGTGTCGTAGTCGGTCGACACCGTCTCCGGATTGCAGTTGACCATGATGGTCTCGAAGCCGTCCTCGCGCAGCGCGAGCGCCGCGTGCACGCAGCAGTAGTCGAATTCGATGCCCTGGCCGATGCGATTGGGTCCGCCGCCGAGGATCATGATCTTGCGACGTGCCGTAGGCGCGGCCTCGCACTCCTCGTCGTAGGTGGAATAAAGATACGGAGTGGGGCTCGCGAACTCCGCGGCGCAGCTGTCGACGCGCTTGAAGACCGGCCGCACGCCCTGCGCGTGGCGCCGCTCGCGGATCGCCTGCTCGGTCGCACCGGTCAACCGCGCGAGGCGACTGTCGGCGAAACCCTTGCGTTTCAATGCGCGCATCCGCGCCGGATCCAGCGCCGCGATGCCCTGCGACTCGATCCGCGCCTCCTCGTGCACCAGGTCCTCGATCTGCGCCAGGAACCACGGGTCGATCCGCGCCGCCCGGTGCACTTCGTCGAGCGTCATGCCGGCGCGGAAGGCGTCGGCGACGTAGCGCAGCCGGTCCGGGCCCGGCGTGCGCAGCTCCTCGAGCAGCGCGTTGCGCGCGTCTTCGGTGAGCGGGAGCGTGACGAGCGACGCCAGCCCGTCGATGCCGGTCTCGAGACCGCGCAGCGCCTTATGCACCGACTCCTGGAAGGTGCGCCCGATCGCCATGACCTCGCCCACGGATTTCATCTGCGTGGTGAGCCGGTCGTTGGCGCCGGGGAACTTCTCGAACGTGAAGCGCGGCACCTTCGTGACGACGTAGTCGATCGTCGGCTCGAAGGAGGCCGGCGTCGCGCCGCCGGTGATCTCGTTGCGCAGCTCGTCGAGCGTGTAGCCGACCGCGAGCTTGGCAGCGACCTTGGCGATCGGGAAGCCGGTCGCCTTGGAGGCCAGCGCCGAGGAGCGCGAGACGCGAGGATTCATCTCGATCACGAGCAGCCGTCCGTCCTGGGGGTTGACCGCGAACTGCACATTCGACCCGCCGCACTCGACGCCGATCTTGCGCAGCACCGCGATCGACGCGTCGCGCATCAGCTGGTACTCCTTGTCCGTCAGCGTCTGCGCGGGCGCTACGGTGATCGAGTCGCCGGTATGCACACCCATCGGATCGACGTTCTCGATCGAGCAGATGATGATGCAGTTGTCGTTGCGGTCGCGCACCACCTCCATCTCGAATTCCTTCCAGCCGATCACCGCCTCCTCGAGCAGCACTTCGCTGGTGGGCGAGGCATCGAGCCCGCGCGCGACGATCGTCTCGAATTCCTCGCGGTTGTAGGCGATGCCACCGCCCGTGCCGCCGAGCGTGAACGAGGGGCGGATCACGGTGGGGAAGCCGATCTCGGCTTGCGTCGCCAGCGCCTCCTCCATGCTGTGCGCGATCCGCG
>JBQGDL010000107.1:0-6658 GCA_052039045.1 Steroidobacteraceae bacterium
CCTCGAGATCGTGCGGATAGTAGTTCTGTCCGTTGACGAAGATGATTTCCTTCGACCGGCCGGTGATGAAGTACTCGCCCTCATGCACGAGCGCGAGATCGCCGGTGCGCACCCAGCCGTCCGGGCCGACCGCCACCGCCGTGGCCTCGGGGTTGCGGTAGTAGCCACGCGTGACGTTGGCGCCCGTGATCAGCAGATGTCCGACCGAGCCGGGTTGCACCTCGGCGCCGCTGTCATCGACCAGCCTGACGCTGGTGTGCGGGATCGGGCGGCCGACGCACATCAATCGCAGATGATCGCGATCCTGCGCGGCGGCCGGCAGAAACGGCTGGCCGGGACCGAGCGAGCGCCGGTCGACGTCCAGCCAGCGGAATTCCGACCCCGGCGCAGGCATCGTGACGGCGAGCGACGCCTCGGCGAGCCCGTAAACCGGATACATCGCCTTGCGCGCGAGCCCATTGGACGCAAGACGCTCGAGGAACTCCTCGGCGAGCTCGACGGAAATGGGCTCGGCGCCGTTGAAGATCAGCCGCACGCGGGAAAGATCCGCGCCGTCGAGAGTGCGCTCGCCGAGCGCGCGCAGGAAGTGCCGGTAACCGAAGTTCGGCGAGCAGGTCACGGTCACGCGCTTGTCCGAGACGAACTTCATCCACAGCACGGCGCGACGCACGAACAGATCCGTGGGCATGATGTACTGGCGCACGCCGCTGTACATCATGATCAGATGAAAGCCGATCAGTCCCATGTCGTGCGTGAGCGGCATCCAGCCAAGCGATGTGTCGGCTTCGCCGAGCCCCGCCGCAAGCATCGCGCCGTCGCAGTTGGCGAGGATGTTGGCGTGGGTGAGCACGACACCCTTCGGCTCGCTGGTCGAGCCGGAGGAAAACTGTATGAACGCCGTGTCCTCGGGGCTCACCCGAGCCGGCGCGCCTTCGCGCGACACGTCGTCGAGCTCATCGATCAGGAACGAGCGTGCCTCGAGCGCCGGCCAGGTAGTCGAATCGCCGCTGGCGGTTGCGAACGCCGCGAGCCGGTCGCGCAGCTTGCGCGTCGTGTAGAGGAGCGGATCGCCGAGCTGGCGCGCGATCCGCAGCAGCTTGTGCTTGTGTTCGTCGCTGATGCCTATCGCGACCGGCACCGGCACGATGCCGCCGTGCAGGCAGGCCCAGTATGCGTCGAGGAACTGCTCGTTGGTCGGGACATGCAGGATGAGCCGGTCGCCGGGCTGGGCGCCCGCGCGCTGCAGGTGCCGGAGTATCCCGAGGGCGCGCCGGCGCAGCTCGGCGAGCCGCAGTGTCTTCTCCGCGCCTTCGCCCTCCAGATAGCCGATGGCGGCCTCGCCGCGGCTGCGGTGCTCCAGCATCTCGGGCAGAGTCTGGTATCGGATCATCGGCGCTGACTGTGGCTCGTCGATATGCCGCACGGGCGGACTGGCGGTGTACCGGCATCGGGCGGAGAATCGCGCCCGATGGACCGCGTGATCGTACTACATGCTCCGTCGTCGGGGCATGCCTCGCCGGGCTGGCACCAGCGCCTGCTGCAGCGTCTGCCGTACGCGCGACGGCTCGAGCTGGAATCGCGCACCGCCGAATCGCGCCGCGCGAGCCTGAACGCGACGGCGCTCCTGATGCGCGCAGCGCAACACCTCGGCTGCGGCGACGTCGGCCCCGCGGATCTGCGATTCCCGCAGGGGGCAAAGCCGCGTCTCGCGGGCGGGCCGTACTTCAGCATCTCGCACACGCCGCGGCGCGTCGCCTGCGCCGCGAGCCACGAGTGCGATCTCGGATTCGATCACGAGGATTACGCCGGCGAGGCGCCGCCGGCGCGGCTGCGGCGCTGGACGGCGATCGAGGCGACCCTCAAAGCGGCGGGCCTCGGGCTCGAACGCGCGCACGATGTGGAGATCGGCCCGGCGCTGCGCTGCTCACGTCTCGAGCGCAGCTGCTACGAGCTGATGGCGCTCGACCTTGCGCCCGGCGTGATCGCCTGCCTGGCAACGTGCACGCTCCCTGCGGCCATCGAGATCGAATCGCTCGAGCGTGCCTCGCTGTGAACGACGAACAGACGGCGCCCGAGCAGCGGGAGCTGCGCAACACGCTGTACCGGAGGCTGACCCGTGCACAGCGCACGCTCACGCCGGCCCGGATGCTCGTATACCGCGTAGCGGCGGTCGTGGCATGGGGTTTGCTGCGCGTCTTCTGGGGGAGCTGCCGTCTGCAGCCGATCGCCGGGCTCGACGGAGCGCGCGAGGCGCTCCTTCAGCACGGGGCGGTGATCCCGGTCTACTGGCACCAGCACATCCTGTTCGGCGTTCGCGCGCTCGTGCTGCTCGAGCCGCACGGTCTTCGGCCGGGATTTCTCATCAGCCCTTCGGTGGATGGCACGGCGCCCGCGATGCTGGTCCGCAAACTCGGCGGGCACGTGATCCGAGGCTCCTCCACGCACACGGGCGCGCGCGCTTTGCGTGACTTCTACGAGACGATCGTCAGGCAGCAGATCTCTCCGGCGATCACGCCGGACGGTCCGCGCGGGCCGGTGCACGATTTCAAGCAGGGTGCCGTGATGCTCGCGCAGCTCTCCGGCCGGCCGATTCTGCCGATCGCCGTTGCGGCTTCGCGCACACTGCGGCTCAGGACCTGGGACAGGTTCGAGCTGCCACTGCCATTGAGCCGCGTGGCGATCACGATCGGCGAGCCGGTGCGCGTGCCGCGCGCGCTCGACGCGGCCGGACAGGCGGCGGTCGCGCGCGATCTCGCGCAGACGCTGCATGCGCTCAAGGCCGCCGGCCTCGCCTCGCTCGGGCGGCCGCCGGCCCCGGCACAGGGAGACGGTGCCACGCATGACCGATGACCGCTCGAGCGCCGCGTGCGCGAGCCCGGAGCTCTCCGTGGTGATACCTGTATGCAACGAGGAGGACAACGTCGCGCCGCTCGCCGCCGAGATCGCGACGGCGCTCGGCGCGCTGGCGCACGAGATCGTCTTCGTCGACGACGGCAGCACCGACGGCACCGCCGCGGCGGCGCTGCGCACGCGCGCCGCCGGCCTGCCGCAGCTGCGCCTGCTGCGGCACGCGATCCGCTCGGGGCAGAGCGCCGCGGTCGCCACGGGCGTGCGCGCGGCACGCGCCCCGCTGATCGCCACGCTCGACGGCGACGGACAGAACGACCCCGCCGACATCCCGCGGCTGCTGGCCGTGCGGCGCGCCGACTCGTCGGGCCGGCTGCGGCTGGTGATCGGCAACCGCACGACGCGCCGCGACAGCTGGCTGCGGCGCGTTTCCTCGCGCATCGCAAACGGCGTGCGCGGCCGCCTGCTGCGCGACGGTACGCCCGACACGGGCTGCGGCATCAAGGTGTTCGATCGCGCGGTGTTCCTCGATATGCCACGCTTCGATCACATGCACCGATTCATGCCGGCGCTGGTGCGGCGCGAGGGCTTCGAGGTGGTCTCGGTGCCGGTGAATCACCGCGAACGGACGCGCGGCAAATCGAAATACGGACTGCACAACCGATTGTGGGTGGGGATCGTCGACCTCATCGGTCTCTCCTGGCTGCTGCGCCGTGCCTCGCCGCGCGTCCAGGTCAGCGAGGATTAATCCATGAGCGGGGGCGAGGGGCAGGTCTCGCTGCTCGACCGGCTGCTGCGCCCCGGTCGGACGGATACCGGTGCGGTGCGCGCCGATCTGTTGTGGCTCGTCGCGCTCGCCACGGTGCTGATGGGTGCCGGCCTGGGCCTGCGCGACCCATGGCCGGCCGATGAGCCGCGCTTCGTGCTCATCGCGCGGGACATGCTCGCAACCGGTGACTGGCTGCTGCCCCGCGCGGCGGGCGAGCTCTACGCACACAAACCGCCGCTCTATTTCTGGCTGCTTTCACTGTCGATGGGAGCGACCGGCTCGCTGCGCGCGGGTTTCCTGCTTCCGTCGCTGTTGGCAGGCGTAGGGACCGTGCTGCTCGTCTACGACTGGCTGCGCCGTGCGTACGGACGCGAAGTCGGCGTCGCCGGGGCGCTGCTGCTCCTCGTCAGCGTGCAGTTCGTCTGGCAGGCGCGGCAGGCGCAGATCGACGCGACGCTGTGCTTTCTCACGACCTTGAGTCTGTACGGACTGCTGCGTCATCGGCTCATCGCACCGGCGCCGGGCTGGTACGTCGCCGGCTGGGCTGCCGCCGGTCTCGGCGTGATCACGAAGGGCGTCGGATTCCTGCCGCTCCTCGCGCTCGTCCCGCTCGCGGTGCTCACGGCACGCGGCTGGCCCGTCGCGACAGGGACCTCGCCCGGGCTCGCGCTTGCCGGTCCGGCGGCGCTGCTTGCTGCAATCGGCGCATGGCTGGTGCCGATGTGGCTCGCGACCTCCGGCAGCGCCGAGCTGCAGGCCTACCGCAACGAGATCCTGTTCAGCCAGACGGTGACCCGCTACGAGCACGCCTGGCAGCACCGCGAGCCCGTCTGGTATTTCCTGACCAACGTGATTCCGTGGCTGTGGCTGCCCGTGATCGCGCTGGTTCCCTGGCTGTGGCCGCGCTGGCGCAGTGCGCTGCGCGGCCGCGATGCGCCTACCGCAGTGCTGCTGAGCTGGGTGCTGATCGTGATCGCCTTCTTCAGCGCAAGCACCGGCAAGCGTGGCGTCTACGTTCTGCCGGCGTTGCCGGCGCTGACGATGGCGGCTGCGCCGTGGCTGCCAGAGCTGCTGCGCGCGCGGGGTCCGCGCCGCCTGGCCGTGGCGCTCACGGCGATTCTGGCGTGTGCGCTCGGTCTGGCCGCGGCGTACCTGGCGGTGCGCGGGGAACGGGTGCTGCGGCGCGAGGCGCTCGATGCCTCGGCGCTCCTCGCGCCGCTCACGCTCACTGCACTCGGCTGTGCCGCGATGCTCGGCGTGTTTCGCCTGCGCGATGCGTGGTTGGCCTGGACGGGGTCGATCGCGGTGGTGCTGCTCGTCGGTGGCTTCGTGGTCTACCCCGTTATCGATGCGAGCCGCTCCGGGCGCGCGTTCATGCGGCGCGTCACGAGTACCGCGGCGGATGTCCCCGAGCTCGGGTTCGTCGGCATGCGCGAGCAGTTCGCGTTGCAGCTCGCGCGGCCGATGGTGCACTTTGGACGCGATCGCTGGCGGGAGTGGGAGCAGGAGGCGGCCGATGCCGCGGCCTGGCTCGCACGCGATCCGCGTCGCGCGCTCGTGGTCGATGACAAGGCGCGACGCGCCTGCTTTTCGCAGGCAGCGGCCCGGCCGCTCGGCCAGTGGCATCGCGCCGAATGGTTCCTGGTCTCGGGGGCCGCCGACCCGGGCTGTGTGTCGCACGGCGACGCGGCTGCGGCGCGACGTTATGCCGCCCCGGCGCGCGCTTTAAATACATAGAGTTACCTTGCATTCCTGATCGTCTGTGTCAGAATGAACCGCAAACGGTTGCGCAACAAGCGTGCGGATTCTGTGGAGCAGTTCCGATCGGGGGCTTTGCAGGGTGAGAAACTGAGCGCGCAGCGAAACAGGGAGTTGCCCGGGAGCCATGGCCAGTTCCGTTCCTGAGGGCGGGGACGACACGGAAGGCACCACTGACTTCCTCGCCACTCAGCGCGTCTTTGGCAGCGGCCGACCCGGTGTCGGCCTCGACGTGTTGGCCACGAAAGTCGCCGTCGATTTCCAGGGCCTGACCAGCGAAGGCGGCGACAGCTGCATCAAGCGAAATCTCGATGCGCTGCGCGAAGCTGCCGAGCTCGACGCGATCTGCATCGTGCTCTTCGACACGGAGTGCAGGCTGGTCGAACGCGTCGCGAGTTCCACGGCGCTCTTCACCCCCTTCGACCCGCAGGTGCTCAAGGGCGAGTCGCTCGAGCGTCTGCCCTGGCTCGCGCACGGCCTCGGCCACCTGCGCATCGCCGAGATCCGCGACACGCATGCGCCGCGCCGCGAACAAACCGTGGATGCGGCGCGCTTCGCCGAGCTCAGCATGCGCTCGCTCCTGGTATGCGCGCTGTCGCTGCGCGACCGGGTGCACGGCTTCATGGCTTTCTGCTCGACACAGCCGCGGGAGAGCTGGGATGCGAACCTGCATCTGCTCCTCAAGCTCATCGCGACGAGCTTCGCCACCGGACTGGAACGGCTGCGTGTCGAGAGGCACCTGAGCCGGCTCGAGGAGCGCAATGCGCTGTCGCTGCACACCGCGAACGACGGACTCTGGGACTTCGACGTCGACAACAACACGGTGTACTTCTCGCCGCGCTGGCGCAACATGCTCGGCTACGACGAGCACGACCCCGAGATCTCGCCCGACTGGCGCCGGCTCGTGCACCCCGACGACATGGGCCGCGTGCAGACCATGATCCGCGAGCACATCGCCGGCAAGACACCGATGTTCGAGAGCGTGCACCGCATGCGCCACTGCAACGGCGAGTGGCGCTGGGTCGTGAGTCGCGCCAAGGCGCGCGCCGACTCGAGCGGGCGGCTCAAGCGGCTGGTCGGCGTGGAATTCGATATCACGGAGCGCAAGCTCTACGAGGATGCGCTGTTCCGCGAGAAGGAGAGCGCGCAGATCACGCTGCAGTCGATCGGCGACGGCGTGATCACGACAGATGCGCGCCTCCACGTCGAGTACCTGAATCCGGTCGCCGAGGAGCTGACCGGCTGGCAGCTCAATGACGCGCAGGGACGGCACATCGACGACAT
>JBQGDL010000108.1:0-2120 GCA_052039045.1 Steroidobacteraceae bacterium
CCTCACCTTCATCATCGTCACCCACGACCAGCAGGAGGCGATGACGGTCGCGGATCGCATCGGCGTCATGAACCACGGGCGCCTGATCCAGGTCGCCACTCCGCCCGAAATCTACGAGCTCCCCAACTCGCGCTGGGTCGCCGACTTCATCGGCGACGTCAATCTGATCGAGGGCCGCGTGGTCGAGGTGGGCGCGCCCGGCACGCTGATCGCCAGCCCCTCTGCCGGACGGCTGCGCACGCCCGCGTGCACGGAAGCCAAGCCGGGCGACACGGTATGGGTGGCGTTGCGGCCCGAGAAGGTGCGCATCGGCCGCGAGCCGCCGGCGAAGCCGGAGGAGAATTGCGTCGCCGGGACGGTCGGCAATATCGGCTATCTCGGCGACCTCTCGATCTACGAGGTCCGGCTCGACGGCGGCTTCGTCATGAAGGCGGCGGTCGCCAACGTGACACGGCTCACCGAACGCTCGATCGGCTGGGACGACCGGGTGTGGCTGAGCTGGGCGCCGGAGGCGGCCATGGTGCTGACGCGATAGCGCATGTCCCGGAAAAGTGGGCACCGGTTTTCCGATCAGGACATGCGCAAACCAAAAGAATCTAGGAGGGCGCGGGTGAACGCAGTGAATGCAAGCGGTGGCCGCAACCGGCCGTGGGGCGCGCGGCTGGTCGTGCTGGTTCCCTATCTCTGGCTCGTCGCCTTCTTTCTCGTCCCGTTCGGGATCGTGCTGAAGATCAGCCTCTCCCAGACGGCGGTCGCGCAGCCTCCCTACACGCCGGTGCTCGATCTCGCCGCCGGATGGAAGGGGATCGAGGAATTCGTGCGCGCGCTGTCGAGCGACAACTACGTTTTCCTCGCCTCCGACTGGCTCTACCTCGCCTCCTATCTCAAGAGCCTCGAGATCGCCGCCGGCTCGACGCTGCTGCTGCTGCTGATCGGCTTCCCGCTCGCCTACGGAATGGCGCGCGCGCCACGACGCTGGCAGCCCGCGCTGTTCGTGCTGGTGATATTGCCGTTCTGGACCTCGTTCCTGATCCGCATCTATGCCTGGATCAATATTCTCCAGCGCGACGGCCTGCTGAATCAAGCTCTGCTTGCGCTGGGCGTGGTCGAGGAGCCGCCGGCGTGGCTCTCCACCGACACGGCGGTCTATATCGGCATCGTCTATTCCTATCTGCCCTTCATGGTGCTGCCGATCTACGCCACGCTCGAGAAGATGGACGAGACGCTGATCGAGGCCGCCGCCGATCTCGGTTGTCCGTGGTGGAAGGCGTTCTGGCTGGTGACGCTGCCGCTGTCGCTGCCGGGCGTGGTGGCGGGCGCGCTGCTTTGCTTCATCCCGATCGTCGGCGAGTTCGTCATCCCCGACCTGCTCGGCAGCTCGCAGACCATGATGATCGGCCAGACGCTCTGGACCGAATTTTTCGCCAACCGGGACTGGCCGGTCGCCTCCGCGGTCGCCGTCGTGCTGCTTTGCCTTCTCGTCATGCCGCTCGCGATCTATCAGCAGATGCAGGGCCGCGATCTCGCGGGGGGGCGCTGACCATGCGTCGCGCGTCCTGGTTCAACGTCGCCGCGGTCGCGCTCGGGCTCGCCTTCCTCTACCTGCCGATCGCGATCCTGGTGATCTACTCCTTCAATGCCTCGCGCCTCGTCACGGTGTGGGGCGGCTGGTCGGTGCGCTGGTACGTCGAGCTCGTCAACGACCAAGCCATGCTGGAAGCCGCCTGGGTGACGCTGCGCATCGCCTTTCTGTCGGCGACCGCGGCGACCGTGCTCGGCACGCTCGCGGCCGTCGCGCTGGTGCGGCTCGGACGCTTCCGCGGCCGCATGCTGTTCTCCGGCATGATCTTTGCGCCCTTGGTGATGCCGGAGGTGATCACCGGGCTCTCGCTGTTGCTGCTGTTCGTGGCCGTGAACGTCGACCGCGGCTTCTGGACCATCACGATCGCGCATACGACGCTGACCATGTGTTTCGTCACCATGGTGGTGCAGTCGCGGCTGCTGACGTTCGATACCAGCCTCGAAGAGGCGGCGATGAATCTCGGCTGCCCGCCGCTCAAAACGTTTCTGACCGTAACCTTGCCGCTGATCGCGCCGGCGCTGGCATCGGGCTGGGTGCT
>JBQGDL010000109.1:0-2831 GCA_052039045.1 Steroidobacteraceae bacterium
CACCGGCGCACGCACGTCGCACGAGTGGGCGGGCTACCTCGCGCTGGCGGTGGTCGCCGCGCGCGTCGTGTGGGGCTGCGTCGGGACCGGCCACACCCGGTTCGCGAGTTTTGTTTGCGGCGTCCGCGAAACGTGGACCTATGCAGTGGCCGTCGTGCAGCGTCGCGAGGCACGCTACATCGGTCACAACCCGCTCGGCGGCTACATGATCGTCGCTCTGCTGCTGGTAACGGCGGCGACCGGCGTCACGGGCTGGCTCTATACGACGGACCGCTACTGGGGCATCGAATGGGTCGAGCGGTTACACTCGACGGTCGCCGACCTGCTGCTGGTCCTGGCGGTGCTGCACGTCGCAGGGGTGATCGCTGCGTCGTTCCGGCATCGCGAAAATCTGATCGCGGCGATGCTGCACGGCCGCAAGCGGAGCTCGGGTTGAGTCTCGGCACGGCGGTCCCAGAGAGGAAACCGACGCGCAGGGCGTGGAGGGCACTATGACCGACGCTGCGCACGCCTACGAGGCGCTGTTCGTTCCGGCCCTGTTCGAGCAGTGGGCGCCGGTGGTCGCGGATCTCGCGCAGATCCGACCCGGTGAGCGTGTGCTGGACGTCGCCTGCGGCACCGGGGTGCTTGCACGTCATGTCGCGGGACGTGTCGGCCCGAACGGGCGGGTCGTGGGGCTCGATCCCGACGCGGGCATGCTCGCGGTCGCCCGTGAGCTCGCGTCCGCGATCGACTGGCGCCAGGGTATAGCCGAATCCCTGCCGTTCCCGGACGCGAGCTTCGACGCGGTCGTCAGCCAGTTCGGGCTGATGTTCTTCAGCGACCGCGTGCAGGCGCTGCGCGAAATGCTGCGCGTGCTCGCACCGCGTCGCCGACTCGTCGTGGCGGTGTTCGACACGCTCGGGAACAACCCCGCCTACGCCGCCGAGGTGGACCTGCTGTCGCGGCTCGCCGGCCGCCCCGCCGCCGATGCGCTCAGCGCACCCTTCGCACTCGGCGATCCGGACGCGCTGCGCGCCCTGTTCGCCGACGCCGGCGCAACGCGGGCCGAGCTCAGCACGCACCGCAGCACCGCGCGGTTCCCGAGCCTGCGGGTCATGCTGGAAGCGGATCTGCGCGGCTGGCTGCCGATGGTCGGAGTCGCGCTCGGCGAGGACACGATCAGCCGGGTCCTGGCGGCCGCGGACGACGCGCTTGCGGGTTACGTGTCGAGAGTTCCGAGCGGGATCGAATTCGATCTCTCGGCGCACATCGTTTCCGCCAGCCACTGAGTCCCCCGATGCTCGAGCTTCGCCCCACCTGCGAACACTGCAACAAGCCGCTGCCGCCGGATTCGACCGAGGCACGCATCTGCAGCTTCGAGTGCACGTTCTGCGTCACGTGCGTCGAGCGCGTGCTCGGCAACGTCTGCCCGAACTGCGGCGGCGGCTTCGAGCCGCGACCGATCCGGCCGGTCCACAACTGGAAGGGCGACAATCATCTCGGCAGGCACGCGGCCGGAACGCGGATCCGGCACCGCCCGGTCGACGTCGAGGCCCATGCACGCTTCGCAGCGGCGATCCGCGGCATTCCGCCGCGGCAGCGGTGAGTGCGCGTGAATCGTCGGCACGACCCTCCCGCGCTCACCGTGCGCCCGTTGACAGCCGATCGCTGGGGCGATCTCGAGACGCTGTTCGGGACGCGCGGCTGCGGTATCGCGCGCCGCTGCTGGTGCATGTATTACCGCCGCAGAGGACCCGCGCCGCCGGCAGTCAGCGGGCGCCCGCGCGTCGAGGCGAGCCGTGCGGCGTTACGCGCCCTGGCGGGCTCCCGCGAACCGCCGGGGTTGATTGGCTATCGCGACGGGCTGCCGGTGGGCTGGGTCTCGCTCGGACCGCGCGAGACCTTCGCGCGGTTGCAGCGTTCGCCGGTCATGAAGGCCATCGACGACACACCGGTCTGGTCGATCATCTGCTTCGTCGTCGCACCCGGGCACCGCGGACAGGGCGTGGCGCGCAGCCTGCTCGATGCCGCGATCGTGCACGCGCGCCGCCGCGGGGCGACGCTGCTCGAGGCCTACCCCGTGGACCGTCCCGGCCGCAGCGGCGACGAGACGATGTGGTTCGGTGCAAAGTCGATGTTCGACGCGGCCGGGTTTCACGAGGTCGCGCGTCGCCGGCCGCAGCGCCCGGTCATGCGCCGCGCGCTCGCCGCCACGTCACGGCGTCGAGCTTCGCGGCCGCGCTACGGCAAGCGATGATCCCCGCTCACGAGGCGCTGCAGAGGTTGCGCGAGGGCAACCGGCGCTTCGTTGCCGAGATCCGCGGCCGTGCCGCCGCGGTGAGCCGGGAGCGGCGCCAGGAGCTCACCGTCGGGCAGGAACCGTTTGCGATCGTGCTTGGCTGCTCCGACTCACGCGTGCCGGCGGAGATCGTCTTCGACCAGGGGCTCGGAGACCTGTTCGTTATCCGCGTCGCGGGTAACATCGTCGCCCCTTCGCAGATAGGCAGCGTCGAGTTCGCCGCCGAGCGCTTCCGCACGCGTCTGGTGGTCGTGCTCGGGCATACGAGCTGCGGCGCCATCCAGGCCACCGTAGATGAGCTCGGTCGCCGATCGGAAGAGCAATCGCAGAACCTGCGCTCGATCGTCGATCGCATCCGCCCCTGCGTCGAACCGCTGCTGCGCACGCCGCTCGCCCGCGATCGCGATTCATTGCTGCAGCAGGCCGTGCGCGCGAATATCGCCATGTCGGTTAATCAGTTGCGACACGGGTCGCTGCTGCTCGAGCAGCTCATTCAGAACGACGGGCTGCGCGTGGTGGGCGGCGAATACTCGCTCGAAACGGGCGTCGT
>JBQGDL010000110.1:0-28472 GCA_052039045.1 Steroidobacteraceae bacterium
GCACGGTACAACGAGGCCGGTCTCGCGCTGCTCGATCGCCGCTGAGCGGGCTCGCGGCGGGCGCTGCAGCCGACCAATGCCCGAGCTGCCGGACGTCGCCGTCTACGTGGAGGCCCTCGCGGCGCGCGTGGTCGGACACCGCTTCGAGCGGGTGACGATCGCGAATCCTTTCCTGCTGCGCAGCTTCGACCCGCCCCCGCAGGCGCTCGCCGGCCGGCGGGTGCGCGAGGTGCGCCGGCTCGGCAAACGGATAGCGATCGGCGTCGAAGGCGGGCTGTGGCTCGTGCTGCACCTGATGATCGCCGGTCGGCTGCACTGGTATCCCGCCGGCCAGGCCCGCAAGCGCCGCGCGGCGCTGGCCACCTTGGAGTTCGACAACGGTGCGCTCACCGTGACCGAGGCCGGCACCAGACGGCGCGCCTCGCTGCACGTCGTGGCCGGGGACAGCGCGCTCGCCGCACACGACCCCGGCGGCCTCGAAATCGGAAGCGCCACCCGGGACGAGTTCGCTGCGCGCCTCACGGCCACGAATCACACGCTCAAGCGCGCGCTCACCGATCCGCACATCCTGAGCGGCATCGGCAACGCGTATTCGGACGAGATCCTGCATCGCGCGCGGCTCTCGCCGCTTGCGCTCACGCGCTCGCTCCAGCCCGCCGAGCTCACGAGGCTCGTCGCTGCGACGCGCGCGACACTCGACGAGTGGACCGCGCGACTGCGCCGCGAGGCGGGCGATGAGTTCCCCACGGGCGTCACGGCCTTTCGACCGGAGATGGCCGTACACGGGCGGTTCGGCAAACCCTGCCCGGTGTGCGGCACGCGCGTGCAGCGCATCCGCTACGCCGAGGATGAAACCAACTACTGTCCGCGTTGCCAGACCGGCGGGCGGTTGCTGTCGGATCGCTCGCTGGCGCGGCTGCTCAAGGATGACTGGCCGCGCACGATCGAGGAGCTCGAGCGGCGGGATTGAGTCCGGACGCTGCGCCAGAGCTGACCCTAAGCCCGCCCTCACCGGCCGCCGGAGGAGGCTTGCGCGCCGTCCGCCTGGCTGTCCGCGTTCTGATCACCGGCCGCGGCCTCCCGCCAGCTCGTCGATCAGCACGTACCAGTGCGTGAGCCCGCGGTAGAACGAACGCACCGGCACGCGCTCGTTCAGGCCGTGGGAAAAGCTCTCGCTGTCCTTGAGGAAGATGCCGCTCACGCCGTAAGTCGGAATCCCCGCCCCGCGGATCACCGATCCGTCGGTTGCGTACGCGGCCATCTGCGGCACGATGGGAGTGCCCGGGTAGCTGGCGCGCACCGCGGTCGCAACGGCCGCCATCACGTCGTCGCGCATCGGCGATGCGTCGCTCGGCGTGCCCTCGTCCGTCAGTCTCACTTCGACGCCTTCGCCCGCCAGCCCGACGAGGGTGGCCCGCACGGCCTCGAAGCCGATCCCAGGGAAGATCCGGCAGTTGACCGTCGCGGTCGCCGACTGCGGCAGCGCGTTGTCGCCGTGCCCGGCCGCGAGGCGCGTCGGCACACAGGTCGTGCGCGTCATGCCGACGTAGGACGGGTTCTCGAATAGCACGTTGGCCGCGGCTTCGTCGCGCGGATCGGCGGCGAAGCGCCTCATCGCCTCGCCGAGCGCGCCGGGGGTCTCGGCCGCCGAGGCGCGAAAGCTGCCCAACGTCCAGTCGTTCCACATCACCGGGAAGCGATACGCCTGTACGGCTTTGAGCGCATCGGCGAGCCGGTAGATCGCATTGTCGAGCCGCGGCTCGGAGCTGTGCCCGCCGGGGCTGCGCACGATCAGCTCATAGGTCGCATAGAGCTTCTCCGCGCCCTGCACGTAGTAGAAGGCGGCCTCGCCGGTCGTTTCGTTGAGCACCCCTCCGCCGCCGTCGGCGTTCAGCGCGAACTCGGGTTCACCGAGCAGCGCCCGATGCTCGCCGACCAGGCTCCGCGTCGTCGCCATGTCGGTCTCTTCGTCGCCGCTGAACGCGATAACGAGATCGCGCGTCGGAACGAAGCCCTCGGCCTTGAGCCGCAGGAACGTCGTGACGATGAGCGCTACGTCGCCCTTGATGTCACTCGTACCTCGGCCGAAGAAGTAGCCGTTCTCCTCGACGAGCGTGAACGGATCGCGCGTCCAGTCCTCGCGCCTGGCCGCAACGACGTCCATGTGACCCATGAAAACGATCGGGCGCGCGCCGCGCCCGTCTCCGGCGTAGCGCACGACCAGCGCCGCCGTTTCGCCCTGGGGCAGGACGTGTACGTCCGCGGCCGAAAATCCCGCGCGTAGGAACAGGCCCGCGAGATAGTCCGCCATCACCGGCACCTGACCTTTGCCGGTCGAGGTCTCGAAGCCGATGATCGTGCTGTAGATCTCGCGTGCCTGGGCCTGGACGCTCGCCGGAGCGTCGCTGGCCGCCGACAGCGGGCCTGCGGTGGCAAGGCCGAGCAGGAGCGCGGCCGCTGAGGTCGTTCTTCGTGTCACGAGGGTGTGCTCTTGTCGTCGGGCCCCGGCCCGGAGGGGCGCCAAGAATCGCCGGGTTTTGGACATAAGTCACGGGATTCGATGGACTTCCATCCGACGGCGAGGCGTGCATAATGGTCCTCAGTCCAGCCACACAATAACGACACAGGGCTGCGCCGTGGAACGACGACTGACGACCAGACATCGCGCTCGCACCACCGTCTATCTGCTGCTCCCGACGGGCAAGCGCCGCTTGTGCCGCGCGAAGAATCTGAGTGCGACGGGAGTCTTCGTCGAAACCGGCGACATGGGACTGCGACGCGGTCAGACCGTTCAGCTCGCCTTCGCCATCAGCCTCGGTGTCGTGACGAAGATCCATCGCCGCACGGCGGTGGTGGCGCACATCTCGCGCGGCGGCACGGGCCTCATGATGGAAGGTCAAGGCGGCTGATCGCCCCGACGGGCGGCAAGCGTCTTACAATCGGTCGGCGGGCGAGCGCATGCCCGCGCTTCAGCAGGAGTGCCGACCATGGGAAGCCGCAGCACGTCCGAGCTCGACGCCAGCGCCGCGATCGAGACGCTGAACGAGATTCTCGAGCTCGAGCTCGCCGGCGTAGTGCGCTACAGGCACTACAGCTTCATGATCTTCGGTCATCACCGGATTCCGATCACCGCCTGGCTCCGCGGGCAGTCGAGCGAATCGATGGCGCATGCGACGCAGGCGGGCGAACACATCACCTCGCTCGGAGGTCATCCGTCGCTGCGCATCGGGCCGCTGCTCGAGACGCACAGGCACAGCGTCGACGACATCCTCGCGGAGGCGCTCGAGCACGAGGAGAAGGGACTCGCCGCCTATCGCAAGCTGCTCGAACAGGTCCGCGACCGGAGCATCATGCTCGAGGAATTCGCGCGCGAGATGATCGCTTCCGAGGAGATGCACATCGCCGAGACGCGCAAGATGATGCGCCGCAGCTGAAAAATGGCTCCGAGCCATTTTTCAGGGCGCGTCGCGCTCCGCTTCGATCGTGCGGCCACGCTTGCGGATCGAGGCGATCAGCACGGTGAGCATCGCCATCAGGATCTCGTCGTAGAACGGGATCAGATCCGGTACGACGAGATCCAGCAGGAAGAGCCCGCCGACCACCAGGAACAGGGTCGGAAACCGCATCCCCGCGGTCATGCGCGTGATCAGCCGGCCGATCGCGCCTGACATGCGGGTGCCTTCAGCGCGGCTTCACGTCCCGGGTGTGCACGTCGACCGACAGCTTGAAGGTCCGGGACTCCGATGGACGCAGCGCGCCCACGCCGACCACCTGGCGCGAGACCTCCTCGCCGCGCTCGTTGACGATCGCGAGCACCACCGAGAACTCGCAGTCACCGTCCTGCTGCGGTCGGCTGATCGAACCTTCGACCGAGAGCGCGGAAAACGACTTCGTGAGCGCGCCCGGCGCCGCCGCGGCACCGAATTTCAGGTGGTGCCGGCACTGCGGGCAGATCGCCGAACTTTCGAGGATGGTCGCCTTGCAGTGCGGACACGACCGTGTCCGGCCGGCGGTGCTGGGCGCTGCGCGGCTGCTGAGCATGGGGCTGCGCGGCTACCGCCCGGTACCCTTGTCCTTCCAGCCGAAGTCGGCCTGACCACGCATGCGCGACCCGGCAGCGACCGAGAGCGTCCCCGCCTTGACGTCGCCGTTGATGACGCCGGTCTCGAGCAGCTCGACCTTGGTGCTTGCCTCGATGTTGCCCTGCACTTCGCCGCTCACGATCACCGTGTTGGCGTGCAGCTCGCCGGTCACGTGGGCCCCGTTTTCGATCGTGACGTTGCCCTCGACCTTGACGTCGCCCTTGAAGCGACCAGCGATACGAATATGTCCGGCACCTTCGATCTTGCCTTCGATCGTGACGTCGGCCGCGATCAGCGACTCCTTCCCCGCCCCGCTGCTGCGCTCGACCGGCCGTCGGGCCGGCTCGACCGCCGCCACGCCGGCGAGGGGCCGCTCAGCCACAAAGGGGGTCGATTCCATGCCATTCGAGCCTGAGTCGGCCATGGGAGGCATACCCTCCTTTCCCGTTTGTTCTTTCCAAAGCGCCAATGTAGGACCCTCCAGGCGACACTGAATCGCCCCCGATCCTGACATAGTCGGGCGCGCTCTTGCCAACTTGCGCACAGTCCCGGCGGCCGGTTCGTGACCCGTTTATCGAACGGGGGCCGGTCCCGCCCCGTGCATTGCGGCGGATTCCGGGGTATATAAGGGGCGGAAAGCCGCCGGAGAGCGGCAAAAAAGGGGAGATTAGGATGGATCTGAAGGAGTTCTGGCCGCGCCGGCGAACGGAATACGTCGACCACGACGGCGAGCTGCCGCAGGAGTGGAGCGGGGCTGTGCGACCCAGCGGGGCTGCCCATGACCGCGTCACCACCGACGGCATCGAAGTGGAGGAACAGAGCGTCGGCGTCGGGTTTGCCTCCGTCGTTGAGACCCACTTCCGCATTCGCTGCGACTGCGGCAAGCGCTGGTGGGCCATCGATCTCGAGCCGACGACCTGCCCGCGCTGCCGGCGCTGGGTGAGCATCCGCTCGGCGGACTGAGAAACGTCTTCCGCGTACAGCGCACAGCCACCTGACCCCGGGGCGGCGGATGTCGCACCCGCACATCGCCCCGCGAGCCGGTCACCTCACCGGCTGAAGTCGCACGTTTGTCAGATACGGGCTGTCGAAGTCGCTCATCTCGCCGGCGACCCTTCCATGTACGGGTTGCAGTCGCGCGTTCAGGGGTTTCTTCCACTTGAAGGCGAGCACTGCGACGTCGCCGATGATTCGGGTCAGTTGCGCCTCCGTGACGTCGCCGGGCAGCGGCACCGTGTCCAGACCGGTGGCGCACACCGCCGAGTAGGCAAGCAGCGCGTCCAGGCTGATGGCCCCTTCGTTCCAGCGCTGTGCCAGCCGCGTGTCCTCCATGACCGGCAGCATCAGCCCCGAATAGCCGACTCTCGGACCGGGCAGCTCCTTCAGCGCTTCGGTGACGACGTAGGCGGCCGTCAATGTTCCCGGGGAGCCGAAAGTCGTGCCGTGAAATGCTTCCATCGCAGCGCCGATCGACTCGTCCTTGAGCGGAACGGGGGTCGGATCGAGCCCCCAGTATTTCAGGCCCGTCCGTTGCTCGATGGCCGCAGCGATACGGTGGACGTCGCGAGCGTGCGCGGCCAGCGCCGCCGTCAGCTCGCGGGTCGCGAGCGTTGCGTTGCCGCCGCTTCTGGCAAACACCTCGGCGACCACGTTCGCGGACTGCAGCCCGATCGAGAACCGGCCGGCCTCGTTCACGTGGTAAGAGCCCGGCGAGTACGGCGTTCCCACGGCCGGCATCGCGACCGCGGCGAATGCGAATGTCCCCTGGCTGTGCGGGCTGCGCTGCGCCACGCGCAGGATGTGCCGCGCCGCAGCCCGCACAGTGATCCAGTGCACGCCGGCGTCGCTCGCGACGATCATGTTCGCCTGGAGCCGCGTGCTCCTCGCCTGAACTTCCCCGAGCAGCTCGAGCAGCAAAGGATCCGGATGATCGTCGAGCGCCGGCGGACCAAGATTGATTATGAGGTCGCCCTTCGTAGCGAGCTCGTCGAGGCGCAGGAGCAGCGCCAAACCCCGATCCTTGCCCATTTCACGGAGCGCCTGCCAGAGCGCCTGCTGCGTCGTAATGCGCAGCGTCTGCACCGCAAACCCGGCCTGCTCGAAACGCGCACGGGCGTGCTGAAGCTTGCTCGCCGTATCGGCGATCTGCTGCTCGTAGCGGGCTGGGTCGAGATCCACGAACGCGGTGACGGCGCGCACCTGCGGCGTTGCCGCGACCGCCGCCGGCGAGATGAGCGAGAACAGGAGCAGCGTCAGCTGTCGCAGGCCAAGGCGATGAGTCAGGTGCATTGCCCTGTCGGATGGAAGGGAGCCATTTCTGGTGGTGCCGGCTGAGGGAATCGAACCCCCGACCCGCGGTTTACAAAACCGCTGCTCTACCGACTGAGCTAAGCCGGCGCATCCTCGCGATTCTAGCGCGACGTCGGCGCGTGGCCGCTATTGCCCTGGCGGCGCTGCACCGCCGGCACGGCCCCGGCTGGCCGCAGCGACCGCGGTTTCGCCCGGACACGCACGCAGCTCGAGCCGAGCCGGCGCGCCGGCGCTGGCCTGCAGTCCTTCGAGCGCCGGCAGACCCGCATTCGAGCGTCGATCGATGTCGAGCCAGACGACGTCCGCGGTGCGGAAACGGTCGCCGACCGTCACCTCGTAACCGGCATCGCGCACCAGCGTGGCGACCGCCTGCGCACGCTGCGCGTCCGAGAAAACACCGAGCGAGATGACCGTGCCCGGCGGCTCCTCGGCGAGCAGATAGGCGTCGGTGAGCCCTGCCGCGCGCAGACCCGCCAGCGCCGCTGCCGCGGCGTCGGCGCTCGGCAGCCGATCGAGTCGCACCCATTGTCCGACCCACACCTCGTCGCGCGATTCGCGCAGCTCGAGCGCAAACCCCTGGTCCCGCAGCCGCGCGGCCGCCGCCTCGGCCCGCGCCGGCTCGAGAAAGGGTCCGGCGCTCACGCAATCGGAGAACTGCGCGGCGCTCGTCTCTGGCGGCGCGGCGGCGGCCGCCCCCGCCGGAGAGCCCGCCGACTCGGTCGTGAGCCGGATGCTGCGCAGCGGCGGCGCAGACTCCGCGGAGGTCATCGGGCCTGCCTGCGATGGAGCGACCCAGCGCGACCATCCAAAGAACAGGACGTTCGCGAGCAGCAGGAGCAGGAACAGCGCGCGCACGGGGTATCGGTGTCGGGACCGCCCCGGGGCTATTTTCCGCCGGTCGACATGTACGCGGCGATGTCGGCGATCTCCTGGTCGGAGAGCTTCATCGCCTTCTTGTGCTTGAGCTCCCCGGCAACGATGCGGTGCAGGGTGCTGGCGAGCGCCTGCGGGTTCTCGCTCTCGAAGTCCGCCGAATCGTGGCATTCGCCGCAGGCGGCATTGAAGCGAGCTTTGCCGGCGGCAACGTCCGCCCGGGCGGGATCCCCGCCCAGCAGCAGCACGCCCGCCGCGATCAAGACCGCAGAGCCTCCGGCGACTGTCAAGGCATTGATTTTCAAGGCCTTCCTCCGCTTTGGCGCCGCGCCGCCGGGGGCGGCTGCGCGGTCACGCGCGGATCATACACGCTGGCCCCGTGCCCGGACCGCGGTGAGGGTCACGCCTGCAGACGCCCGGATTATGCAAAGTGGGCAAGGCCTTGCAGCACGAGATCCGGGACGAGCTCGGCCGATTCGGCAAGCCAGGGAACGATCAGCGGCGCGGCGCCCCCCGTGAGGACCAGCTGCGGGCGCTCGCCGTAGAGGGCGATCAGCCGAGCCGAGGCCCCGTCGATCAGCTCAGCGAGTGCCATGAGGCAGCCGTGCTCGATCGCGTCCCGGGTGTTCGCAGGGAACGCGGTGCGATCCGGCGCTGCGCTCCAGGTCCATCGTTCGGCGAGTTCGCTGGTGCCGTCGAACAGCGAATCGACCATCAGCCGCGGCCCCGGCACGATGAAGCCGCCTAAGTGGGCGCCGCCGCCGTCGACCCCGTCGATGGTGAGCGCGGTTCCGGCGTCGACCACGCAGCATGCCGCCCGATAGCGGTGGAACGCGCCGATCACGGCGAGCCAGCGATCCACCCCAAGCTGGGCCGGGTTCGCGTAGCCATTGCGCACGCCGGCGGCCTGCGCCGTCGAGGTCACGAACTCCGGATCCCGCCCCGTGACCCGACGCGTCGCGGCGATCAGTGCGTCACGCGCCTGCGCGGCGCCAACGCTGGCGGCCAGGACCCGGATCGGCCGGATTCGCTCGATCTCCCGCCGCCAGTTGGCCTCCCCCCAGGTGCGGCCGTCGGCGGCCGACTGGGGGCTCAGCCGGCCTTCGCTGAGGCCGGCCCACTTGACGCGGCTGTTGCCGATGTCGACCAGCAGGTCCAAGGCCCGGGTCCGTCCTCAGGTTACGGTGTGCATACAGCGGGATTCTGCAGTGAAATTCGGCTCGGAGCCGAATTTCCTGCGGACACGGAGCCCGTTACAAGCCACGGATTGAAAATAGAGGTCGAATGCCTCGGCGCCTCATTGCAAAAAAATGGCTCCGAGCCAATTTTCGAAAAATGGCTCCGAGCCAATTTCCGCGGGGCTTATGTCCTTATTGCAGACGATTCTCATTACGATTGGTATCATTGACGCCATGTCTGCTGTGAGCCTGGCCGCGATGCGTAAGGGTGCCCGCGGTGTCGTCACCGCCGTCGCCGACGATCATCAGAGCCTCGGGGATTCCAACCGCGCGACCGTGAGCCGCCGGCTCCTCGAGCTCGGATTTTGTCCGGGCGAACGGATCGAAGTCATCGAGGAGATCTGGCCCGGAGGCGACCCGTTCGCCGTGCGCGTGGGGACATCCGTCTTCGCACTGCGGCGACGCGAAGCGGCGGCGGTGACGGTCGCCCTCGAGGATGAAGACGGCGTATGAGCCTGGCGGCCGCAGTCGATTCTTTTCCGCTCGCGCTGATCGGCGTCCCGAACAGCGGCAAAACCGCGCTCTTCAACCGCCTGACCGGCAGCCGTCAGAAGGTCGCGAACTACGCTGGCGTCACGGTGGAGCGCAAGGAGGGCGCGTTCGTCGGTCCCTCACGCGAGCGTCACTATCGCGTGCTCGACCTGCCGGGCGCCTACAGCCTGACGCCGACCACGCTCGACGAGGCGATCACGCGCGATCTGCTGCTGGGGCGGCTCGCAGGCGAGGAAGCGCCGCGCTTCGTCGTGTGCGTGGTCGATGCGACCAACCTGCGACTCAACCTGCTGCTCGTGCTCGAGCTCAAGGCGCTCGGCATCCCGATGATCGTGGCGCTCAACATGAGCGACCTCGCGCGCGCGCGCGGGTTTCACGTCGACGTCGCGGCACTCGAGCGCGAGCTCGGGTTGCCGGTCGTGGAAACGGTCGCCGTGGCCCGTGGCGGCGACCGCGCGTTGATCGAGCGGCTCGAGAGCTTCCCTGTTCCGGTGGCCGTTCCGGCGGTCGCCTGGCGCGAGCCCGATCTTGCACAGATCGAGCGCGCGCAGCGCGAGGTGCGCCGCATCCTGCGCGAGACGGGATACGCGGAGCCGCTGCGCCATCGGGCGCTGCGGCAGCTCGATTCACTCGTCATGCACCCGGTCGCCGGGCTCGCAATCCTCGGCACGCTGCTGTTCTTCGTGTTCCAGGCGGTGTTCAGCTGGGCTGCGGCGCCGATGGACCTGATCGACAGCGGCGTGGCGGCGCTCGGCCGGTTCGTCCAGCAAACCCTGCCGGACGGGCCGCTGGAAAGCCTCCTGGTCGACGGCGTCGTCGCGGGCATCGGCAGCGTGCTCGTATTCCTGCCGCAGATCCTGATCCTGTTTGTCTTCATCCTGCTGCTCGAGGAGAGCGGCTATCTGCCGCGCGCTGCGTACCTGCTCGACCGCCTCATGGGCGGCGTCGGACTCTCGGGCCGCGCCTTCATTCCGCTGTTGTCGAGCTTTGCCTGCGCCATCCCGGGCATCATGGCGACGCGCACCATCCCCAACCTGCGCGACCGCCTCGCGACCATCATGATCGCGCCGCTCATGACCTGCTCGGCGCGGCTACCGGTGTATGCCCTCGTGATCGCAGCCTTCATCCCGAACCGCGCGGTGGGGCCGTTCAACCTGCAGGGGCTGGTGCTCTTCACGCTATACGTCGCCGGGATCGTCGCAGCGATGGCGGTGGCCTACGCGCTCAAGCGCACGGTGATGCGCACGAGCTATCACCCGCTGCTGCTCGAGCTGCCCGAGTATCACTGGCCCAACCTGCGGAACCTCCTGATCGGGCTCTGGGAGCGCGCGCGGATCTTCCTCACCCGCGTGGGCACGATCATCCTGTCGCTGATGATCGTGCTGTGGTTCCTGAGCACCTTCCCCGCGCCGCCGCCCGGTGCCACGGGGCCTGCGATCCAGTACAGCGTCGCGGGCTATATCGGCCGCGGGCTCGAGCATCTTTTCGCGCCGATCGGCTTCAACTGGCAGATCTCGCTCGCACTGGTGCCAGGGCTTGCCGCGCGCGAGGTCGCCGTGAGCGCGCTCGGCACGGTGTATTCGCTGTCGGCGACCGACGATGCGCTCGCCGGCGCGCTGACGCCGATGATCGCCTCGACCTGGAGTCTCGCCACGGCGCTCTCGCTCCTCGCCTGGTACGTGTTCGCGCCGCAGTGTCTGTCGACGCTCGCAGTGGTCAAGCGCGAGACAAATTCCTGGCGCTATCCGCTGCTGATGGCCGCGTACCTCTTCGCGCTCGCGTATGTGGCATCCTTCGTCACGTATCGGGTTGCGCTCGCACTGACCGCCTGAGGCCACCGCCGTGCTGCAGAACCTGCTGGTTGCGTTGCTGGTCGCCGTCGCTGCTGGCTACGCCGCCTGGTCGCTCGCGCCGCGCGCGCTGCGCACCGCGCTCGCGAAGCGCGCCCTCGCCTGGTCGGGTGAGTCGGCGCATTGCCCCGCATGGCTGCGGACGCGACTCGCGAGACTGGCGAACAGCGCCGCGGTGTCCGGCTGCGATGCCTGCGGCAACCGCTCAACGCGCCGCGTCGCGGACGCTGACGTCTCCCGAAAACACCCTTAGGGTTCGGCCGGCGCGCTCGACGAGCAGCGCACCGTCGCGGTCCGCGCCGCGCGCGATCCCTTCGAGCACCGTGCCACCCTGGTGTACGCGCACCGGCGCGTCGCGCAACGCGTCGAATCCCAACCAGTCGGCGATGAATACCGCGAAACCCTGCGTCGCGAACTCGGCGAGCGCATCCTCGAGCGCCAGCACGAGTCGCGCCGCGACGAGGTTGCGTGAAGGCAGCCCGGCCGCGATCACGGCCGCAAGGTCGGTAGCCGGCAGCGCCGCGGGCTGATCGGCGGCGCCATCCTGCGCCGGCGCGAGCGCCGCACGGGCCTGCGCCGGCAGCGACAGGTTGAGGCCCAGCCCGGCGACGACCGTGGCCGGGCCGCCCGTCTCCTGGCGCAGCTGCGTGAGGAGCCCACCGAGCTTGCGCCCGTCCGCGAGCAGATCGTTCGGCCACTTGAGGGCCGCGCCGCGCGCGCCTAGCTGCTGCAGCGTCTTCGCGACCGCCACACCGAGCGCCAACCCGAGCGCCGGCAGGTCCGCCGGCGTCTCGGCGAACGTCCAGGCGACCGAGAATGTGAGCCCGCTGCCGAAGGGCGCGATCCAGCGCCGACCGCGGCGGCCACGTCCGGCCGTCTGCAGCTCTGCAAAGGCGGCGTGCGCCGTGCCGGGCGGCGGTGGCGGCGCAGCGTACAGGTAGTCGTTGGTCGAGTCGATCTGGAAATGGATTTCGAGCGCGTCGGGCAACCGCCGTCCCAGGCGGCACGCCTGGGCACGCATGCGTTCCGCATCGAGCAGCTCGACTGCGTCCGGGAGGCGATAGCCGCGGCGGCTGATGCTCTCGATCGCAACGCCCGCCGCGCGCAGCTCGCCGACCAGCTTCCACACGGCGGCTCGCGAGACGCCGAGCGCAGCGGCGAGCTGCGCCCCAGAATGCAGCTTGCCGTCGCAGAGCAGCTTGAGCAGCCGCGGTGCCGTGGGGCTCATCGCGGCCGCGGGCGCAGCAGCCACAGACGTCGCGCGCGGTTCTCCGTTCCGGAACGCATGCGCGCGAGGTTGGCGCGATGGGTGTAGACGACGAAACCCGCCATCAGCACGCCGAAGGTCAGCAATGCCGCTTCGCCCGGCCGCTCGAGCGCGAAGTACACCGGAAGCGCGAGGCTCCCCAGCATCGTGCCGAGCCCGACGAAGCCGGTAAGCATGACCGTCAAGAGCCATACCGCGAGCACCGGAACGAGGGCCGCGGGCGCCAGCACCGCGACCGCGCCGACGAGCGTCGCCGCCCCCTTACCGCCGCGGAAGTCGTACCAGAGCGGGTAGACGTGCCCGGCAACCACCGCGACCGCGCAGGCCACGGCCAGCCACTGCGGATCGAGCGCCGGGTCGGCTGCGATCAGCGGCACCTCGAGCAGCGGCAGCACCGCCACCGCGACGACCGCCTTGCCGATGTCGATCGCCATCACGCCCAGCGCAAAGCGCCAGCCCTGGGTGCGCAGCGCATTCGTGCCGCCGGCGTTGCCGCTACCGAGCTCGCGGATGTCGACGCCGCGCAGGCGCCCGAGCAGCAGACCGCCGCTGACCGAACCGAGCAGGTAACTGATGAGACTTTTTACGCCGAGTTCGAGCACGGGTCCCCCGACCGGGCGGGATTCTAGCGCCCGCCCCGTCGCGGCGGCAGGAAGACCTCGGCGAGCATGCAGCGCACCGAGCCTCCACCGGCCCGCTCGATGCGCGCGACCGGCGTGGCGACCACGCGCTCGACGCAGGCGGTGAGCGCGTCCAACCGGTCCGGGGCGAGGCCCTCACGGGCCTGCGCCGAGAGGACCAGAACGCCCGTCCCGTCCGCGGCGCGCAGCTCGAGCACGTTGCCCGCAAAGGTCTCGAGCGTCTCGAAGCCGATCTCGATCACCGTGCGGCCCGACGCCTCGAGCCGGCGCAGCAGGGGTGCGCGGTCGGCGGCGGCGACCGCCGCGGAACCGATCAGCGCAAAGCGCGAGCCGATCGCGAGCATCACGTTGGTGTGATAGATCGCCGTGCCGTCGCGATGGTGAGCGGCGAAGGTGCAGGTCTCGTAACCGAGCTCGCCCGCGAGCTCCTCGAGAACCGCGGCATGCGTGCGCGGCGAAAGACACGCGTAGGCGGTGCGTGCGACGTGATCGAACACGACGCTCCCGGTACCTTCCAGATACCGCTCGCCGAGCTCGTGGTGCGTGAGGTCGAGGAGTCGCGTGACCGCGTAGCCGCCCTGCTCCACGACCTGCTGCAGCACCTCCGGCCGCCGCTCGCGCCGCCGCGTCGGCGCGCGCAACGGGTACAGCACGATCGTGCCGTCGTGGTGGAAGCTCACCCAGTTGTTGGGAAAGACCGCATCCGGGCAGCGCGGCTCACGCTGGTCTTCGCACACCAGTATCGACACGCCCGATCCGCGCAGCGCCGCGACCAGCGCGTCGAACTCGGCGAGCGCCCCCTCGCTCAACGCCGGATCGTCGGGCGCGACGCGCGCCTGGAAGCGGTTACTGTCGCGGGTCTCTGCGTTCCAGCCGAAGGCCGCGGGGCGGATCATCAGCGCCGCCGCGGCAGTCTGTCGCGGATCGCTCCGGCCCTCTGGTGCGCCGTCGTGCGTGTCGCCCATGCGCCCAGTTTAGCGGCGCGCGCCTGTCGCCGTGGCGGATGTGGGACACTAGCCGTTACGCCCCGACCCAGAGCTTTGAGAAATGACAACGATCATGAGCCTGGTGGGCATCGTCACGCTGTTCAGCCTGGCGCTGCTGCTGTCCGAGAACCGCAAGAACTTGAACTACCGCACACTCGGCACGGCCTTCGCGCTGCAGGTCACGATGGCGGCACTGGTGCTGTACGTGCCGCGTGGCGACGTGGTTCTGAACGGGCTGGTGCAGGCCGTGCAGAACGTGATCGATTACGCCCGCGTCGGCATCCAGTTCCTGTTCGGGCGGCTCAGCGAACGCCAGGAAATGGGTTTCGTCTTCGCGATCCACGTGCTGCCCGTGATCGTGTTCTTCGCCTCGCTGATGGCGACGCTCTATTACCTCGGCATCATGCAGCGGGTCGTGTCGTTCCTCGGGGGTCTGCTGCACCGGCTGCTGAAGACCAGCCGCACCGAGTCGATGTCGGCGGTGGCCAACATCTTCATGGGGCACACCGAGGCACCGCTGGTCGTGCGGCCTTACCTTGCAGGCACGACCAATTCCGAGCTGTTCGCAATCATGACCGTCGGGATGGCCACGATCGCAGGTGCCGTCATGGCTGGCTTCGCGACGATGGGCGTGAGCCTCAAGTACCTGCTCACGGCGAGCTTCATGGGGGCGCCCGGCGGATTGCTGATGGCCAAGATCATCGTGCCCGAAACCGAATACCGGGATCCGCAGCTCGTCCACGTGCAGTACAGCGACGATGCGAAACCGGTGAATATCTTCGAGGCAGCCGCCAACGGCGCCCGCGACGGGTTGATGCTCGCGCTCAACATCGGAGCGATGCTGCTCGCATTCATCGCGCTGATCGCGCTCGTCAACGGGATGATCGGCGGGATCGGCGGGCTCGTCGGGGTCGAAGGCCTGACCTTTCAGAGGATCCTGGGCTGGCTGCTCGCACCGCTCGCATTCCTGCTCGGCGTACCCTGGAAGGAGGCGATCGATGCGGGGAGCCTCATCGGACAGAAGTTCGTGGTCAATGAATTCGTCGCGTATGTGAATTTCGTCGACATCCGCCCGCAGCTCTCGGACCATACGCAGGTGGTGCTCACGTTCGCGCTCTGCGGGTTCGCCAACCTGTCGTCGATCGCGATGTTGCTCGGCGGGCTCGGCAGCCTGGTCCCCGAGCGCCGACACGACATTGCAAGGATGGGGCTCAAGGCGGTCGTCGCGGGCACGCTCGCCAGCCTCATGAGCGCCGTGCTGGCCGGGCTGTTCGTGTCGCTGCAGGCGCCCTGAAGCGTACGGAGACGGACCCCCGACATGACCCGCGCAGTCATTCTCGTGCTGGATTCGTTCGGCATCGGCGCCACGGCGGATGCAGACAAGTTCGGCGACGCCGGCGCCAACACGCTGGGCCACATCGCGGAGCGGCGCGCGCGTGCGGGCCGGCCCCTCGAGATCCCGAACCTCGCACGGCTCGGCCTGCTGCATGCGGCGCGCGACAGCAGCGGCGAATTTCCCGCCGGCTGCGCCCCGGACGTCGCCGTCTCGGGCGCTTACGGGTACGCCGCCGAATTGAGCACGGGCAAGGACACCCCGAGCGGGCACTGGGAGATGGCCGGCGTGCCGGTGCTGTACGAGTGGGGGTACTTCCGCGATCCGCACAACACCTTTCCGAAGCCGCTGCTCGACAAGCTGATCGAGCGCGGGCGGCTGCCGGGGGTGCTCGGCAACTGCCACGCCTCGGGCACGGAGATCATCTCGCGACTGGGCGAAGAGCACGTGCGCAGCGGCAAACCCATCGTCTACACCTCGGCCGACAGCGTCTTTCAGATCGCAGCGCACGAGGAAACGTTCGGCCTCGAGCGGCTGCTCGACCTGTGCCTGATCGCCCGCGAACTTGTCGACGAATATCGCATCGGCCGCGTGATCGCGCGCCCGTTCGTGGGCACGCGCGCAGACGAATTCGTCCGCACGGGCAACCGCCGCGACTACGCCGTGCCGCCACCCGCGCCGACCGTGCTCGACAAGCTGATCGCGAGCGGCGGGGAGGTGATCGGCATCGGCAAGATTCCCGACATCTTCGCGCACCAGGGCATCAGCCGCGAGGTGAAGGCGACCGGCAACGCGGCCCTCTTCGATGCGACGCTCGAGGCACTGGGGGAGGCGCCCGACCGCTCGATCGTGTTCAGCAACTTCGTCGACTTCGACATGTTGTATGGACACCGCCGCGACGTGGAGGGATATGCCACGGCGCTCGAGTACTTCGACACACGGCTTCCTGGTTTGATCTCGCGGCTACGCGACGGCGACGTCGCGATCCTGAGCGCCGATCACGGTTGCGATCCGACCTGGCCAGGGAGCGATCACACGCGCGAGCACGTGCCGGTGCTGGCGTACGGGCCCGACGTCGCGACGGGCTCGCTTGGCCGACGTTCGACGATGGCTGACATCGGGCAGAGCCTCGCAGCGTATTTCGGGCTGCCGGCGATGGATTACGGCACGAGCTTTCTTTGACTGCGGAGCGCCTCGTCAGGTCGCAAGGCTTGCTGGATTCGCACCCCGGTTCAGGAAACGTCTACTGACCATGATGTTGTCGGTCTGAATCAGAAGCCCGTCCTTACGAACCGGGTTGTAGAAATCGAATAGCTCATAGTCGTGGGAATCAAAGAACGCCAGGTATTCATGGAGCTTACGCTGGCCGACGTAAGTGGGCGCCGTGATCATCTCCATGTAAACAACGTCGATTGACTGGCGCGTCAACATGTCGAGAGCGCCGGAGAGCACCGCATACTCCGCGCCCTGGACGTCCAGCTTCAGAATGTCGATATGGTCGATCGCGCACAGTCTGCAGAAGTTATCCACGGTTTGCGTCGCCACTTCGATCTCAGCATCGGTGTCCAGCAGGTTGGCGCCCCAGTAGCGGGAGGCGCGTTGGTCACTAGGCAACAGCGAGTTGGTCTGTTCAAATCGATTGACCTTCAACTTCGCGTACCCCGCTGAATCCGCAAGTGCTACTGAGTAGCGCCTGACTAAAGCGTCTCCGGCCAGCGATGCAGACAGAAGATCAAACGATGCAGGATACGGTTCGAAGCAATGAATGATTGCATCGGGGAAAAGGGACCTGAATCGCAACGCGGTCTGACCAACATGTGCTCCAACGTCAAAGATCACTGGTTTCTGCCCAGTGACCAACCTTCGCATCACGGCGAATGGATCGCGGACCAATCCGACCTTTTGAGCGGCGCGCTTCAGCAGGTACTTCATATGCACAAGCAGCGCAAATCGCGCTATGGCGTGGTCGTTCCCTGCTCCACTACCGACGCGCGGATCTTCGCGGCGAGCGCCGCCGCCTCGGACCTGACGCGCTCGACATCGACCGTCAGTACCTTGTGATCGCGCATCAGGACCTTGCCGTCCACGACGACGCTCGCCACGTCCTGCTCGTCGGCCACGTACACCAGGTGCGACACGAGATCGTAGAGCGGCGTGAAATGCAGATCCTCGAGCGACACCTGAATCACATCGGCGCGCCGTCCGGCGGCGAGTGTGCCGATCTCACCGCCGAGCCCGATCGCCTCGGCGCCTCCGGCGGTTGCCATCCGCAACGCCGTCTTCGCCGGCACGACCTTCGGATCCATCGTCGAGACCTTCTGCAGAAAAGCCGCGAGGCGCATCTCCTCCCAGAGATCCAGATCGTTGTTGGTTGCGGCGCCGTCGGTGCCGATTCCCACGGCGACCCCCGCGGCGAGCATCTTCGCCACCGGCGCCACGCCCGAGGAAATCTTCATGTTCGAGGTTGGACAGTGGATCGCACCGACCTTGTGCCGCACGAGCACCGGAATCTCCTCGTCGGTCGGATAGATCACGTGCGCGCCGATCGTCGGCCCGTCGAAGAAACCGAGCCTCTCGAGCATATCGACGGGCGTGGTCGAGTAGTTCTGCTTCGAGTAGTCGATCTCGAAGCGCGACTCGGCGAGATGAATGCTGACCGGCACGCCGAGCTCTCGCGCCTTGGCGCGCACGGCCTGCAGCTGTGCGGGCTTCAGCGTATAGACCGAGTGCGGACCGATGACCGGGATGATCCGATTGTTGCGCCCCTTCCAGCGTGCGACGAACTCGGCGGCGACCCGTAACGAATCCGCGGCATCCGCAGCGTCGGGACTCTTCTGGTCGATCACCGTCGGCGCAATCAGCGCCCGCAGACCGCAGCTCTCGACGGCTTCCGCGACGGCGTCGGGAAAGTAGTACATGTCGACGAAGGTCGTCGTGCCACCGCGGATCATCTCCCAGCAGGCGAGCTCGGTGCCGATCCTCACGAACTCGGCATTTGCGAAGCGCACCTCGGTCGGGAAGATGAAGTTGCGCAGCCAGTCCATCAGCTCGCGATCGTCCGCGATGCCGCGCATCAGCGTCATCGCCGAGTGTGCGTGGCCGTTGATGAGGCCGGGCAGCACGACGCGGTTGCGGCCCTCGAGCGTCTCCGCCGCGCGGTACCGCTGCGCGATTTCCGTGCGCGGACCGACGGCGACGATGCGGCCGTCGTCGATCGCGACCGCACCGTCGGCCAGCACGGGGCGATCCCCGTCCATCGTGACGACGTGATCGCCGGCCACGATCACGTCGACTTCGGTTGCGGTGCCCGCGGCGGTTGCGGTGCCGCCCTGCGTCGGCGCTGCGCAAGCCGCGACGCTCGCCCCCGAAAGCAGGAGGAGTGCGAGGCGCGCTGCAACGCGCGCCCTGCCGGCCCAGCCGCTCACTGCCGCCTCAGTCGAAGCGCGCCCGGAACGACACACCGATGATGCGCGGCTCGTTGTCGAAGCCCGTCAGGTTGTTGAAGTCGATGGCGCCCTTGACCTTTTCTTCGTCGGTGATGTTGCGGCCGAACGCCGCAATCTCGTACTGACCGTCGTTCATCGAGTAGCCGATACGCAGGCCGCCTTCGAACGTGTCTTCGCTCCTGAATTCGACGGCGTCGTAGATGAAGAAGTGCGTCTCGCCCTGGAACGCCCAGTCGGTGAAGATGAAGAACTCCCCGGCATCGCCCACCGGAATGCCATAACGCGCGGTGACGGTCGCGATGTACTCCGGCGCTTGCGGGAACGGATTGCCGTCGATGATCGCACGGCCATTTTCATCGAGCGGATCGAGAACGGTGCACATGCCCGACCCGCAAGGTGTAACGACCAGCTCGTTGTCTTCGATCTCGGTGTCCACGTAGCTGTAGGCCGCGGTCAGCAAGAGCCGGTCGGTGACGAGGAACTCGCCTTCGAGCTCGAAGCCCGTGCCAGTCCCCTTGTCGGCGTTGACGAGCTGCACGAGGTTGCCGCCGCCGCCGATGGCCGACAGCTGCTGATCCTTCACCTCGTAATAGAACACGGCGCCGTTGAACCGCACGCGGCCGGCCGCGAGGTCCGACTTGAATCCGGCCTCCATCGAGTCGATGGTCTCCGAGTCCGCGATCGACGGCGGGTTGAAGAACGCAATGTCTCGCCCCTGGATGGTCGGCGCGCGAAATCCCCGAGCATAGCGGCCGTAGATATTGAACGTGTTGCTCACCCGGTACAGCGCGCTGATGTCACCGCTGACCTGCTCATCCGAGACGTTCTGCGGCTCGATGGGGAACAGCGGCGGATTGGTGGCAGTCATGTCCTTGTCGTCGTCCGTATAGCGGAGACCGCCCGAGATCGTCAGCGCTTCGGACACGTCATAGCTCAAGTGAGCGAACACCGCCCACGCGGTGTTCTCGTGCGTGACGGTAGTCGGCTCGAACAGATCGTTCGGATCCGGCGTCACGAAGTTCGGGATGAACGTCGTCGTCGTCACGGAAAACTTGGAATCGAAGTAATACACGCCCGCCTGCCAGAACAGGTCCTCGGTCGCCTGCGAGGCGAACCGGAACTCCTGCGTGAACTGGTCGAGGTCGTCGATGCCGTCCTGGGACTGCGAGGGGAATGGGATGCAGATGTCGTCTGGTCCGCTGCCCGGCGGGCACGGTCCGGCCGTGGCGGAAGTCCCGGCACCGAAGCCACCGTCGATATCACCGAGGCTCCTGCTCTCCGTGTTCTCATACGCAGTGATCGAGGTCAGCGTCGTATCGTCGTCGAAGGCGTAGTCCATCCTGAGCGACCCGCCAATGCCTTCCGCCTCCTGCGGATTGTTGTCGCCGCTGTCGTAGGTCACCGCGTCGCGGTCGTAGTTCGAGTTGAAGTCGTCGCTGCCGGGACCCAGCACGTTGGCGCGGAAGATCGACGAGGTGCCGTCGTTGTCGCGTCCGTGGACGTTGAGCAGCGCACTGAATGAATCCGTCGGCTCTAGCAACAGCTGTGCGCGCCAGGCGAGCTCGTCGAAGCCGCCCATCGCATCGCTTTCGCCCGTGAAATCGTTGTCGATCCAGTCGCCGCGCGACTGGTAGAGGACCGCGACCCGGGCGGAGGCCGTGTCCGTCAACGCGCCGCCGATCGCGCCCTGCACGCTGGTGGATTCCAGCTCGCCGTAGGAGAGCGAGAGATCGGCATCGAAGTCCTGCGTGGGCTTCTTCGTGTCGAACTTCACGATCCCGGCCGGGGTGTTGCGGCCGAAGAGCGTGCCCTGCGGACCGCGCAATACCTCCACACGCTCAATGTCGAACAGCGGCGAGCTCTTCAGCACGACGTTTTCGAGCACAACCTCGTCCACGATCACCGACACGGGTTGCGATGCCGCGAGATCGAAATCCTGGTTCCCCAGACCCCGGATGTAGAATCGCGGTGAGATCCGGCCATTCGACGACTCGGCATAGAGACTCGGCACGCGGGTCGCGAGCGCGCGAATGTCCTCGCCGCCCTCGAACAACGCGTCCATGCGCGCGCCTTGGAGCGCCGACACCGCAATCGGCACCTCCTGCATGTTCTCCGCGCGTCGCGTCGCGGTAACGATGACCTCCTCGAGCTGATCGGCCTCCTGGCCCTGAGCGGTGCCGGCCGCGAGTGCGGCGGCTGCAAGCGCCTGCGCGCAGGCGCGCGCCAACGACCGATTCGAAGCGGTTTTCGCTGCCAAGAGAGTCTCCCCGTGTTGTTCCTGTTGGACCGCGCACGGACTCGGCGCGGCGGACGTGGCGGCGAGTATAGGCGGTCCGTGACCGCCGAATCCACAACGGGGGGCCCCATGCCGCGCCGGAATGTTGTCCGGACACATCACCCCGGCATCGTGTGTAGAATCGGCCCGCGCCCGTCACCCATGGCCACCAAGCACCTCAACGCCGAGCCGGGCGATGTCGCCGAGACGGTCCTGATGCCCGGCGACCCGCTGCGGGCCCAATTCATCGCCGACAACTACCTGCAGGAAGCCCGGCGCGTCAACGACGTGCGCAACATGTGGGGGTTCACCGGGCGCTACCGCGGGCTGCCGTGTTCGGTCATGTCCTCGGGAATGGGGATCCCGTCGGCGTCGATCTACTGCCACGAGCTCTGCGCGGAATACGGCGTCAGGCGCATCATCCGCGTCGGCAGCTGCGGCTCCGTCCAGCCCTCGGTCCGGCTGCGCGATATCGTGATTGCGATGGGTGCGTCGACCGACTCCGGCGTGAACCGGATGCGGTTCCGCGGCCATGATTTCGCGGCGATCGCGAGCTTCGCGCTGCTGCGCGACGCGGTGCGGATTGCCGAGGCGCGCGGGATGCGGTACCACGTCGGCAACGTGTTCTCGGCGGATCTCTTCTACACGCCGGAGCCCGAGATGTTCGAGGTCATGCGTAAGTACGGCATCGTCGGTGTCGAAATGGAGGCCGCAGGCATTTACGCCGTGGCCGCGGAGTTCGGCGTGCAGGCGCTCGCGATTTGCACCGTGAGCGACGACATCCCCGGAGGGGGCGCACTAACCGCGGCCGAACGGCAGACCGGCTTCGACGAGATGATCCGCCTCGCACTCGACACGGCGGTCGGCGCGCCATGAGACCGGACGGCGGACGGCGATGAACACCGCGACCGAGCAATTGCGGCCGACCTTGCCCGCGCTCGACCGGGTGACGCGCGTCGACGAGGTGGGCGTCAACGAGCGCGTGGCGCGCTTCTGCGCACGCAGTATCAAGAAAGAGGCGAAGATCCACGCGCTCACGCTCGCGCTCAGCATGATCGACCTGACGACGCTCGAGGGCCAGGACACCCCCGGCAAGGTGACGCAGCTCTGCCGCAAGGCGGTGCACCTGCACGATGCGCGGCCGGGGCTGCCGCACGTCGCCGCGGTATGCGTCTACCCGACGATGGTGGGGGTAGCGCGCCGCGCCCTGGGCAATGCCGACATCAAGGTGGCCTCAGTGGCAACCGCGTTTCCGAGCGGCATGGCGCCGCTTGCGATCAAGCTCGAGGAAACGCGTATTGCCGTCGACGAGGGCGCCGATGAGATCGACATGGTGATCGCGCGCGGCGCCTTCCTGCAGGGCGATTACCAGCGCGTGTTCGACGAGATCGTGGCGGTCAAGGAGGCCTGCGGCCCGGCGCACCTCAAGGTCATCCTCGAGACCGGTGAGCTCGGCACGCTCGACCGCGTGCGCCGCGCGAGCGTGCTGGCGATCCACGCCGGCGCGGACTTCATCAAGACCTCGACGGGCAAGATCCAGCCGGCTGCGACGATGCCGGTCACGCTCGTAATGCTGCAGGCGATCCGCGATCATTTCCGGGCCACCGGCTGCATGGTCGGCATGAAGCCGGCGGGCGGCATCGCCAGGGCGAAACAGGCGATACAGTATCTCGTGATGCTGCGCGAGACGCTGGGCGAGGCGTGGCTGACACCCGTCTGGTTCCGCTTCGGCGCGAGTAGCCTGGCGAATGACCTCCTGATGCAGATCGAGAAGCAGCGCACCGGCGTGTACCAGTCGGCCGACTATTTCTCCAGGGATTGAGCATGGCGAGACCGGACACCAAACTCAGGTTCGACACCAGCTGGCAGTACTCGCCGGCGCCGGAGAGCACCGACCACGCGCGGATCGATGCCGAGTATGGGCTCTTCATCGACGGCGAGTTCGTGGCGCCGCGCAAGCGCCGCCATTTCGATACCATCAATCCGGCCACCGCCCGGCCGCTCGCGCGCATCGCGCAGGCCGATGCCGCCGACGTCGACCGCGCGGGCGCCGCGGCGCGGCGCGCCTTTCGGCGCAGCTGGTCGAAGGCGAGGCCCGCCGAGCGCGGCAAGTACCTATACCGCATCGCGCGCGCCCTGCAGGAGCGGGCGCGCGAGTTCGCGGTGATCGAATCGACGGACGGGGGCAAGCCGATCCGCGAGTCGCGCGACGTCGACGTGCCGCTCGCCGCGGCGCACTTCTTCTACTACGCCGGCTGGGCCGACAAGCTCGAGTACGCGTTCCCGGGACGGCGAGCTCGGCCGCTCGGCGTGGCGGGCCAGATCATCCCGTGGAATTTCCCGCTGCTGATGGCGGCATGGAAGATCGCCCCCGCCCTCGCCTGCGGCAACACGGTCGTGCTGAAGCCCGCGGAAACCACACCGCTCACCGCGCTCAAGCTCGCCGAGCTGATTCGTGACGTCGGAGTTCCACCGGGCGTCGTCAACATCGTCACCGGCCCGGGCGACACGGGCGCGGCGCTCGTCGAACATCCCGACGTCGACAAGATCGCCTTCACCGGCTCGACCGAGGTCGGACGGCTGATCAGGCGTACGCTCGCCGGAACGGCGAAGCACTACACGCTCGAGCTTGGCGGCAAGGCGGCCAACATCATCTTCGCCGATGCCGCGCTCGACCAGGCGGTCGAGGGGATCGTCGACGGGATCTTCTTCAACCAGGGTCACGTCTGCTGCGCGGGCTCCCGGTTGCTGGTGCAGGAGTCCGTCGCCGAGGAAGTGATCGCCAAGCTCAAGGACCGCATGGAGACGCTGATTGTCGGCGACCCGCTCGACAAGAACACCGACATCGGCGCGATCAACTCGGAGGCCCAGCTGCGGAAGATCGACGAGTACTTAGGCGTAGGTCAGGCCGAGGGCGGCGAGATGTACCAGAGCTCGTGCCGTGTGCCGGGCTCCGGCTACTGGTGCCGGCCGACGCTCTTCACCGGTGTCTCGCAGTCGAGCCGCGTGGTGCAGGAGGAGATCTTCGGCCCGGTGCTGGCGATCCAGACCTTTCGCACCTTCCAGGAGGCCCTCGACAAGGCGAACAACACGCCGTACGGGCTGTCGGGCGGCGTGTGGACCGACAAGGGTGCCAAGATCTTCCGTATGACGCGCGCGGTGCGTGCCGGCGTCGTCTGGGCAAACACCTTCAACAAGTTCGATCCCACGGCGCCCTTCGGCGGCTACAAGGAGAGCGGCATCGGCCGCGAGGGCGGCCTGCACGGGCTCGATGCCTACGTGGAGCTCGTCTGATGGCCGCGCAGCCGAAGCAGCGGTCCAACGGTGCGGCGGCGAGATCGCGCGGCAACGGCACGGCGGCGCGCATCCCGGTCGCCAAGACCTACAAGCTGTACGTCGACGGCAAGTTCCCGCGCAGCGAGTCGGGCCGCTACTACCCGCTTGCGCGCGGCGGCCGTCTGATCGCGAACGTCTGCCGGGCGAGCCGCAAGGATTTCCGCGACGCGGTGGTCGCGGCGCGTAACGCGCTTGCCGGCTGGTCACAGGCGAGCGCGTACCTGCGTGGACAGATCCTGTACCGCGCGGCGGAGATGCTCGAGGGCCGAAGCGGACAGTTCGTCGCGGAGCTCGCACTTCAGGGGGTGCCGCGTGGACAGGCGGCCCGTGAGGTGACCGCCGCGATCGAGCGGCTGGTGTATTACGCAGGGTGGGCGGACAAGTATCAGCAGGTGTTCAGCTCGGTGAACCCGGTCGCGACCTCGCACTTCAACTTTTCGGTACTCGAGCCGACCGGCGTCGTTGCGATCCTGGCGCCGGAAGCGAGCAGCCTGCTCGGGCTCGTCTCGAACGTCGCGCCGGCGGTGACGGGCGGCAACACCTGCGTGGTGCACGCCTCGCACTCGCGGCCGCTCGCCGCGGTGAGCTTCGGCGAGGTGCTGCAGGCCGGCGATTTTCCTCCGGGTGTCGTCAACGTGCTCACGGGGCTGCGCGAGGAGCTCGCACCGCAGTTCGCCTCGCACATGGACGTCAATGCCGTCGTCTGCTGCGACGTCGACGCGGAGACGCTGCGCGACATCGAACGCGCGGCCGCGGACAACATCAAGCGCGTGGTGAGTCGCACCGGCCGCGACTGGAACGCCGCCGACGCACAGGATCCATACCTGATCCGCGACACGCAGGAAGTCAAGACGACCTGGCATCCGATCGGTGCCTGAACCGCGGCCGACGCGGGTGCCTCCCATGGACGGTGGCACCAACGAGGATTGAGCATGGATGTTTCATCGGATGAGCGTTCTGCTTTCAGGCTGACTGCCGTCGAAGAGTATCAATCGCTCGTAGGAAGCGAGACGGTGGAGCGCATTCTGAAGAAGGCCGACAGGCTCCGCGACCTGCATGTCGTCAACGTCAACTCCACCTACTATGGTGGCGGCGTTGCAGAAATTCTGTCGTCTCTGACGCTGTTGATGAACGCAGCCGGCATTCGCACCGGTTGGCGCGTCATCCAGGGCCGTCCTGACTTCTTCAGCATCACCAAGAAAATGCACAACGCGCTGCAGGGCGACGACATCAACCTGAGCGAACTCAAGCGGGGTATATACGAGGAGGTCATCTTCGAGAACGCCGTGCGCATGCACATCGACCACGACCTCGTGATCGTTCACGATCCGCAACCGCTGCCGCTCATCGGTCATTTCCGCAAGAAAGCCCCCTGGGTATGGCGCTGCCACGTCGACCTGACGAATCCCCGTCCCGATCTGTGGTCGTACCTGACACCGTTCATCGAGAGTTACGACGCCGTGGTCCTCTCGTTGCCCGAGTACGCGCAGAAGATCACCGCGCCCCAGCGCTTCATCATGCCGGCGATCAACCCCTTCTCGACGACCAACAAACAGCTCTCGGACGCGGAGATCGAAGATCGACTGAGTCACTATCAGATCCCGACGGACCTGAATCCGGCATCAGATCGAAGACGGAGTGAACGGCTTCCTTGTCGACAACGTCGAGCAGGCCGCCGAGAGGATCATCCACCTTCTCAAAGACCCCGCACTTCGTCACAGGCTCGGGGACAAGGCCAGGGAGACGGTGCGCACCCGGTTTCTGATGACGCGCCTGATGGAGGACTGGCTGGACCTCATGAGCTCGTTCGAGCCGCACTTCCAACTGAAGGGAAGTGCCGGCGCGTGAACCTCGATTCGGGACGTCGCATTGGGCCCACGTCCTACGCCCTCCAGCCGCAACTCGCGCGGCCGCCCGAGCATCCAGTCGGCGCGTGAGCTGCCGAGAGGTCGTGCCCGCAGTGCACTTCGTCGCAAGGCAGCTCTACGGGCGGTCGACCGAGACTACCCTATGTGAGATGTCGCTCATGTCGAATCGTTGGGTCGCCGGACCGATCGTTACGGCCACGCTGGCACTGAGCGGGTGCTGGCTCGACGAAGGCGGTAGCGCCGGTCCGTCCGCATGGGATTGGACCGAGCTCGGCGGACCGGATGCTGAAATATCGCCGCTGACGAGCAACCACGAGCCGCTGGTCGTCAGCGGCACGCAGCTGCTGCTCGGCACCGGCGACGGCGTGTGGCGACGACCGCTGTCCGGCACCGCCGCCTGGGAACGCGCAGGACTCGACGGGCGCGCGATTCACGCGATGACGCTGACGCAGGACGGCGAACGCATCATCGCTGCCGGCCTCGACCCGAACGACGAACAGGCGGCAACGGCCTGGTACTCGACCGATGACGGGACCACATGGACTGCAGCCAGCGTGTGGCCGAGGGGCGAGGCTGGCAGCCCGTTCGAGGGCCTGTCATTCCCCTTCTACACGCTCGAACCTGACCCGGCCGATGCCGACGTGGTCTACGGCGGCTTGTCGGGCGACACGGTGGCGGTGACGGTCGACGGCGGCGCCACCTGGATCATGGCCGACGGCGCGACCGAACCGTCATTCGGCGACGCATGCGTGCCGTATCGAACGACCGGGGCCGCGGTTCTCCTGCAGGGCTGCGAATTGCCGCTCGACACGGCGTGGGTCGGTGCGAGACGCGTCGTGGAGCAGGATCGATTCATGCTGCCCGATTTCCGTTTCCTGTATGGCTATCCGGACACCGATGAACTCGAGAACCGACGCATCAATTCGATGGTCGGTGTTCCGGCGCATCCTGATCGTGTGCTCGTCGGGGTCGAGGGTGGCCTCGTCGAGCTGACCACGGAGAGCGGCCACTGGACCGATGACGCTGATATAGCAGCACGCTGGATCATGCGCGTCGAGGACTCGACCCTGCCGTATGCATACATCCGCGGCATAACGACGCTGGACGACGACGGACTCCACCTGCTGTTCGGTGGCACGGTCAACGGGCCGAACGAGACGCTGTCGCTCTTCGAGACGCAGGGTGACAACCTGTATCAGCTGTCCGCGCCCGTGACCTTGCACGATCCGCGCGTCGAACAGGTCTGGCGTCTGAACGACCGCGATGTACTGCTGATCATCAGCGACGTCGATCCGGCCGATACGAGCCCCGATGCGCCGCACAGGCCGAAGGTGTATCGGTTGCAGCGCTGAGATTTGCGCTACGCCGGCTCGTGGGGTCAGCTCGACTCACCAACGCAGGTGCAGCCGCTCCAACCCGCGGAAGACCAGCCCCGGCCGGTACCGGGGTGGCTCGCCGTCCAGTCGCAGTGCCGGCAGGCGCTCGAGCAGCGTCCCGAACAGCACCTCGAGCTCGAGCCGCGCGAGCTGTGCGCCGAGACAGAAGTGCGTGCCAGCGCCGAAGGCGAGATGGCGGTTCGGCGCACGGCCGACGTCGAACTCGTCGGGCCTCTCGAAGGCGCGCGGGTCGCGGTTTGCCGACCCGTACAGGAGCCCCACCCGCTCGCCGCGACGCAGCTTGTATCCGGCCCACTCGATGTCCTCGAGGACATAGCGATGAAAGAGCTGCAGCGGCGCGTCGTAGCGCAGCATTTCCTCGACGGCGGACGGAACGAGCGCCGGGTCGGCGCGCAGCCGGGCGAGCTGCTCCGGATGTCGCAGCAGGGCCCAGAGCCCGTTGCCGGCGGCATTCGCGGTCGCCTCGTGCCCGGCGTTGAGCAGCAGCATGCAGGTCGCGATGAGCTCGTCTTCGCTCAACCGCTCGCCCTGATCGCGGACCGCAACCAGTGCGGAGATGAGATCGTCGCGCGGCGCGTCGCCGCGCTCCGTCGCGAGCGCCGCGATCCTCGCGGCGAACTCGCCCGTCGCACACTCGGCACGCTGTTCGTCGTCCGCCGTGTGGTCCTTCTCATACAGGCGCACGATCTGCGCTGACCAGGGCCGCAGCCGATCGCGCCCGTGTTCCGGCCACCCGAGCAGGTCGGCGATGACCTGGACCGGCAGCAGTGTGGCGATATCGGCCATGAACTCCATGCGTCCGGCACCTCGCCGGGCATCGAGCAGCCGCCCGACCCGCGCGTGGATCGGGTCGCGCAGGTCGCGGATGCGCCGTGGGCTGAACGCTGCGGCGACCAGGCGCCGCACGCGGGCATGATCGGCGCCCTCGGTCTCGAGTAGATTGACGCGGACGTAACGGCTGTAGGCGGGCAACCGATCCCAACCTGTCTCGCCGCGGCGCTCCGGGGCGCCGGGCGGCTGCGGAATCGTCCGCCGAAATTGGCTCCGAGCCAATTTCAGGCTGCGGCCCAGGCGTCGG
>JBQGDL010000111.1:0-7120 GCA_052039045.1 Steroidobacteraceae bacterium
CGCGCAGATCACGCTGCAGTCGATCGGCGACGGCGTGATCACGACAGATGCGCGCCTCCACGTCGAGTACCTGAATCCGGTCGCCGAGGAGCTGACCGGCTGGCAGCTCAATGACGCGCAGGGACGGCACATCGACGACATTTTCCGCGGCTTCCACGAGGAGACCTGCGAGCCGCTCGAGAACCCCCTGTCGGTGGCGATCCGGCGCAGCCGTGCCATCAAGTCGGTGCGGCCCACGCTGCTCATCAAGCGGGACGGGAACGAGATGTACGTCGAGAGCACCGCCTCGCCGATCCGCGACGGCTCCGGCGCCTGCTCGGGCGGCGTGCTCGTGTTCCACGACGTGAGCGAGAGCCGCGAGCTCAACCGCAAGCTCTCCTACCACGCGAGCCACGACATCCTCACCGGGCTCGTCAACCGGCGCGAGTTCGAGGCGCGACTCGAGCGCGCGCTGCGCAGTGCGCGCGCGCGCGAGACCTCCTACGCGCTCGCCCACATCGACGTCGATCAGTTCAAGATCATCAACGACTCCTGCGGCCACAGCGCGGGCGACGCGTTGCTGGGCCAGGTCGGCACGCTGCTGAAGACGAAGATCCGCTGGCGCGACACGCTCGCCCGCCTGGGCGGCGACGAGTACGCGGTGCTGTTCGAGAGCTGCTCGCTCGATGAGGCGATGCGCATGGCCGAAGGGCTCTGCGACACGATCCGCAACTACAAGTTCGTCTGGGAAGAGCGCACCTTCCGGCTCGGCTGCAGCATCGGCGTGGTGCCGCTCACGGGCGACAGCGAAGACGTGGCGGCGCTGCTCTCGGCGGCCGACAGCGCCTGCCAGGCAGCCAAGGAGGCCGGACGCAACCGCGTCTACAGCTTCCAGGAGAACGACATCGATCTGATGCGCCGCCGTCGCGAAATGCAGTGGGCGGCGCGCATCAACAACGCACTCGAGGAGTCGCGCTTCGAGCTGTACCGGATGACCATCCAGCCGCTGCAGCGCCCCGATCCGGGCTCGCACTTCGAGCTGCTGCTGCGCATGAAGGACGAGAACGGCAAGATCGTCTCGCCGGACAATTTCATCAATGCGGCGGAGCGCTACGGCCTCACGCCGGCGATCGACCGCTGGGTGATCGAGAATGCGCTGCGCTGGCTGGTGTCAGAGGCCGACGAGCGCGAGCGGCTGGCGATGTGCTCGATCAATCTCTCCGGCCAGAGCCTGGGCGACGACAAGTTCCTGCCGTTCGTCATCGAGCAGTTCCACCGCAGCGGCATCGACGCCTCGAAGATCTGCTTCGAGATCACCGAGACCGCCGCGATACACAGCTTCTCGCAGGCGAACCGGTTCATTCAGGCTCTGAAGGAGCTCGGCTGCCGCTTCGCGCTCGACGATTTCGGCACCGGCCTGTCGTCGTTCGGCTACCTGAAGCACTTCCCGGTCGATTTCCTCAAGATCGACGGCAGCTTCGTCAAGGAGATCCTGCACGACCCGATCGATCGCGAGATGGTGCGCTCGATCAACGAGATCGGGCATCTGACCGGCAAGCAAACCATCGCCGAGTTCGCCGAGAACACCGAGATCATCGCGATGCTCAAGAACCTCGGCGTCGACTATGCGCAGGGCTACGGGATCGCCTCGCCGCAGCGGATCATGAAGCTGGCCGCCAACGGCTGAACGTTACTGCGCGAAGATCGCGTCGTAATTCCAGCTCGCGATTTCGAATGTCCAGCCCTCGAGACGCGTCGAGAGCTTCGTGGCTTCCGCACGCGTCTGTGCGAGCACGCTCTCGGGCGTCCTGACCTCCGCGGGCTTCGCTGCAGGCTTCGCGGCAGGTTTCGCGGCGGGCGCAGCCGCCGGCGGTTTCGCGGGCGTGGGGTCGGCGGCACCGTTCGCAGCGGCCTGGGGCGCCGGCGCCGCGAAGAAGCGTCGCGCCGCGGCCTCGTCCACCGAGGGACGAATCCGCACATAGCGCTTGTCGCCCTCGGTGTAGCCCTCGATCGCCAGCACGAGCCCGTCAAAGGTACGGTAGGTGGCGATTGCGGCAGGCTTGTCCGCCGTGTCGGCAGCGCGGCGCACATCCGACAGCCGCAAGCCGGCGAGTGCAGTGGCGACGCGGTCGGCACTGCCGTTGGCCTCCGGCTCGCCCTTCGACGGTTTGCCGGTGACGGTGAAGCTCAGGGCGGCACGGTCGGCCTTGGCCGCGGACCAGGGGCGCTTTCCGGAAACAGCGATCTCCGCCGATTGAATCCGGTCGGCGCCGATGTCGAGCAGGTCCGTGGCGATCCACTTCGCAGGATCGCGCTCCACGCTGAGCGCCGTGCCGATCTGCCAGCTCGCCGCTTCGCCCGTGCGTCGCACGAAACTCGAGCGACCGTCCGGGGATTTGCCGACGATGAGCGACACGGGGTTCGCCGGGCCCTCGAGCTTCACACCCGTTCCCGTGGCGCCGGCCGCCGTCAGATCTTCGACGCCGAGCGACGGATAGTTCGCCGGAAGCGCGGACTTCTCCTCGAGCGTGCGCGCCTGAGCGAGCCCGAGCAGCAGCGTGCGTACGCGGCTCGGATCGGCCGCGAAGCCCGAGCGCTCGGCCACTTCCCAGCCGTTCTGGCCGCGCCGGACGGTGACCAGCGTCGCGGCGCCCGGGCCCTCGATCACGATCGCCTTGACGCCATCGAGCTCCGCCTCGAGCGAAGGATAAAGGAGCTCGCCGACACCGGCGGGACCCTCCGCGCGGCGCGTGCTCGAGACGTAGACCGCCGCGGCGATGAGCAGCAGCGCCGCCAGCGCCAGAAACCAGCGACCGCGCTGTCTCACGCTGGCGATCCCGCCGCGCTTTCGCCGGCGCGATCGGCCGCCCGCCCGGCCGCGAGCCGCCGGCGCCGCAGGGCGGCGAGCAGGATCGCGCCGACCGCAAGCAGCGCGGGGACGAGCGCGATGTTGATCACCTTGAGCACGGTGCCCAGCCGCTCGATCTCGACGTCGAGTCCGCGGCGCACTTCGCGCAGCTCACGACGGATGCGCAGCCGCTCGGCCTGAAATCGCTCGAGCTCCGCCTGTTGCTGGGGGGTCAGGACCAGACCCGCCCCCGCATCGCCACGCGCAGCCTCGAGCGCGGTGAGCTTCTGCTCGGTGTCCTGCAGCTCGCGGTCGAGCTCCTGCTCCTTCTCGCGCAGCCGCTCATCCGCCTGGCGGCGCAGCTCGTCGACGCGCGTGAACGGCCGGAAGAAGCTCTGGCGGCCGCGCACGCTGATCAGATCCTCGCTCCCGGCGAGGTTGTCGAGCGCATTGGCAAGCAGATCACCGTTGTTGGCCCACGCAACGGCGAAGGGTTGCCCAAACAGGTTCTGCCGACGTATCCACAGCATGTCGGACAGGATGTCGGTGTCGGCCACGATGACGAGGTCGGCCTCGCCCTTGCTGCTCTTGAGGCCGCCGCCGGCCACCGCCGCCTCCGTCGCGGGCGGGCCGTCGGGGTAAGCCGACGTGAGTCGGCCGTGCACGCGCGCGGCGAGCGTGTACTCCCGATCGGCGGGCTTGAAGCCCTCGAGCAGGCTGCCGGGATCGGTCATGAAGTTCAGGCGACTCGCCGGGATCGGCGCCGACTGCGTGCTGGTGCGAAGCAGCGGCTCGAACTGCAGCTTGCTTCCGTCCTTCAGCGCCACGGCACCCGCAGTCATGACGTTGACCGATTGCAGGCCGTGTGTGATCACGTCGTCCTGCGCCATCGCATCGGAGCCGAGCGCGAGCACGGCAATGTGCGGTGCGGGCTGTTCACCCTGGCGCATCGACACTGTGAGCGCGTGCGCCCAGTCGCCGATCACCTGCTGCCGGTCGTAGGCGATGCCCCAGGCGGCGAACAGCGGCTCGAGGTCCGAGCTGCGGTCGGCGCCCATCCCGCCCATGCCGCCCATCGGGTCCGGCGGGCGGTCCGCTTCGGAGACCGGGTCGACGAACGCGAGCAGCTTGCCGCCGCGCATGACGAACTGGTCGATGGCATACAGCGTCGCCGGCGGCAGGTCCTTCGGGTGCACGAGCAGCAGCACGCCGATCTGCTCGTCGATCGTCTTCGCGTCGCGGGCGACCTCGCGCACGTCGAACATCTCGCGCGTCTGCTGTATCGCCGCCCAGCCCTCACGCATCCCACCGGTCATCGGGTCGAACGAAGCGTCCACCGGCAACGTGGAGAGCAGCCCGACGACCGGCTTCCTGGGATTGGCGAGCCGGTAGACGAGGCTTGCGACGTCGTACTCGAGGAACTCCTCCTTGTCCGGCTGGAAAAAGCCGATCGTCTCGCGTCCGTCGGTGGAGTTGGTGCCGGCAAGGCCGAAATAAAGGGGCTCGCCGTTGGTGCCGACGGGCACCGCGGTGAGGCCGAAGCCGGTCGCGCGATCCTCGTCCTCGGAGAAGGGCTGCGGATCGATGACCGTGAGCTTGAGCTTGCCGCCCGAGCGCGCGGCCATCTCCTCGAGCAGCTCGCGTACGCGTTGCGCGTAGGCGCGCAGCGCCGGTGTCGAGCGGCTCGCGGTCTCGGAGAAGAAGAAATAGAGATTCACGGGCTCCGTGAGCGAGCTCACGATGTGCCCGGTGCCGGGCGCGATCGTGTACAGGCGGCTTTGCGTCAGGTCGACCCGTGCGCCGCGCAGCGCAAAGGTCGCGACGATGGTCAGCGCGAGGAACGCCGCCGCGAGCGCGACCAGTGCGCCGGCGTCCCAGGTTTTTCTGGCGTGTGTGCTCACGATTCGGGTCTCAATCCGCTTTCTTCATGTCCAGCACGATCACCGTCGCGGCGAGCCAGGCGGCGATCAGCGACGCGAAATACACCAGATCGCGCAGGTCGATCACGCCCTTGGAGATGGCGGAGAAGTGCGTCAGGAACGAGAACGAGGCGACGGCATCGACGAGCGCCTGCGGCGCCCAGCCGGTCACCAGCGATTGCACCAGCGGGAAGCCTGCCAGCAGGAAGGCGAAGCAGACGACCGCGGTCAGGATGAAGGCGATCACCTGGTTGCGGGTCGCCGCCGACAGGCACGAGCCGATGGCGAGGAAGCCGCCGGCCATCAGGAGGCTGCCGACATAGGCCGCCAGGATGGCGCCGTTGTCCGGCTCACCGAGGTAGTTCACCGTGATCCAGATCGGAAACGTGAGCGCGAGTGCTAGCGCCGCGACGCACCACGCGGCGAGGAATTTGCCGAGCACCGCTTGCCACGCCGTCACGGGTAGCGTCATCAGCAGCTCGATGCTCCCCGACTTGCGCTCCTCGGCCCAGAGCCGCATCGAGAGCGCCGGGATGAGGAACAGGTACAGCCAGGGATGGAAGTTGAAGAACGGCGCAAGGTCGGCCTGCCCGCGTTCGTAGAACCCGCCCAGATAGAAGGCGAACGCTCCGGCGAGGACGAGGAAGATGACGATGAAGACGAGCGCCAGCGGGGTGGCGAAGTAACTCGCCAGCTCGCGGCGGAACAGGATCGCGACGTTACGCACCGGCGGCCCCCGGCGCGCGGCCCGTGGTGATGCTGCGGAACACCTCGTCGAGCCGGCCGGTCTCGGAGCGCAGCTCGGTGAGCTTCCAGCCTTCGCGGGCGGCGAGCGCGGCGACGGACGGCAGGACCGTGGCGCCCCCGCGGGCGAATGCGGTGATCCTCCGCGGCCCGATCAGTGCGACCGATGCGACCTCCGGCAGGTCGACCAGGCGCGCCTGCACCGTCTCGGCGGACACCGCGCCGTCGAGCGCCAGCGTCACCGCACCGTGCCAGCGCGAACGCGCCTCGAGACCGCGCGGCGTATCGTCCGCGAGCAGCCGCCCGCCGGCGATGATGATCGCGCGGGTACAAACGGCATCGACCTCCTCGAGGATATGAGTCGAGATGACGATGGTCTTGTCCTTCGACACGTCGCGGATGAGCTTGCGCACCTCGTGCTTCTGGTTAGGGTCCAGTCCGTCGGTCGGCTCGTCGAGGATGAGTACCGGCGGGTCGTGAAGGATCGCCTGGGCGAGCCCGACGCGGCGGCGGAATCCCTTCGACAGCGTCTCGATCACCTGCGCAAGCACGCCCGCGAGGCCGAGCCGCGCGATCACGTCGTCGAGCCGGGTGCGCCGCTCGCTGGCCGCGAGCCCGCGCACGTCGGCGATGAATTCCAGGAACCCGCGCACGGTCATTTCGGCGTAGCCGGGCGCGCCCTCGGGGAGGTAGCCGAGGCAGCGCCGCGCGGCGAGCCCGTCGGTCTCGACGTCATGGCCGCAGACACGTGCGGTGCCCGACGTCGGCGCCAGAAAACCGGTGATCATCTTCATGGTCGTCGACTTGCCGGCGCCGTTCGGGCCCAGGAAGCCGAGCACCTCGCCCGGGGCTGCGGCGAACGAGACGTCGTCGACGGCGGTGAGGGCGCCGAAGCGTCGGGTCAGGTGGCTGATCTCGAGCATGCGTTGTTCTTAACGGTGCGGCGCCAGGCCGCAAACGAGTCCTGAGACCTGGACGGGTGGGATTTGTTCCATTTCTACTCGAAGCGCATGGAAAGGTCGACCGCTCGCAGGTGCTTGGTCAGCGAGCCGATGGACACGAAATCGACGCCGGTGGCGGCGATCGATCGCAGGTTCTCGAGCGTCACGCTGCCCGAGGCCTCGAGCCGGATCGGATGGCGGTGAGCGCGGTTAAGCGCGACCGCTGCCGCCAGCTCCTCGAGGCTGAACTCGTCGAGCAATGCCATGTCGGCGCCCGCCTCGAGCGCCTGGCCGAGCTCGCCCAGCGACTCGACCTCCACCTCGACCGCAGCCTGGGGGTGCGCCGTCCGCGCGCCCACGACTGCGGCGGCAATCGAGCCGGCCGCGATGATGTGATTCTCCTTGATCAGGATCGCATCGTAGAGTCCCATGCGGTGGTTCTCGCCGCCGCCGCAGCGCACCGCGTACTTCTGCGCGCTGCGCAGACCCGGCAGCGTCTTGCGCGTGTCGAGAATGCGGCAGCCGGTGCCTGCGACGACGTCGACATAACGGCGGGTCGCGGTCGCCGTACCGGAGAGCGTCTGCAGGAAATTGAGTGCGGTGCGCTCGCCGGTGAGGAGCGCGCGTGCGGGCCCGGCGAGCCGGCAGAGGAGGGTGGCGGGCGCAACGGCCTGGCCGTCCTTCACCTG
>JBQGDL010000112.1:0-3858 GCA_052039045.1 Steroidobacteraceae bacterium
CTCTCCGAGCACGACGTGCAGGCGGCGCTCGCCGCCCTGGCGCGTCGCAACCTCGTGCTCGAGCGCTTCGGGATCGGCGACCGCGTCCCCAAGTACCAGCAGCTGTTCTGCAACACGGAGTTCGGCTCGCTGCAGCTCTCGCCGCAGCAGACGGCGATCGTCTGCGAGCTCCTGGTGCGCGGACCGCAGACGCCGGGCGAGCTGCGCTCGCGCGCGGCTCGGCTCGCCGGGTTCGGCGCTGCGAGCGAGGTCGAGGCCGCCCTCGAGGAACTGATGACTCGTACCGACGGGCCCTTCGTAGCGAGGCTCGCGCGCGAGCCCGGCAGACGCGAGTCCCGCTACATGCAGCTCTTCGCCGGCGAGGCGCCCCCGGCAGCCGCCGAACCGGCGCCCATGCCTGCCGAACCGCCGCCCGGCACGCGCGTATCGCTCGACGAACGGATCGGCGCGCTGGAGCAGGCCGTCTCGGATCTTCGCGCCGAGCTCACGGAGCTGCGCGCCCTGCTGGGCCGCGATCAGTAGCCCTTGCCGACGTCGACCACAGAAAGCATGCGCTCGCCCGCGACGTAGCGGCGCAGGTTCTCGCGCGCGATCGCCAGGCGCGAGTCGAACCCGAGGTCGGATTGGCCCGAGACGTGCGGCGTGAGAATGACGTTCTGCATCTTCCACAGCGCGCTCGCGGCGGGCAGCGGCTCGGGATCCGTAACGTCCAGGCCCGCGCCCGCGAGCCGGCCGCTCGCGAGCGCGGCGACGAGGTCGGCTTCCACGACGCTGCCGCCGCGGCCGACGTTGATGAAGTAGGCGCCGGGCCTGGCCGCGGCGAAGAACTTCGCGTCGAAGAGGCCGGTCGTCGCCGCGGTCAGCGGCGTGGTATTGACGATGAAATCCGCCTCCGCCGCGAGCTTGTGCAGCTCATCGGGCAGTCCGACGTAGCTCACGAACTCCGGCCCCTCGCGTCCGCTGGCACGTGTCGCGGTCACCCGCATGCCGAGCGCGTGCGTGCGGCGCGCGACCTCGGTGCCGATGCCGCCGAGCCCGACGACCAGCACGTTCTTGCCTTCCAGAGTGATCATCTTCACGGCCGGAGGTGGTTCCTCCGTCCAGCGTCCCGCCTCACGTTCGGGTATGTAGAACTGCAGACCGCGCGCGAAGGCCAGCATCATCGCAATGACGTGCTCCGCCATCACCGGCCCCGCGACGCGCTGCATGTTGGTGAGCAGCACACCGCGCTCGCGCAGAGCGGGCACGGCGACGCAGTCCTCGACACCGGCCCAGAACACCTGCACCCACTGCACCCGCGCGCCTGCCGACAGCACGTCCGGCGAGCAGAACCCGATCACGGCGTCCGCCCGCGGAGCGAGCTTGACCGCCTCCGCTTCGTTCGCCGCGGCGAGGAACTCGACGCCGGGCGCCACCGATTGCAGCGCCGGAATCAGTTGCGGCGTACGGTTCCACACCAGCACCCTGCGCGGCGGCGCCCAACCCGGGCGGTCGCGCACCGGCACGCTCGCCTCCTCGAGCCCGAGTCGCCGGATCAGGCTCGCGGTGGCATCGGCGCCGTTCTCCGCGGTGTCCGCCGGCTCGCGCGCCATGGCGCTCAGCGACGTCGCGCAGAGCAGCGATGCCGCGATCAGTGATCCGATGCCGTGCGTCAGTTTCATCTCACCGCTCCGCTTACCCGCCCGCAGATCGTACCGGCATGGGCACGCATTGGCACTAGGCCGGGGCTGCGATGTCGCCGGGTCCACGCGGCGGCCGTATGATGCGCATTGCGCAGCCGCCCCCAAACTGGAGGGACGCTCGATGACCTATCTCGTCTGGAAGCTGCTGCACGTGATCGCCGTTATCCTGTTCGTCGGCAACATCACCACCGGAATCCTCTGGAAGGTCCACGCCGACCGGACGCGCAACCCGGCGCTGATCGCGCACGCCTGCGCCGGACTGACGCGCAGCGATCGCTGGTTCACGACGCCGGGCGTCGCGCTGATCATCGTCGCCGGCATTGCGGCGGCCATCGCCGGCCGCCTGCCCATACTGGGTACCGGGTGGATCCTCTGGTCGATCGTGCTGTTCGGCATCTCGGGTCTCGCCTTCATGCTGCGCGTAGCTCCCCTGCAGCGGCGCATGCACGCGATCGCGAGCGCCGGCGCAAACATGGACTGGCCCGCCTACGAGACGGCGACGCGCGCCTGGAACGCCTGGGGACTCGTAGCGCTGGTCGCACCGGTGGCAGCGGTGGGCTTGATGGTGCTGAAGCCCGCCCTGCCGGCGCCATGACTGCATGGACTCGCCGGAGCGCCGTGGACAGTCCCGAGGAGGTACTGCGGTTCTGGTTTCCGACACTGGCGCCGGACGATCCGGCGGCCATGCCGCGCCAGCTCGAGTGGTGGTTTCGCGGCGGCGCGGATGCCGATATCGACACGCGGTTCCGGCCGCTCTTCCAGCGCGCCGCACAGGGTCTGCTGAACGGATGGGCGGAAACCCCGCGCTCACGGCTGGCGCTCATCATCGTGCTCGATCAGTTCTCACGCACCATCTACCGCGGCGAGGCCCGCGCCTATGCGTTCGATCCGCAGGCCCGCTCGCTGACACAGAGCGGCATCGAGATCGGGCACTACGCTGCGCTCGACTCGCCGTGGGAAAAGACCTTCTTCTTCCTTCCGCTCGGACACTCCGAGGATCTGCAGGATCTCGAACAGGCGGTACAGCTCGCTGAGGAGCTGGTCCGGGAGTCCCGCCCCGAGCAGCGGCGGATGCTCGAGCATTCCGCGTCGCAGGCGCGCGGACACCGTGATGTCGTCGCCCGTTTCGGACGTCAGCCGCACCGCAATGCGGTGCTGGGCCGTGTCTCGACGCCGGAAGAGCTCGAGTACCTTGCGAGCGCCGTGCTCGTCCACCAGCGCCCCCTCCCGCGGCAGGACTGCTGAGTCATGCGATTCCGTACCGCGAGACTGGTGCTGCGTCGGCCGCATCTCTCGGACGCACCAGCGATATTCGCACGCTACGCGAGCGACCCGTGTTTCCGAACCTCGAACCGCGAGGCGCCTGCGACGTGCTCGCCTGGGCCCTCGCCCTGAGCTGACATGACGATCCCGCTGCGTGCCATTCGGGCCGATATCACCACGCTGGCGGTGGATGCGATCGTCAACGCGGCGAACTCCTCGCTGCTCGGCGGCGGTGGTGTCGACGGCGCGATTCATCGCGCCGCGGGGCCGGATCTGCTGCGCGAGTGTCGCACCCTCGGCGGATGTTTGACCGGCGAGGCGAAGATCACGGCCGGCTACCGGCTGCCGGCGCGTTACGTCATTCACACGGTCGGACCCGTCTGGCGCGGCGGCGGCGCCGGCGAGGCGGCGCTGCTCGCTTCGTGCTACCGCCGGTCGCTGGAGGTGGGCGCTGCGCATGGCGTGGCGACGATCGCCTTTCCCGGGATCAGCACGGGCGTGTACGGCTATCCGGTGGAAGCCGCCGCGCGCATCGCCATCGCGACCGTGCGTGGGTGGGCACCCGAGCTGCCACCGATCAGCGAGGTCGTGTTCTGCTGCTTCTCGGAGGCCGACCTGCGCGTCTACACTGCGCTTCTCGCCGTCAGCCCGGCTTGAGCCATACGAACGAGCGACCCAGAGATGAGCGTCGAAAAGCACACGCTGTACGGCGGGCAGTCGGAGCTCTGAGCGCAGCTGCCGCAACGGCGGAAGGAGTCGCCCCCATGAAAGCCCTCGAAGCGCGTACCGTCGTGCTGTCGCCGCCAGCGGCGCTGGCGCGGCTGCCCGGTCCGGGTGGTGCCGCCTATGCCGAGCTCTTCGGCCATGGCTCTCTCTCGGTCGAGATCTACGCGCCGCGCGGCACCGACCCGCA
>JBQGDL010000113.1:0-1917 GCA_052039045.1 Steroidobacteraceae bacterium
CCGACCGATAAGGGCTACCGGTTCTTCGTCGACACGCTGCTGCGCCGCGGCAACATCGAGTCCGCGGACGACGTGGTCCTCGAGCTGCGCCGGCGTCTGGACGACGAGCACGCGCAGGATGCGCGCTCGGTGGTGGCGGTCGCCTCACAGGTGCTGTCCTCGATCACCCATCTGGCGGGCGTGGTGACCATGCCGCGCCCGGCGCAGCAGTCGCTCAGCCAGATCGAGTTCCTGCCGTTGTCAGACAACCGCGTGCTCGCGGTGATGGTGGTCAACGGGCGCGACGTGCAGAACCGCATCGTGCAGCTTGAGCGTTACTACTCCGCGGAGGAGCTGCGGCGCGCAGCGAATTTCCTCAACCAGCAGTTCTCGGGGCGGCCGCTTGCGCAGGTGCGCGAGAGCATCGTCGAGGAGCTGACACAGACCGGCGAGCGGCTCAATCAGCTCATGCTGGACGCGATCCGCGTCGCCCAGCAGATGGTGAGCGAAGGCGCGCAGTCCGGGCCAGAGTACGTGATCGCCGGCGAGACCAACCTGATGGAGTTCGCCGAGCTGTCGAACGTCGACAAGCTGCGGCGCCTGTTCGACGCCTTTACCGCGAAGCGCGACATCCTGCACCTGCTGGACCTGAGCCTGCGCGCCGAGGGTGTGCAGATCTTCATCGGTCACGAGTCGGGGTACCAGATCCTCGACGACTGCAGCTTGGTGGCCGCCCCGTACGTGCTCGATCAGAACACCGTGGGAGTGCTCGGCGTGATCGGGCCGACGCGCATGGCCTACGAGCGGGTCATCCCCATCGTGGATGTCACGGCCCGGATGCTCGGATCGGCCTTGAATTTCCGCTGTTAGCCCCGATCCTGGAGGCATTCGAGGCGCACCCGCCCGCCGGGCGGCGTAGCGGCGTTGATTGCTGGGAGGCGATACAGGAATGAGCGTGGACCCCGACCAGAACCCGAGCGGCGCGTCCCCGGGCGGCGACGATCTCGCCGTCGAACTCGAGACGCTGCGCAACGCGCTGGCCGAGGCCGAGGCGCGCGCCGAGGATGCGCGGGGCGCGCTGCTGCGCGCGGTCGCTGAAGCCGACAACGCCCGCAAGCGGGCGCAGCGCGACGTGGACGCCGCCAGCCGGTACGGGGCCGAGCGGCTGGCGAGCGACCTGCTGGAAGTCGCCGACAGCCTCGATCTCGGCATTGCCGCCGGCACCGGGGCGGACGCCGCCCGGCTGATCGAGGGAATGGAAGCCACGCGCCGGCTCCTCCTGCGCGCTTTCGAGCGCGCCGGAATGACGCTCGTCGAACCGGCCCCCGGCGAACCCTTCAACCCCCAGCTGCACGAGGCCATGACCACGCAGGTATCGGCCGAGGCGGTCCCCGGAACGGTCCTGGCGGTGATCCAGAAGGGCTACACGCTCAACGGTCGGCTGCTGCGTCCGGCCCGCGTCGTGGTGGCGCGCGCCCCGGTGGCGGCCGGCTGATCGACGCCTTGAATCGACGCCACGCGGCCCCACCCATAGCCGCAGCGAATCCACCGAACCACGGAGTTCCGTTTCATGGCAAAAGTCATCGGCATCGACCTCGGCACGACCAACTCCTGTGTCGCGATCATGGAGGGCGGCAAGCCGCGCGTGATCGAGAACAGCGAGGGTGATCGCACGACGCCGTCCATCGTCGCCTTCACCAAGGACGACGAGGTGCTGGTCGGCCAGTCCGCCAAGCGGCAGGCCGTGACCAATCCGCAGAACACGCTGTACGCGATCAAGCGGCTGATCGGCCGTCGCTACGAAGACCCGGTCGTCCAGAAGGACGTCGGGATGGTGCCCTACGGGATCGCCAAGGCCGACAACGGTGACGCCTGGGTCGAGGTGCACGGCAAGAAGATGGCGCCGCCCGAGATCTCCGCGCGCGTGCTCATGAAGAT
>JBQGDL010000114.1:0-13775 GCA_052039045.1 Steroidobacteraceae bacterium
TATCGACCGGCGGCTCCCAGTGGGGTTTCCCGGCCTGTCCGGCCAGCTGAAAGCACTGCCGTTGCAGCCGGTCGGCTTCTTCCAGCAGGTGGACCGCTTCGGCCCACATCCAGTGGCCAGTGTCACGTCGTCTCATGCGCCACATCCATCAGAATCCGCCTCGAAGTGAGCCCAGGACCCGGAAAATTGGCTCGGAGCCAATTTCGTGGCCAATTTACTCCCGATAATTCGGCTCTGAGCCGGATTTAGGGGCGGAGGGTCGGAAATCAAGAAGATAGCTCCAGGCGGCGGATCGGAGCGATTCAGCGAGCGCTTCTACAACCGCTATTACCGCAACCGGCGCACCCGGGTAGTGACCCCTGCGGAGATGGCGCGCCGGGCCGAGCTGATCGCAGCCTTTGCGCGCCATGTCGAGCTGCCCGTTCGGCGCATCCTGGATGCGGGCTGCGGTCTCGGGCTGATGCGCGCGGCGCTGCTGCGCCGCTTCCCGCGAGCGCGCTACACCGGCCTGGAGTTGAGCCCGTATCTCTGCTCCCGGTTCGGCTGGCAGCAGGGCTCGCTTGCGACCTGGGCGAGCCCGCGACCGTTCGACCTCGTCGTCTGCTACGACGTTCTGCAATACCTCGGGCCGCGCGACGCAGCCCTGGCGATGCGCAACCTCGGGCGCTTGTGCAGCGGTGTGCTGCACTTCGGCGCCCTCACGCTCGAGGACTGGCGCGCGTACTGCGACCGTCGGCGGACCGACCGCGCCGTCCACCTGCGTTCGACGGATTGGTACCTCTCCTGCCTGGAGCGGGCCTTCCTCAATGCCGGCTCGGGGATGTTCGTCCGCCGGGATGCGCCGCTGCACCTCTGGTCGCTGGATCGGCTGGGGTCCGCTCCCGCGCGCCGGCGGGCTGTGCCACGGAAGGCCCGCCGCCGCAGGGTGGGTTGACCGCGCGTAGGCGTGCCACTTGACGAGCGGCGGCACGCCGGGCTGTACTGGGGACGACAGAAGGGGAGTAGCTCCCATCTGCCGGATCGTCAGTACGGGTCGGGCCCGCCGCGGCCACCAACCCCGGTCCGGTGGGCAAGCGACATGCCGCTTGCGAGCAAGACCTTCGCCGTCCCGGCGAAGGTGCGCCCGAACCTCACGCACCCCTCGTTCCGGACGGGTTCGACTGGTCTTGCGCGCCGCGCGCAAGCCGGCTCAGCTCCGGCCGGTGTCACCGGGGCAACGCAGGTGTTGCGCGTGTATACGATCGGAACGGGATGGATGTGGGCCGCGTTCGCGGCCATCGTGGTGGTCGCACTGTCAGTCGACCTGCTGGTGCTGCGTCAGCGCGGGCCGCACAAAGTCGGCGCGCGCGAGGCGCTCGCGTGGTCGGTGGCCTGGATCGGCCTGGCGGGCCTGTTCAACCTGGCCCTGTGGGGCTACCTCCACGAGCTGACGACACCGGCCGAGGCCAACCGCATTGCGCTCGAGTTCCTGACCGGCTACCTGGTCGAGAAAGCGCTGGCGGTCGACAACATCTTCGTGTTCCTGCTGCTGTTCACCTACTTCGCGGTACCCGCCGAACAGCAGCAGCGGGCGCTGATCCTGGGCGTGCTCGGCGCCATCGTGCTGCGCGCGGTGATGATCTTCATCGGCGCGGCGCTGATCGCCGAGTTCCACTGGGTGTTGTACCTATTCGGCGCCTTTCTGCTGATCACCGGCGCCAAGATGCTGTTCATGGCCGGCAGGCCTCCCGACCTGGAGAGCAATCCGGTGCTGCGCTGGCTGACTGCCCACCTGCCGCTGACCCGCAGCTACTACGGCACCGCGCTGTGGATCGGCGCCGGCTCGCAGCGCAGGTACACGCCGCTCTTCATCGTGCTGGTGATGATCGGCGTGACCGACCTGATCTTCGCCGTGGACTCGATCCCGGCGATCTTCGCCGTCACTACCGATCCGTTCGTCGTGCTCACCTCCAACGTGTTCGCCGTCCTCGGTTTGCGGGCGCTGTACTTCCTGCTGGCGGGGATGGCCGAGCGCTTCCACCTGCTCGGCTACGGCCTGGCCGCCGTGCTGATGTTCATCGGCGGCAAGATGCTCCTGGCGGATCTGTACAAGGTGCCGATCGGCGCGGCGTTGGGTGTGGTCGCGGGGATGCTCGTCGCGGCGATGCTCTTAAGCCTCCTGATCGCACCGCGTGCCGCGAGCGACCCCGGCGCCCCCTCGGCCGCCCCGCCGTCTTCGGCGAAGCGCGGATGACCGTTCACCCTCCGCCCGCTCCGGGACGGTACAATCCGCCCTCCCCGGACAACCCCGGTCGCTCGCATGCGCGGTTCCTGGCAGCGGTGGTCACTTGCCGCGTCCCTCTCACTTGCCCTCGCGGCCTGCCACTCGACGCCGAAGTGCGTTGGTGACGACGAGTATCTGCAGGCAGTCGAGCGCCCCCGGCTCGACCTGCCGGCCCACGTCCAGGCCAGCGAGCGGATGGCACCGCTCGTGATCCCGCCGGCCGACCCGGATCCCGAGGAGCTCGACCCGAAGCCGAACTGCCTCGACGAGCCCCCCGCCTACAGCAGTGGCCGCCGTGCCGCGGCGCCACCCGCATCCGGCGACTGAGCGGGGCCGGCCGCGGCCGCAGCTTAAACTTTGACCCCGGGAACCACGGCTCATCTCAGTGGCGTCGGTCTGCAGCCCGGAACGCTGCGGGCGGCCCTGATGGACCGGCTGACCCGATCGCTCGGTCGCGAGCCGGGCACCGCAACCCAGCGCGACATCTACAACGCGCTCTCGATGGCGGTGCGCGAGGAGCTGGCGGGGCGCTGGCTCGCCACGCAGCGCCGCGTCTCCGAAGCCGGGGTCAAGCGCGTCTGCTACCTGTCGGTCGAGTTCCTGCTCGGACGCTCGCTGATCAACGGCCTCGCCAGCCTCGACGGCGACCTCGTCGCGGAGGGGCGGGCGGCGCTCGCGGAGCTCGGGCACGACCTCGACCGGATTGCCGAGGAGGAGATCGACCCGGGTCTGGGCAACGGCGGTCTCGGGCGGCTCGCAGCCTGCTACCTCGATTCGCTCGCGACGCTGCAGTTCCCGGCGGTCGGCTACGGGATCCGCTACGACTACGGCATCTTCACCCAGGCGATCGACGAGGACGGTCGCCAGCGCGAGATCGCGAGCAGCTGGCTACGTCACTTCAATCCCTGGGAGATTCCTCGCGACGACGCGAGTTATGTGATCCGCTTCGGCGGACGTTGTGTGACGACGCAGGATGCGCAGGGCGTGCAGCGCACGCGTTGGGCGGAGACCCACAACATCTGGGCAGTCGCCTTCGATCAGCTGATCCCCGGCAACCGCAGCCTGACGGTGAACCACCTGCGTCTGTGGTCGGGCCGCGCGATCGCCCCCTTCGACGTCGAAGCGTTCAACGCCGGCCGTCACGGCGAAGCCGCCGCAGCCCAGGTCGACGCCAAGAACGTCTCGCGCATCCTCTATCCCGACGACACGACGCCGCAGGGCAAGGAGCTGCGCCTCAAGCAGCAGTACTTCTTCGTCAGCGCCAGCCTGCAGGACATTCTCGCACTGCACCTGGCGGACGGCCGGCCGTTCGAGGCGCTATCCGATGCCGTGGCAATCCAGCTCAACGATACGCATCCGGCGCTCGCCATCGCCGAGCTGATGCGGCTGCTGGTCGACGAACACGAGCTCGAGTGGAAGAGCGCCTGGTCGATCACGCGGCGCGTGTTCTCGTACACGAACCACACTTTGTTGCCCGAGGCACTCGAGACCTGGCCGGTCGCGTCCTTCGAGCGGCTCCTGCCGCGGCACCTGCAGATCATCTACCTCATCAACCGGGCGCTGCTCGACGAGCTGTCGACGCGCTATCCGCACGACCACGAGCGCCGCAGCCGCATGTCGCTGATCCAGGAGGACCACGGGCGGCTGGTGCGCATGGCCAATCTCGCAGTCGTTGGCAGCCACACCGTCAATGGGGTGGCGAAGCTGCACTCGGAGCTGATGAAGCAGACGATTTTCCGCGACTTCGCCGAGCTCTATCCGGATCGCTTCACCAACGTAACCAACGGCATCGCCGTGCGGCGCTGGCTCAAGCAGTCGAACCCGGGGCTCTCGGCGCTGCTCACTGAGCGGCTGGGCGGACCTGCCTGGGAAAACGATCTCGAAGAGCTCGAGCGGCTGCGCGACGCGGTCGATGACGGTGCGTTCCGCGAGCGCTTCCGCGCCATCAAGCGGGAGAACAAGGAGCAGCTCGCCGAGGTGATGCTGCGCCGCGTCGGGGTCGACGTGGACGTACAGTCGATGTTCGACGTGCAGGTGAAGCGCATTCACGAATACAAGCGCCAGCTGCTGAATCTCCTGTACGTCATCACGCGCTACAACCGTCTGCGCGAGAACCCGCAGCTCGACCTGGTGCCGCGCACGGTGCTCTTCGCGGGCAAGGCGGCGCCGGGTTACTACCTCGCCAAGTCGATCATCCGGCTGATCAACAACGTCGCCCGCGTCGTCAACGACGACCGAGCCATCGGCGGCAAGCTGCGTGTGGTGTTCCTGCCGGACTACGACGTCTCGCTCGCGCAGCGCATCATGCCGGCCGCCGATCTCTCGCAGCAGATCTCGACGGCGGGGATGGAGGCCTCGGGCACCGGCAACATGAAACTCGCCCTGAACGGCGCGCTCACGATCGGCACGCTCGACGGCGCCAACATCGAGATCCGCGAGGCGGTCGGATCGGACAACATCTTCATTTTCGGCTTGACCGCGGAAGAGGTCGCGGCGCGGCGCCGCCAGGGCTATTCGCCCAGCGAGATCGTGGCGAAACAGCCCGAGCTCGCCAGGACCATCGACCTGATCGACTCCGGGTTCTTCTCGCCGGGCAACCTGACCGCCGGCCGGCCGATCGTGGAGCGTCTGCTGTCCGAAGGCGAGACCTTCTTCGTACTGGCGGACTTCCCTGCCTATGCAGCGGCCCAGGACGCAGTCGACGCGCTGTACCGCGATCCCGACGCCTGGGCGCGCAAGGCAGTGACCAACACGCTCAATATGGGCATGTTCTCGAGCGACCGGAGCATTCGCGAGTACGCGCAGCGCATCTGGCGGATCAGGCCGGTGCTCTGAACGACCTCCGGTTGCGGTCGCGGGTCGCTCGATGCGTTGCTGAGACGGTGCGCATGGATCCCGACGACGCACGCGCGGAAGGCTATGAAGACTCGTACCGCGAGTTCGATTCGCCTTTGTTCCGCCGGCTGCGCAGCGAAGCCTACGGAGAGGACATCGGGCAGCACTCCTGGGTGACGGCGGATGAGCTGCGTGCGGACGTCGGCCGTCTGGGTCTGTCTGCTGCGAGCCGGCTGGTCGATCTCGGCTCTGGACCCTGCGGGCCGCTGACGTTCGTTCTCGCGAGCATTGGCTGTGCGGGAACGGGTCTCGAGCTCAGCTCGACGGCACTGCGGATCGGCCGCGCGCGCGCGGCTTCGCTCGGTGTCGCGAGCCTGCTGACGGTGTACCGGTGCGATCTCAATGGCCCGCTGCCGTTCGGGCCCGACTCGTTCGATGCCGCCGTGTCGCTCGACGTCGTGTGTCATATTCGCGACCGGGCGGAGTTCTTCCGCGAGGTCGCACGAGTGTTGTCGCCGCGCGCCAGAGTTCTGTTCACCGATCCCTGCGTCCTGACGGGATCGATCTCGAGCGACGAGGTGCGACTGCGCAGCGTCCACGGCTACACGCGGTTAGTGGCTCACGGCTGGAACGAGACGGCGCTCGAGTCGGCTGGTCTGCGCCTGCTCGAGACCGAGGATCGCACCGTGAGCGTGATAAGCCAGGCCGGCGGCCGGCTGGCGGCCCTGCGGGCGCATCGGGGGGCGCTCATCCGCTCGCTCGGCGCTGCGCATGTCGCGCAACAGCAGGCCTATCTCGAGACCGTGGTCGAGCTGGCGCAACGGAGGGCTCTGTCACGGACGATGTACCTGGCGGAGGTCGGGCCGCCGCGCGACGGATTGCGCCGCGCCGGCGACCCATGACCCGGCCGACCGGGGAGACGGCGCCTGCGAAGCCGCCCACGCCGCCGGACCGGCGTACGCCGGCCCGGCTCTGGCGCTGGGCCGCCGTGATCGGCGTCGCGGCCGTCATCGCCGCGATTCCCCGGCCCGATGGCGTCTCCGCCGGCTCCTGGAATCTGCTCGCGATCTTCGCTGCCACCGTCGCCGGGCTCACGCTGCAACCGCTGCCGGGCGGCGCGATGGTGCTGCTGGGTGTCGGCGCCAGCGTGTTGCTCGGAGTGCAGCCGATTGCGACGGCGCTGGCCGGTTATGGCGACCCGATCGTCTGGCTCGTGCTCGCCGCGTTCTTCATGTCCCGCGGCATGATCAAGACGGGGCTGGGTCGTCGCATCGCCTTTCTCTTCATCCGCGCCCTCGGCAGGCGGTCGCTCGGTCTCGGGTTCGCGCTGACGCTCACCGAGTTCGTGCTCTCGAGCTTCATTCCGTCGAACGCGGCGCGCTCGGGCGGCATCATTTTTCCCATCGCGAAGAGCCTTGCCGCTGCCTACGACTCGCAGCCCGGCCCGACCGCCGGCCGCCTCGGCGCGTTTCTGATGATCTTCCTCGACCAGTGCTGCGTAGTGAACTGCGCGATCTTCCTGACCGGCCAGGCGGCGAACGCCCTGATCGCCTCCTTTGCGCTGAAGACCGCGGGAGTGGAGATCGGCTACGCGCAGTGGTTCGCCGGTGGTGTCGTCCCGGGGCTGATGAGCCTGCTGGTGGTCGGTCTGCTGGTCTACCGGCTGTCGCCACCGGAGGTCACTCACACGCCGCGCGCGGCCGAGATCGCGCAGGCGGAGCTGGATCGGATGGGAGCGATGTCCGGAGCCGAGCAGCGGATGCTTCTGGTGTTCGCCCTCGTGGCGGCATTGTGGATGACCACCGCGCTGCACGGGATCCACTACGCAGCGGTGGCGCTGATCGGCATCGGCGTCTTGCTGGTCACGGACGTCATCGACTGGGAGGACGTGAAGTCCGAGCGCGCCGCCTGGGACGTGTTCATCTGGTACGGCGGCCTCGTGCAGCTGGCCGGTGCGCTCGCCACGACGGGTCTGCCCGCGCAGTTCGCCGGTGCGATCGCCGCACTGATCGAGGGCTGGCCGTGGTGGTGGGCCCTGCTCGCGCTGGTGCTCGTCTACGTCTATGCGCACTACGGCTTCGCGAGTATCACGGCGCACGCGACCGCGATGTACATTCCGTTCCTCGCCGTGATGCTCGCGGCTGGCGTGCCGGCCGGACTCGCAGCCCTGGCGCTCGCGTACACGTCGAACCTGATGGCGAGCCTCACGCATTACGGTACGACGCCGGGGCCGATTTATTTTGGGGCAGGCTACGTGACGCAGGCTCTTTGGTGGCGCGTCGGACTCGTCGCGTCGGTCGCTACGCTCGCCATCTGGATGACGGTCGGTGTCGCCTGGTGGCGGCTGCTCGGGCTGTGGTGAGGCGCCCAGCGCGTCGGTGCCCGGGCGCCACGACGAAGTTCGTGTCCGGCTAGACTGCGGCGGTGCCGGGCAAACTCAGGCTGACGACTGCGGAAATCGGCGCGCTCATCGAGGCGCGTCATCCCGAGCCGCGCTCGGTGCTCGGCTATCACGAGGTACATCGCGGCAACTCCGAGCCGCGGGCGATCGTGCGCGTCCTCGAACCCGACGCGGCCGAAGTCGTCGTCGAGTGGCCTGACGGTAGTCCGACCGCCACCGGGCTGCGTTGCATCCACGAGGCCGGCCTGTTCGAGGGCGAAGTGCCGCGGCGGCGGCCGCTGCAGCCCTACCGCCTGCGGATCCGCTATCGCAACGGTGCCGTTCTGGAGAAGCACGACCCGTACTACTTCGCGCCGCAGCTCACCGAGTTCGATCTGTATCTGTTCGGCGAGGGCAATCATCACCACGTCTACCGCAAGCTCGGCGCGCACCCGCAGGAGATGGACGGCGTGGCCGGAACGCGCTTCGCCGTGTGGGCGCCGAACGCGGAGCGCGTGAGCGTCGTCGGCTCGTTCAATCTCTGGGACGGGCGCAAGCATGCGATGCAGGCGCGCGGCGGCTCGGGCATCTGGGAGCTGTTCGTCCCGGGCGTGGGCCCGGGTGCGGCGTACAAATACGAACTACGCACGCGCGGCGGGCGGACGCTGCTGAAGGCGGATCCCTACGGATTTGCGATGCAGCTGCGTCCGGAGAACTGCTCGATCGTCGCTGCTCTCGACGGTTACGAGTGGCAGGATGGCGAGTGGATGGCCGCGCGCGCGCGCGCCGATTGGTCGCGCCGGCCGGTGAATGTCTACGAGGTGCACCCGGCCTCCTGGCGGCGGCGCGACGGCCGTTGGCCGCCGTTCCCGAACTGGCGGGAGCTCGCCTCCGAGCTCATCCCGTACGTACGCGATCTCGGCTTCACGCACATCGAGCTGATGGGCGTAGCCGAGTATCCCTACGACGGCTCGTGGGGCTACCAGGTGGTGGGTTACTACGCGCCCACCGCGCGTCACGGCACGACCCTGGACTTCATGCACTTCGTCGACCGCTGTCATGGCGCGGGCCTCGGTGTGATCATCGACTGGGTACCGGGCCATTTCCCGGGCGACGAGCACGGTCTTGCCGCCTTCGACGGCACCGCGCTGTACGAGCACGCCGACCCGCGGCTTGGCGAGCACGCCGACTGGGGCACGAAGATCTTCAATTACGGCCGCCACGAGGTACGCAATTTCCTGGTCGCGAACGCCCTCTACTGGCTCAGCGAGTATCACGTCGATGGACTGCGGGTCGATGCCGTCGCTTCGATGCTGTACCTCGACTACAGCCGCCAGCCCGGCGAGTGGCTGCCGAACCGCTACGGGGGCCGCGAGAATCTCGAGGCCATCGACTTCCTGCGACAGCTCAACGTTGCGGTCGGCCACTACCATCCGGGCGCGCTCACCATCGCTGAGGAATCGACAGCGTTTCCCGGCGTGACACAGCCCGTGCATCAGGACGGGCTCGGCTTCCACTTCAAGTGGAACATGGGCTGGATGCACGACACGCTGCGCTACGCCTCGCTCGATCCGATCCATCGGCGCTTTCATCACCAGCTCATCACCTTCTCGTTCATGTACGCCTGGTCGGAGAGATTCCTCCTGCCGCTCTCGCACGATGAGGTCGTCCACGGTAAGCGCTCGCTGCTCGGCAAGATGCCCGGCGACGGCTGGCAGCGGCGCGCCAACTACCGCTGGCTGCGCGCCTACATGACCGCGCACCCGGGGAAGAAACTGCTCTTCATGGGCCAGGAGTTCGGTCAGTCGCGGGAGTGGAACCACGATCAGTCTCTCGACTGGTACGAGCGCGACGCGGACGGTCACCGCGAGCTCGTTGTGCTGAACCGCGAGCTGAACCTGCTCTACGCGGCCGAGCCCGCGCTGCACGCCGGCGACCCGGATGCGGAGGGCTTCCGCTGGATCGATCACGACAACGCCGAGCAGAGCGTGTTCGCCTTCCTGCGCCGCGACCCGGCGGCGCCCGCGGCGGCGCCTCTGGTGTGCGTCTTCAACGCGACGCCGGTACCGCGCGGCGGCTACCGCATAGGCGTCGAGCGGCCGGGCGTCTACCGCAAGATCCTCGACACCGACGCGGGGCGCTTCGGGGGCTCGGATTACGCCCCGGTCGAGCGGCAGACCGCCGTGGACGAACACTGGCAAGGCTTTGCGCACAGCCTGCGGCTCGACTTGCCGCCGCTCGCGGCGGTCTTTCTGAGGGCGGTGGCGTGAGCGGCTTGCCTGCGGCGCTGGAGGCCGGAGCGCCGCAGCCGCTCGGCGCCCACTGGACCGGCGCCGGCATCAATTTCGCAGTATTCTCCGCCGTCGCGGACAAAGTCGAGCTGTGCCTGTACGCCTCCGAGGGGCACGAACGTGCGCGCCTCGCGCTGCCCTCGCGCACCGGTGACATCTGGCATGGCTTCCTCTCGGCCGAGTTCGGCGGCCCCGGCCTGCTTTACGGCTACCGCGTGCACGGACCGTATCGACCCGAGGTCGGCCAGCGCTGCAACCCCGCCAAGCTCCTGGTGGATCCGGCGGCGCTCGCCCTCTCGGGCGGATTCACCTGGCATGCCGCGCTGCATGGCGGGTCGCCGGGCGACGAACGCACTCCCGACGACGCGGACAGCGCACCCTACCTGCCGAAGTGCCGCGTGGTCGACCCGGCGTTCGACTGGGGCGGTACGCGCCGCCCGCACGTGCCGTGGCGCGACACGATCGTCTACGAACTGCACGTCAAGGGCTACACTCAGCGCCATCCGCGCATCCCGGCACAACACCGCGGAAAGTATCTCGGGCTCGCTCATCCGGCGGTGCTCGACCACCTCAGCCGTCTGGGCGTGACCTCCGTCGAGCTGATGCCCTGCCACGCCTGGGTGAGCGAGCAGCTGCTCATCGAGCGCGGACTGACGAACTACTGGGGCTACAACCCGCTCGCCTGGTTCGCGCCCGACGCGCGCTACGCGCTCGCCGATCCGGTCGTGGAGTTCAAGGCTATGGTGCGCGCGCTGCACGCGGCGGGTCTCGAGGTGATCCTCGATGTCGTGTTCAATCACACGGCCGAGGGCGATCAGCGCGGGCCGACGCTCTCGCTGCGCGGCTTCGACAACGCCAACTACTACCGCCTCCCGCCGCGCGACCGCTCGCTGTACGAGAACTTCTCCGGCACCGGCAACACCGTCAGCTTCGATCATCCGGCTGTGCGCTCGCTGGTGATCGAGTGTCTGCGCTACTGGGTGAGCGACATGGGCGTGGACGGCTTCCGCTTCGACCTCGCACCGGTCCTCGGGCGCGACAGCAGCGGCTACAGCAGCCACGCGTCGCTCTTTGCGGCGCTGCGCTCCGATCCGGTGCTGGCGTACACCAAGCTGATCGCCGAGCCCTGGGACGTCGGTCCCGGCGGCTACCAGCTCGGGCACTTCCCCGCCGGGTGGTCGGAGTGGAACGACCGGTTCCGCGACACGACGCGTGCCTTCTGGCGCGGCGACCGGCCGCTGCTCGGCACGTTCGCCGAGCGCTTCGCGGGCTCGAGCGACCTGTTCCGGCACCACGCCCGCAAGCCCACCGCTTCGGTCAACTATGTCGCGTCACACGACGGGTTCACACTCGCCGACCTCGTGTCCTACAACGACCGCCACAACGAAGCGAACCTCGAGAACGGCCTCGACGGTCATGCCCACAACCTGAGCTGGAACCACGGCGTCGAGGGCTCCAGCGACGACCCCGCAATCGGCGCGCTGCGCCGGCGTCAGATGCGCAACCTCCTGGCCACGGTGCTGCTCGCACAGGGGGTGCCGATGCTGCTTGCCGGCGATGAGATGGCGCGCACCCAGCGCGGCAACAACAACACCTACTGTCAGGACAACGAGCTGTCCTGGATCGACTGGGACCTCGCCGAGGAGAACTACGATCTGGTCGATTTTGCCCGGCACTTGATCCGCTTCCGCCGCTCGAGGCCGGCCCTGCGGCGGGACACGTTCCTCAAGGGCGCAAAGCGTGGCGCCGCGCCCAAAGACGTGAGCTGGTTGCACCCCGCGGGACGCGAGCTGACGGAGGCGGACTGGAACGACTCGAACGCGCGCTGCCTCGGCGTGCTGATAAGCGCTGCTGCCTCCGGCCGCGCCGCCTATGGCGATCTGCTCGCGATCTTCAACGCCGACGACGCGGGTGTGCAGTTCGCGCTGCCGCCGCCGCCGGCGGGCGCGTCGTGGTGCGTGCTGTTCGACACGGCGCTGCGCCACCCGGGACCGGGGACGCGCATGCTGCGCAACCTGCAGGCGCTCCCGGTCGAGCCGCGCAGCACGGTGCTGCTCGAATCGCAGGTGGAGTGATGGCGTCGCTGCCGCAGACGGACGAGGAAAGGCTCGAGTCGCTGCGCCGGCGGGTCGCCGCGCTGCGCGGCATCGGCGAGGCGTACTTCGATCATCGCGGCGAGCTGAGGCGCTTCAGCGCCGCGACGCGCGTCGCACTGCTCGCGGCAATGGGTTGCGACCCGCACGACCGCGGGGCGCTCGAGCTCGCCGCCGAGCGGCTCGAGTCGGAGCGCTGGCGTGCGCTGCTGCCGCCGGTTACGGTGCTGCGGCCCGGGCGCATGAGTATGGCGATCGCTCTGCCGGCGCCGCCGCCGCCCGGCGACGTCGCCTGGGTGCTGCGGCTCGAGGACGGGGGCGTGGTCGAAGGGACGGCGCGGGCCGACTCGCTTCCGGAAGGGGAGCGCGGCGAGATCGGCGGCCGCCCGATGTCGCGTCGGCTGCTGACCCTGCCGCACGCCCTGCCTTGCGGCTATCACGAGCTGCGCGTCTCGATCGGGGACCGGCCGCAGGCACAGTGCGTGCTGATCGTGGCGCCCGAGCGCTGTTTCGAGCCGGCCGCGCTGCGGTCGGGCGCCCGGGTGTGGGGGCTCGCGGCGCAGCTCTACGCGCTGCGCTCGGGGCGCAACTGGGGGGTCGGCGATTTCGCGGATCTGCGCGAGCTCGTCGTGCACGCGGCGCGTTGCGGCGCGGATTTCGTCGGCGTCAATCCGCTGCACGCGCTCTTTGCCGCGAACCCTGCGCATGCAAGCCCGTACAGCCCGTCGTCGCGTCAGTTCCTCAACACGCTCTACATCGCGGTGCCCGACGTGCCCGAGTACGCCGAGTGCGAGACGCTGCGTCGTGAAATGGATACCGCCGAGGCGCGCGGCCGCCTCGAGAGCCTCCGCGATGCGCCGCTGGTCGATTACACGGGCGTGTCGCGGATCAAGCTGGCCGCCCTCGAGCGGCTCTATGATCACTTCCGCGAGCGGCATCTCGCCGCGGGCACGCCGCGGGCACGGGCGTTTCGCGAGTATCGCCGGGCGGGTGGCGAGCCGCTGCGGCGCTTCGCGCTGTACGAGGCGATCGACCGGCGGATGCGCGCACAGGATTCCGCGCGCTGGGGCTGGCCGGCGTGGCCGGAAGGCTTGCGCGATCCCGAGGGCGCGGAAGTCGTCGCTTTCGAGGCGGCACATCCGCTCGAGATCGAGTTCAACGAGTGGCTGCAGTGGGTGGCCGAAGAGCAGCTTGCCTCGGTACAGGCCCGGGCGCGCGAGCTCGGCATGGCGATCGGGCTGTACGGCGACTACGCCGTCGGCGCGAACGTCGCTGGCGCCGAGACCTGGGCGAATCCGCGGATCTACTGCACCGGGGCCGCGGTCGGTGCGCCGCCCGACCCGCTCGCGCTGAAGGGTCAGGACTGGGGCATCCCGCCACAGGACCCGCACGCCCTGATCGCCGCGCGTTATCGGCCGTTCCGCGACCTCGTCGAGGCGAACATGCGTCATTACGGCGCGCTGCGCGTCGATCACGTCATGTCGCTGTTCCGCCAATGGTGGGTTCCGGCCGGTTCAAACGCGGTTGACGGCGCATACGTGCACTATCCTCTCGAAGACCTGATGGCGCTGCTCGCGCTCGAGAGCGAGCGTCACCGCTGTCTGGTGATCGGCGAGGACCTCGGCACCGTACCCGACGAGGTGCGCCGCGCGATGGCGCAGTCCGCCGTGTATCAGTACAAGGTGCTGCTGTTCGAGAAGGAGGCCGACGGCCGCTTTCGGGCACCTCATCATTACGCGCGCCGTGCGATCGCGGCGGCTTCGACCCACGATCTGCCGACGTTACGCGGCTATTCGACGGGCAGCGATCTGGACTTGCGCGAGCGCCTGCACCTGTATCCCGACGCGGAGACCCGCAGCCACGTGCGCGCGGAGCGCACGCACGATCGCGAGCGGCTGCGGGCGGCGCTCGGG
>JBQGDL010000115.1:0-2779 GCA_052039045.1 Steroidobacteraceae bacterium
GACAGATGCGGCGAGCCGAGCGGGCGTGGGCTGCGCACCTCGGCCCGAAGGACCGTCAGGCGCGCCTCCTCGTCGAGCTCGAGGTAGCGCGGGCATGCTCCGGAAGTTTCGAGAAGCTCGTGCACGACGCGCTCGTGCACGTCCGCATTCTGGCGCAGGTCGAGCGGTGCGAGATGGAACCCGAACACGTCCACGGCGCGGCGCAGCCTGCGCAGCCGTCCTTGCGCCAGCTCGGCGGACCCGTTGGCCGTCAGCGAGTCGTGGATCGCGTCGAGGTCCGCCAGCAGCTCGGCCGCGCTCGCATAGGGCGGGGCCTGCGCCACCGCATGCCGCGGTGCCTCGAACTCGCCCAGTGTCCAGGCCGTGGCCGCGAGCCGCGCATAGATGCCGGTCATGGCGCGGCGATAGGGCTCGTCGCGGCGCTGCGCGGAGCGATCGGGCGAGTGCTCCGCCAAGGCGCGCAGCGCATCCGACACCCCGACCAGGCGGCCGTCGAGGGACAATTCCCCACCCAGCTCGTGCAGCTCGGCGAGGTAGAATGCGATCGCCCGCTCGCTCTGCAGCCGCGACGTCGCGCGCAGAACCTCCGCGGTCACGAACGGATTGCCGTCGCGGTCGCCGCCGATCCAACTTCCGATCCGAAGGAACGCCTTGACCGCAATTCCAGCCGAGCTCGCACAGGCGCCGAGTTGATCCTCAAGATCGGCGTAGAAGCGGGGAAGCTCCCGCAGGAAGGTGTGATCGTAATAGGCAAGCCCGTTCGCGACCTCGTCGATGACCCCCAACCGCGTCCCGCGCAGGATGCTGGTCTGCCACAGGGTGAGGATTGCCCGGCGCAGCCCCTTGCGGTTCTCGTCGAGCTCTTCCGGCGTGAGCTCGCGCCGGTCGCGCTCGTCCAGCAGTTGCGCGATCTCCATTTCCCGATCGATCGAGCTGCGACGCCGCACCTCGGTCGGGTGCGCGGTCAGCACGGCGGTGCACTCGGCCGACGCGAAGAAGTCCGCTAGCCGCTCGCGCTCCACCCCGGCGTACTTCGCCCGCGCGAGCGCGTGCGCCATCGTCGCCTCCCGCGGCGGCGACTTGGCCATGGCATGCGCGCGAACCCGCCGGATGTGGTGCTGGTCCTCGGCCAGATTGGCGAGGTGCGAGAAGTAGCCGAAGGCGCGAATGATCTGCACCGTCCGGTCGGTCGGCTGGTCGCGGATCGTGCGCTGCAATTCCTGCCGTGCCGCCTCCTCGGCGTTGCGGTGGAAGCGGACCGCGATCTGGCGGATGGCCTCGATGACATCGAAGACATGCTCGCCTTCATGCAGCCGGATCGTGTCGCCGAGGATGCGTCCGAGCAGCCGGATGTCATACCGCAGCGGCGCGTCCTTCTCCGCGGTGTCGGATCGGGTTGGAGATTCCATGCTGCGTCCGCACCGTTCGGCAACGGCCGCGTATCCTGCGGCCGCGCCTCGATGCTACGCTTGCGTACGCCGCAGCGCCAATGCAGTATCGACGGACCTGAAATCGAGCCGCCTCCCTCGCCGGCGTCCTGACGCGCAGCCGCGATGCTTGAACGGAACCACCGCGCCGCCGGTCCGCTCCGCGATCTCGCAAGCCACGTCCCGGCCGAGTGGTGGCGTACGCTGTTCGGCGCGCTCTATCTGCGCACCGACGGCGACGTCGTCGAGAACGACCGGGTCACCGCCCAGGAGGTCGATGTGCTGGTCGCGGCGGCGGCGCTTTCGCATCGCCACCGCATCCTGGATTTGTGCTGCGGCCAGGGGCGCCACGCGCTCGAGCTTGCCCGCCGCGGGTTCGACCACGTCACCGGTCTCGACCACTCGAGCTTTCTCGTGCAGCTCGCCCGGCAGAGGGCGGCTGCTTCGGCGCTGCCGGTCGCGTTTCGCGAGGGCGATGCGCGGGAAAGCCTGCCCGAATGCGGGCGGTTCGACCGCATCTATCTCATGGGCAACTCGTTCGGCTATTTCGACGATATCGCGGACGACCGCGGCCTGCTCGAAGCGGTGCGGCGCGCGCTCGTCCCGGGCGGGACGATGACGCTCGATATCGTGGACGGAGGCTGGTTCCGCGCTCACCTCGATCGGCGGCGCTGGGAATGGATCGACGATCAGCATCTGGTCTGCCGGGAGCGCGAATTGAGCCCGGACGGCGATCGCGTCATCACCCGCGAGCTCATCGTGCACAACACGACCGGGATCGTCGCCGACCAGCTTTACGCCGAGCGGCTCTACTCCCGGGATCGCATCTGTGCGCTGCTTGGCGAGGCCGGCTTCGACCGCATCGAGTTTCATTCGAATCTGAGAGTCGCGAGCGAGCAACATCGCGATCCCGGACTGATGGCAAATCGCGTGCTGTTGACCGCGGCGGTGTCGCCGGCGTCTCCCGCCCGGATCTCCAGGCAAAGATCCGCCGTCATGGTGCTGCTGGGCGACCCGCGCCGGCCGGACGGCGTCAAGCGCAACGGCCGGTTCAATGCGGAGGACCTCGATACGGTCGTGCGGCTGCAGTCTGCGCTCGCCGCCATCGAGCCGTATGCGTTCTATTACGTCGACGATCATGACGAGCTGATCCAGCGACTCGCATACGAACGCCCGCGCCTCGTGTTCAATCTGTGCGATGAAGGTTTCCACAACCGGCCGGACATGGAGCTGCACATTCCGGCGCTGCTCGAGATGCGGGGCCTGGCTTATACCGGTGCACCGCCGTCATGCCTTGCCGTGTGCTACGACAAGCCGCTGGTCAGGGGGCTTGCGCTGGCGCTGAACATTCC
>JBQGDL010000116.1:0-4107 GCA_052039045.1 Steroidobacteraceae bacterium
TATCCCCAGCCCGGCATCGAGTGGCGGCGCGAGGCGGTGCGGTGGTTCGACAAATGGCTCAAAGGTATCGACACCGGAATCATGGATGAACCGCGCTTCGCAGTGTACGTGCGCAACTGGCACGCACCCGGGCCGTACCTCGAACACGCGCCGGGCGCCTGGCGCTACGAGGACGGCTGGCCGATCGCACGGATCCGGGATCAGGTGCTGCATCTGCAGCCGGATCACACGCTCGCATCCCGGGAGCCCGCGCCCGCGACGCATCGGCTGCGCTACGTCCCCTCCGTGGGCGTGGAGGCGGGCGGGCCGGTGATGTGGTGGGGCGACGTGGCCCACGATCAACGACCCACGGACGCCTACAGTCTGGTCTATGACAGCGCGCCGCTCGAGGCCGAGCTCGAGATCCTCGGGCTGCCGAGGGCACTGCTCACCGTGTCCGCGGACGCGCCGCACGCGAACTGGTTCGCGCGCATCTCGGACGTCGCGCCGGACGGCACGGTGACGCAGGTTGCAGGCGCAGGCTTCAACGGCACGCACCGGCGTTCCGCGCGCGAGCCGTCGGCGCTGGTGCCGGACGAGGTGTTCCCGCTCGAGATCGAGATGCACTTTACGTCCTGGGTGTTCCCGCGCGGGCACCGCATCCGGGTTTCGATCAACAATGCGCAGTGGCCGATGCTCTGGCCAACGCCCGATCCGATGACGACGACGCTGCAGCTCGGGCCGCGTGCATCGCGCCTCGTGCTGCCCGTAGTGCCCTACGAGCCGCGACCGGTGCCGGACTTTCAGCCACCCGCCGAAAGCCCGCAGCTCGCGGGCTTCGAGACGCTCGACGCGGGCACGAGCTCGGGCTACGGCGAGATCTCCTCCGTCGATCGCAATCCTCAGACGGGCGAGGCGACGGCGACCGCGACCAACACTGGCGGCCAGCGCTACCCCTGGGGCACCGAGCGCTACCGTGAGACGATCCGCCACATGGTCAAGGACGGCGACCCGGCGAGGGCCTCGATGCAGGGCTCACACCGCATGGAAGTGGAGCTTCCGGGGCGGACGCTGCTCTGGGAAGCGGAGCTCTCCTTCAGCAGCGACCCCGACAACTTCCACTACTCTTACCGGCGGCGATTGAGCGAGAACGGCAAGTTGCTGCGCGAGAAGGCCTGGACCGATACGATTCCCCGTGATTTCCAGTGACGGTCCCGCGGTTCGCGATGCTTCGCCGACAGTGAGGTTCGAATGCCCGCATTCCCCGTGTTGATGATGATCGGTCTGCAGGCCGCGGCTGCGGCCGGCGCAGAGGTGCAGTCCGCTCCGCCGTGGCAAACGCGCGTCGATGCCTTCGTCGCGGCGCAAATGCAGGCGCAGAAGGTGCCCGGCGTGGCGCTCGCCATCGTTAAGGATGGCGCCGTCGTCGCGCGCGGCTACGGCGAGTCGAACGTCGAGCACCACGTGCCGGTGACCCCGGAGACCATCTTTCAGTCCGGGTCGGTGGGCAAGCAGTTCACCGCCGCCGCGGTCATGCTGCTCGTGGAGGAGGGGCGGATCGCACTGGAGGATTCGATCACCAGGTACCTGCCGGACGCGCCCGCCACGTGGCAGCCGATCCGGATTCGGCACCTGCTGACCCATACCTCCGGCATCCCGGATTATGCGGTCGACACCTTCGACTACCGGCGCGATGCAACCGAGGACGAGCTGGCGAGAATGGCGTACGGACTGACGCTCGAGTTCCCGCCGGGCGCGCAATGGAAATACAGCAACACCGGCTACCTGCTGCTCGGCGTCGTCATTCACAAGGTATCGGGACAGTTCTATGGCGATCTGCTCGCCGAGCGTATCTTCCGTCCGCTCGGCATGTCGACCGCGAGAGTGATCAGCGAGGCCGAGATCGTGCCGAACCGGGCGGCCGGGTACGAGCTCGTGGACGGACAGCTGCGCAACCAGGAGTGGGTCGCGCCCTCGCTCAACACGACCGCCGACGGTGCGCTCTATCTCACCGTGCAGGACATGGTGGCCTGGGACCGCGGCCTGCGCGCCGGTGCCATCCTCAAGCCCGAGAGCTGGACACAGGTGTACACGCCGGTGCGCCTCGCCGGCGGCGAGACCCATCCGTATGGTTTCGGCTGGTCGGTCGGTACGGTCGCGGGCGCACCGCGGTACGCGCACGGCGGATCGTGGCAGGGATTCAAGTCGTATATCGCGCGCTATCTCGGCGCCGATCTGACCATAATCCTGTTTGCGAACCTGGCGGAGACCGATACCGAGGCACTGGTGGACGGCGTCGCCACCATCATCGACCCGAGGCTCACGCCGCCGCTCGACCAGACCGCGGGCCGCGATTAGCGCGCGAGTGCCTCGACGCATGTTCGAGCAGCAGTCTGCGGCCCCGAGCCGCACCGGTGGTCACCGCGCGGTGATCGAGACCGCGCGGGCGCTGCGCGCGCTGGGCAGGCCGTTCGCGCTGGTACTGGTGGTGCGTGCCGAGGGCTCCACGTATCGCAAGCCCGGCGCGCTGGCGCTCGTCGACGGTGCGGGCACGCATATCGGCGTGATTTCGGGGGGTTGCCTCGAGGCGGGGGTCGAGATTTTGGCGCGCGAGGCGATGCGCACCGGTGCGCCACGGGTTACGGTCTTCGATACGCAACGCGACGACGATTGGCTCTTCGGCTCCGGCTCGGGATGCCGCGGGCGCATGCACGTGCTGGCGTTGCCCGCCGATGCCGCGGGGAGTCGCGAGCACGTCGACGCGATCGTGCGTGCCGGACTCGAGCGCCGTCCCATCCGATTGGTGTTGCCCGTGCTGGCGCCGGGGTTGCTCGAGGACGGCGATGTCACTCTGCGTCCGTCGCCGCAGGTGGTTCTGTTCGGCGCAGGTCCCGAAGCCGCGCCGCTGCTCTCGATCGGCGCGACGCTCGGCTGGTATTGCTGCATCACCGATCACCGCGAGGGCCTGCTCACAGCCGGGCGCGTTGGCCACCCGGATCGCGCGCTGCACCTGCGGCCGGCGCAGGCACTGCAACGACTTGCCGGCGAGCAGTTCGATGCCGCGCTCGTCATGACGCACGTGGCAGACGCCGACCTCGAGGCGCTCCGTGCACTGGCCGGCACCGAAGTGCCGTACGTGGGTCTACTGGGGCCGGCGGCGCGGCGTGACGAGCTGCTGGACCGGCTCGAGCCCGACGAGCGGGCGGCACTGCGGCCGCGGCTGCACGCCCCTGTCGGACTGCCGCTCGGCGGGGAGGGACCCGAGGCGATCGCGCTTGCGATCGCGGCCGAGCTGCAGCAGGTGTTCGGCCGGCGATGACGCGCATGCGGCATGCCGCCGTGCTGCTGGCGGCAGGACAATCGCGCCGCCTCGGGCGGCCGAAGCAGCTGGTTCGCGTGGCGGGCGAGGCGCTCGTGCGGCGGGCCGCACGTGCGGCGCTCGCGACCGGCCCCGCACAGGCGTTGATCGTCGTCGGTGCGCACGCCGACGAGGTGTGGACGGCCGTGGCGGACCTCGCGCTCACGCGCGTCGACTGCACGAGTTGGGCGGCGGGGCTTTCCGCATCCGTCCGGGCCGGGCTGGAGCGGCTGGATCCGGCCGTCGCCGCTGCGCTGTTCGTGCTCTGTGACCAGCCGGCGCTGGATTCCTCGCATCTGTGCGCGCTCGTCGGACGCTGGTCGTCGGCGCCCGAGCGAGCGGTGGCCAGCGGCTATGAGGGAACGCTCGGGGTGCCGGCCGTCGTGCCGCGAGGCTGGTTCCAGGACCTCGGCCGCCTGTCTGGCGACCAGGGCGCACGCGAGCTGCTGCGCGCGCGATCGGGGGAGGTGGAGGTCATCGAAGCCCCCATGTTGGCGGGCGATGTCGACCGTCCGGGTGATCTCGAGCGGCTGCCATTCGGATCACGCACGACAAGGGATCAATGAGTTAGCCCCTCGGCGCACGTCTGGCTTGCGTGCGGTCGAGCGTCGTGGTAATCATAATACGAACCATTCGCATTTCGATTACCACTTCCAAGGAAGCCTCCGTGAACGATTCGGATGACAGTGCAGTGTGGATGAAGAGCTGCTCGCGAGCGGCCTCGACCTCGCCGATCGCGCTCGGCGTGATGGCCGCACTGATGCTTGCCT
>JBQGDL010000117.1:0-14932 GCA_052039045.1 Steroidobacteraceae bacterium
GCGGCGTGACTGCGCCGCGGGCCCACAGTACGTGATCTTCCGGCCGTCCGTGGTGTTCGGCCCCGGGGACTCGCTGCTTAACCGCTTCGCGCGGCTGCTGAAGCGCATGCCCGGCGTGTTCCCGCTGGCCTGCGCGGATGCACGCTTCGCGCCCGCCTACGTCGGCGACGTCGTGGAGGCGTTCGCACGCACGCTCGATGGCGAAATCGTGGCGGGACGCAGCTTCGACCTGTGCGGCCCCGACGTGCTGACGCTCGCGCAGATCGTGCGGATGACCGCGCACGCGGCGCGCCTGCGCCGCGTCGTGCTGCCCCTGCCCCGCCCGCTCGCGCGTGCGCAGGCCGCGGTAATGGATTTCGTACCGGGACGGCCGTTCTCGACCGATAACTTCCGCTCGGCATCCGTCGATTCGGTCTGCGCGCGCAACGGGTTCGCGGAGCTCGGCATCGAGCCCGCGTCGCTGCAGGCGATGATTGGCAGCTCGCTGCGCTGAGCGATCACACTCCAGGCTCTGCGCACACCGCCGCGTGCCGCTCGCCGCGCCCGAGCCGGCCCAGCTGCGCGGCGCGGCGATAGAACTCCTGCAGCGAGCCAGCGGCCGCGAGCTCGCGTTCGAGCCCGGGAACGCATTTCTCGTAGGTTGTCACCGCGGCCAGGTGCGCGTTGTTGAGCACCCGGTCGAACCAGGCGTCGTATCCGGCATAGCCGCCCCAGCGCGCGCGCAACCGCGAGTAATCGAACTTGAGTCGGCCGAACTCGCGCTCCTTGGCCGTGCGCGTGTCGCTGGGCGGCAAATCCGCCGAGTAGAGGGCGGCGAGCCGAGTCCGTGCCGCCGCGAGCAACGCAGCGAACTCGCGTTCGCGCGCTTCCTGGCGCTCCCACTCGCGCAGCTCGGGCGACGGCGCGCGCGCCGCGTACCAGCGTCGTACGCCGGCCGCCGCGACCACGCTGGCAAAGGCCTCGTTGAATTCGCTGTCGTCGGCCACGTAGAGCTGCTCGTGCGCGAGCTCGTGGAAGATCGTGCCCAGCAGTCGCGGCTCGCGCCAGTCAAGCATCGCATTGAACACCGGATCGGGCAGATGGCCGAGCGTGGAGTAGGTCGCCACACCACCGATGCTGACGTCGTTGCCGCGCGATGCGAGTTTCTGGGCGCGGGTGCGCGCCGCCTGCGGGTCGAAGAAGCCCAGATATGCGACGCAACCCGCGATGGGGAAGCACCAGCGCTGCGGCTCGACCGAGAATTCCGCTGTGGCGACCACGCTCCAGATCGCAAATGGCCGGCCCAGATCCGCATAGCGCCGGAAGCTCTTGCCGTCGGGAAGAGCAAGCTCCCGCACCGCGAACTCGCGCGCTTCGCCGACCAGCTCGAGGCGCGCGCGCGTTTCGACGCTGGTGGCTGGATCCACGGTCGCTTCGACGATCGGACGGCTGCGCGCGAGCACATCGAGCTGCCCGCTGGCGGCCTGCAGCAGGTAGCAGCCTGCGAGCGGCAGGCTGGTCGCGAGGACTGCTAGGATGCGGCGCATGAAGGTGTTTCTGGTCGGCGGTGCGGTTCGCGACGAATTATTGGGCCGTCCGGTCACGGAGCGCGACTACGTCGTCACCGGAGCCACACCGGAGGCGCTGAAGGCGCGCGGCTTCCGGCCGGTCGGCAAGGATTTCCCCGTATTCCTGCATCCCGACACCGGGGAGCAGTACGCGCTCGCGCGCACCGAACGCAAGACCGGCCCCGGCTATTACGGCTTCGAGACGCGCTTCTCGCCGGACGTAACGCTCGAGGAGGATCTCGCGCGTCGCGATCTGACGATCAACGCAATGGCGCGCAGCGAGGACGGGGCGCTCGTCGATCCGCACGGCGGGCGCGGCGACCTGGAAGGCCGCTGGCTGCGCCACGTGTCGCCCGCGTTTGCCGAGGATCCGCTGCGTGTGCTGCGGGTTGCGCGCTTTGCCGCGCGGCTGTCGCCGCTCGGCTTTCGCGTCGCAGCCGAAACGCTCGAGCTGATGCGAGGCATAGTCGGCTCCGGCGAGATGACCGCGCTCGCGCCGGAGCGCGTGTGGAGCGAGACTGCGCGCGCACTGGGCGAGGCCCGGCCGCGTGAGTTCTTCGAAGTACTGCGCGCCTGCGGCGCGCTGGCGGTGGTGTTTCCGGAGATCGAGGCGCTGTACGGCGTGCCGCAGCCGCCCCAGTGGCACCCGGAGATCGACACGGGCCTGCACACGATGCTGACGCTCGAGGCTGCAGCCGATCTGTCGCCGGATCCAATGGTGCGGTTCGCGGCGCTGGTGCACGACCTCGGCAAGGGCGCGACCCCGCGCGAGCTGTGGCCCAAGCACATCGGTCACGAAGAGCGCGGCACGGAGCTCGTCGAGCGCTTAAGCGCGCGGCTGCGCGTGCCGACCGAGCACCGCGAGCTCGGCGTGCTGGTCGCGCGCGAGCACGCGCGGGTGCACCGTGCCGCGGAGCTCAAGCCGTCGACGGTGCTGGAGCTGCTAGAGCAGGCGGACGCGTTCCGCCGTCCCGAACGGTTCGAGCGGATGCTCATCGCCTGCGAGGCCGATGCGCGCGGCCGCGGCCCGGAGCGGCGCGTCGCACCCTACCCGCAGGCGGCACTGCTGCGCGCGCTCCACGAAGCCGCTGCCGTGGTGCGCCTGCCGCCGGATGTGCTCGCCGCAGGCCGAGGTCCCGAGATCGGCGCAAGGCTGCGCGATGCGCGCATCGAGGCGATCCGCTACGTGAAGACGGCGACGATGACTACGGCGAGCAGCAGTCGATAGGCGGTGAAGGGCAGCAGACCGATCCGCTCGATGAACCGGATCAGAAAATGGATGCAGGCGAGCCCGGAGAGCGCCGCGAACAGCATTCCGCTCAGGATCGGCGTCCAGTCGACCGGCGTGTCGGATCCGGCGAGCTTCGCGCCCTCGTAGAGGCCCGCGGCCGCGATCCCGGGTACGGCCAGCAGGAACGAGAAGCGCGCGGCGCCGGCACGCGACAGGCCGAGCGCGCGTCCGGCCGTCATGGTCACCCCCGAGCGTGACGTGCCCGGCATCAGCGCAAGCGCCTGCGCCACTCCGATGGCCATCGCCTGCGCCCAGGTGAGCCCGTATTCGTCGCCGCGTCCGCGGCCGAGGCGGTCCGCGACATACATCAGCACGCCGAATACGGTGAGCGTTCCCGCGACGAAGAGCGGCTGGCGGAGATGCTGCTCGATGTCGTCGGCGAACAGCAGACCCGCGACTCCGACAGGCAGCGTGCCGACCAGGATCTGCCATGCGAGCCGGCTGTCGCGGTCGTGGTGCCCGGCGAGCGAGCGGAACCACGCAGCCGTCATCGCGAGCAGCTCGCGCCGGAAATAGACCAGCAGCGCGATCAGCGTGCCGACGTGCACGGCGACGTCGAAAGCCAGCCCCTGGTCGGGCCAGCCGAAGAAGTGCGGCACCAGCACCAGGTGACCGGAGCTCGAGATCGGCAGGAACTCCGAGAGACCCTGTACGACGGCCAGTACGATCGCTTCGATCAACCCCATCCGAAAGCCTCCGTTGCAGCACGCCAGACGTTCCCGTCTCCCGCTCCCTCACAGCCGGTGGCGCAGGTCGCGTACCGAGAAACCGCAAAGCGGCGCATGGTAACCGCGGCTCAAGGCCAGCGCCTTGAACCTTTCGCCCATTTCGCCGGGAAGAGTGAGCATCATGGCCTGACGCGACAGGTTGAGCCGCCGCACGAGGTCGAGATCCGCGACCCCGACCAGGTAGCGGTCGATGCCGCAGCCAATGAGAAAGTGCGCCTGCGTCGAGAAACCGTCGACGGCGAATCCCGCGGCCCGCGCCGCGCCGGCAGCGGCGCTGAAGTCCACCCACGCGCCGATGTCCTGCAGACCGAGCCGCATGAACGGGTCGTCGTGGAAGCGGTGCCGGTAATGGCACAGCATCGTCCCGCCGCGCCGCTCGGACGCGTAGTACTCGCGCCGCGGCAGACCATAGTCGATCGCGAGCACGACGCCACGCTCGACTGCGCGTGCCAGCGCCGCGAACCAGGGTGCGAATGTGAGATTGACCTCCGAGACGAACCCCTCGGGGAGCGGACCCACGTCGAGCTCGATCGCGCGCACCGCGGCCCGCAACTCGCTGCTCGCACGCGCTTCCGACCACCGGAGCCGGCCGAGCCGCCAGGCGACGCCGAGCGCGTTGACCTCGCCGCCGCGGATCACGAAGCGCTCGACGGGCATGGCATCGAGCACCTCGTTCGCAAGCACGATGCCGACGAAGCACTCCGGAAGGCTGTCCAGCCAGTCGATACGGTCGAGCACGCCTGCGCTGGCCTGCGCGAGCGTGGCGCGCTGGCGTGCGCGCAGATCGGCGCTCACGTCCAGGATCCGGTAGCGACGCGGCAACGCGTCGAGTTTCGCGAGCTCGTCGAGCACGACCGCCGCCATTGCACCGGACCCGGCGCCGAGCTCGAGAATCTCGCCGCCGCCCAGGCCCGCCAGCACCTCGGCGCACTGCCGGGCGACGCAGCGGCTGAACACGGGCGCGACCTCCGGCGCCGTGATGAAGTCCCCCGCGGCACCCAGCTTCTGCGCGCCGGCGCTGTAATAGCCCAAGCCGGGCTCGTACAGCGCCAGCTGCATGAACCGCGCGAAGCCGATCCAGCCGCCGCTCGCTTCGATCTCGTCGCGGATCCTGCCCTCGAGCGCGCGGCTTACCGCCGCTTCCTCGGGACCCGGCTCTGGCAGCCCGTCCGCGCCGGTCACGCCCGGCCGTCCGGACACGCGACAGCCCGCGCCGCGTTGGGTATCGTCAGGGTCGGCCGCGCATGCTGGGCGCGGCGGGCGGGATTGCGCGCATGCCTGGAGGCTTGCCACTCGAAGGACGTTGCGTTCTCGTCACCGGGGCGGCGCGCCGCCTCGGCGCTGCAATCGTGCGCGTGCTGCACGCGGCCGGCGCCGCGGTCGTCGTGCACCATCGACGCTCCGCGGCGGCGGCCGGCGCTCTGGTCGCGGAGCTGAACGCCGCGCGGCCGGAGTCGGCTACTACGACCGCCTGCGACCTGCGCGATCTGAATGCGCTGCCGGCGCTGGTCGATGCGGCGCTGCGCCGTTTCGGCCGGCTCGACGTCCTGGTCAACAACGCCTCGACCTTCTATCCGACGCCGATCGGTGAGGTGACGGTCACGCAGTGGGACGACCTGATGGCCACCAATCTGCGCGCGCCGCTGTTCCTGTCTCAGGCCGCGGCGCCGGCGCTGCGTGCCACGCAGGGGTCGATCATCAACATGGTGGACATCCACGGCGAGCGGCCGCTGCGCGAGCACACCGTGTACAGCGCCGCCAAGGCAGGGCTTGCAATGCTCACGCGGTCGCTCGCACGCGAGCTCGGCCCGCAGATCCGGGTCAACGGCATCGCGCCCGGACCCGTGCTGTGGCCCGAAGCGGGGCTTCCGGAAGCGATCAAGGCGGAGATCATCGGCAAGACCGCTCTGCAGCGCATGGGCACGCCCGAGGATGTGGCGCGCGCGGCGCTCTATCTCGCCGCCGAGGCGCCTTACGTGACGGGTCAGATCATCGTCGTCGACGGCGGTCGCAGCCTCTGAGGCGTTCATCGCGGCCTGGGCTCCGGCGCCGCGTCGAGGTCGACCTCCCGCATCGGATGCGCCGCGCTGTCGAACCGCGCCCACAGCTCACGCATCGTGAGGCCGAGCGTCGGATGACGAAGCTCCGGCGCGAGTTCCGCCATCGGCCCCAACACGTACGCCCGACGCACCAGGTCCGGACGCGGCAGCGTAAGCCCTGGTTCATCGCTGACGCGATCGCCGTACAGGAGCACATCGAGGTCCATGCGGCGCGGCGCCCAGCGGGGCGCGGCCCGTGCGCGACCGCAGGCGGCCTCCACCTCGTGCAGACGCTCGAGCACGCGTTGCGGGGACTCGTCGGTCGGGAAACTCACCACCAGGTTGACGAAGTCGTCCCCTTCGAATCCCACCGCGGGATTGCGCCAGGCGCGCGAGCGACGCAGCCCCGGATAGCGGGCGCGCAGCATCGCGAGCGCCCGCTGCAGGTGGGCAACGGGCTCGACGTTGCTGCCGGCAGCCACGTAGACCTCAGGCAAGGCGCTGCTCCCGGCATCGCGCTGCGAGAATCACGCGTCGCGCCCGGCGTAGTCCCCGGTCCGGCGCTCGATCAGGATGCCTACATCGCGCGAGCCGCGGATGGCTCCCTGCTTGTTGAGCCGCACCCGCACCCACGGGACCGCGAACTCCGTGATCACCAGCTCGGCGATGCGCTCCGCAAGCGTCTCCACGAGCTGGAACTCCGAATCGCCGATGAACTGCAGCAGCCGCTTGGCGACGCGCTTGTAGTCGAGCGTGTCCCCGATCCGGTCGCTCCGTGCCGCGCGGCGGATGTCGGCACCCATCTCCACGTCGACGACGACCTTCTGCCGTACGCGCCGTTCCCAATCCCAGATGCCGATGATGCATTCGGTCGTGAGACCGCTGAGGAAGATTGTGTCCATGAAACGGCCCGAGTAATGGTCGGATGTCGGCGCTGCGTGCCTGCTAGATGCGCGCCGGCGCCGCGACCGGCGGTGCGAGTCGCGACATCGGCCAGCGCGCACACGCCCGGATCGCGAGACCATCCTGCTCGCCGGCGGCGAGCCGCAGGCAGCCGAGCAGCGCGATCATCGCGGCATTGTCGGTGCAGAACTCGGGCCGCGGATACGCCACGCGCACGCCGAGCCGGGCGCCCTGCTCGCGCAGGCGCTGGCGCAGGCGCCGGTTGGCGCCGACGCCGCCCGCCACGACCAGCGTTCGGGCGCCCGTGAGCTCGAGCGCCCATTCGCATTTCAGGGCGAGCGTGTCGACGACCGCCTCCTCGAAGGCGCGCGCGGCGTCGGCACGCGTCTGATCGTCGAGCGCGCGATCGCGCAGCGCGACCATTACGGCAGTCTTGAGGCCGCTGAAGCTGAAATCGAGCCCGCCGCCACGGTCCGTCAGCGGCCTCGGGAAGCGAAACACGTCCGGACGGCCGCGCTCGGCGAGCGCGGCGAGCTGGGGGCCGCCCGGATACCCGAGCCCGAGCCGCTTGGCCGTCTTGTCGAAGGCCTCTCCCGCCGCGTCGTCGAGCGTATTGCCGAGGATCGCATAGCGGCCGAGGCCGTCCACCCGCACCAGCAGCGTGTGGCCGCCCGAGACCAGCAGCGCCAGGAACGGGAAGCTCGGCGGGTCGGGCTCGAGCAGCGGAGCGAGCAGATGGCCCTCCATGTGGTGGACGCCGAGACAGGGAAGCCGCCAGGCGAAGGCCAGACTGCGAGCCACGGCGCCCCCGACCAGCAGCGCGCCGACCAATCCCGGGCCGGCGGTATAGGCAAGCCCCGAGAGGGTCGCGGACCCGCCGTGCTCTTCGAGCATTTTCCTCAGCATCGGCAATAACTTACGCAGGTGGTCACGGGATGCGAGCTCAGGCACGACGCCGCCGTACGGAGCGTGAAGCTCGGCCTGGCTGTAGATCGCATGCGCAACCAGCCCGCGCTCCGAGTCGTAGATCGCCACGGCCGTCTCATCGCAGGAAGTTTCGATTCCCAGCACCCGCACTTTTGCAATTCCCAGCCGTCCTCACTAAAATTCGCGACCCGTTTTCGCAGGCACCGCCGCAGCTTTGCGGCCGGTCGCCCAGCAGTCCGACGAGGTTTAGATGCCCAGCGTCCGCGTGCGTGAGAATGAATACTTCGATGCCGCCCTGCGGCGCTTCAAGCGCGCCTGCGAGAAGGCAGGCGTGCTGACCGAGCTGCGGCGCCGGGAATTCTACGAGAAGCCCACGCAGGAGCGGAAACGCAAGAAGGCCGCCGCGGTCAAGCGGCACCAGAAACGCAGCACCCGGGACCTGTCCTCGGCTCCGCGCGCACGCAGCTACTGAGCGTAGAGATTCGTGACGCTCAAGGAGCGCATCACGGAGGACATGAAGGCGGCCATGCGGGCCTCCGACAAGGAGCGCCTCTCGACCATCCGCATGGCGCAGGCCGCGATCAAGCAACGCGAGGTCGACGAGCGCATCAGCCTCGACGACGCGCAGGTGATCGCGGTGCTCGAGAAGATGGTCAAACAACGCAAGGAATCCATCGCACAGTTCGAGCAGGGCGGTCGCGCCGACCTCGCCGACAAGGAGCGCAAGGAGATCGAGCTGCTGCGGGGCTATCTGCCGGTGCCGCTTTCAGCCGACGAGATCGACGCGCTGATCCGCGAGGCCATCGCCGCGTCCGGCGCGGCATCGGTCAGGGACATGGGCAAGGTCATGGCGCTGGTCAAGACGCGAGCAGCGGGCCGCGCGGACATGGGCGCCGTCGGTGCGCGAGTCAAGGCGGCTCTCGGCGCCTGAGTCCAGAGAAAATTCGCTCCGAGCCAGTTTTCCGCAGCCGTTCCTCGCGCATCCGCCGCCCCGTATCGGCTCGGCGGTCGGAGCGGGAAAATCGGCTCTGAGCCAGTCTTTCTGGGGTTCGAATGGCCGGTCGCATCCCGCAGCACTTCATCGACGAGCTGGTTGCGCGCACCGACATCATCGAGGTGATCGGTGGCCGCGTTCAGTTGAAGCGCGCCGGCCGCGAATACAAGGCCTGTTGCCCGTTCCACGACGAGAAGACGCCGTCCTTCACGGTGAGCCCGGACAAGCAGTTCTATCACTGCTTCGGTTGCGGCGCGCACGGCACGGCGCTCGGCTTCCTGATGGAGTTCGATCACCTGGGGTTTGTCGAGGCCGTCGAGGAGCTGGCGGCGCGCGCCGGCCTCGACGTGCCGCGCGAGGGCGGCGATGCGGGCGTCGCCCGACCGAACGAGGATCTGTACGTCGCGCTCGAGCGCGCGGCTTTGCTGTTCCGTCAGTCGCTGTCGGCTGAGCCTCGCGCCGGAGAGTATCTCGCCGGTCGCGGCCTCACGCCGGAGAGCCTCGCGCACTTCGGCATCGGCTATGCGCCGGCGCGCTGGGACGCATTGCTCGACCGCTACGGCGCGAGCGCCGGGGAGCGGCAGACGCTGCTGCGGGCGGGACTGATCATCGAGCGCAGCGAGGGTGGCCATTACGACCGGTTCCGCGACCGCATCATGTTTCCGATCCGCGACGTGCGGGGGCGTACCATCGGATTCGGCGGCCGGGTGCTCGACAAGAGCGAGCCGAAATATCTGAACTCACCGGAAACGGAGCTGTTTCACAAGGGACGCGAGCTCTATGGCCTGTACGAGGCCCGACAGGCGACACGCAGTCTGACGCGGCTGCTGGTGGTCGAGGGCTACATGGACGTCGTGCGGCTGCACCAGGCCGGGGTCACCTGTGCGGTCGCCACGCTCGGCACGGCGACCACGCCCGAGCACCTGCAGCGGATCTTCCGTCTGGTGGGCGAGGTCGTGTTCTGCTTCGACGGTGATCGCGCGGGCCGGGCGGCTGCCTGGCGGGCGCTCGAAAACGCGGTGAGCGAGGTGAAGCAGGGGCGCCAGCTGCGCTTCCTGTTCCTGCCGGAGGGCCACGACCCCGACACGCTGGTCGGCGAGGAAGGCGCTCAGGCGTTCGAGGCACGCATCGCCGCGGCAGTGCCGTTGTCCGACTACCTGATTGGCGAGCTGGCCTCGCGCTGCGATGTCGGCAGCGTCGACGGGCGCGCCAGGCTCGTCGAGCTGGCGCGCCCGCTGATTCGCAGGATCCCCTCCGACGTTTACCGCGAGCTGCTGACCGCGGAGCTCGCCGCAGCGGTCGGTATGGCCGCGGGGCGGCTCGGCGAGTTGCTCGGCGCCGGCGGCGCAACCGTCGCCGAAGACGGCGGCGCGAGGCGTGTAGCCCCGTCGCGGGGACGCGCACCCGCCGGCGCTGCGGGCATCGGACGCGGCAACCTGGTACGCCAGGCGGTCAGCTTGCTGGTACACCACCCCTCCGCGGCCGCAGCGCCCGTGGATCTCGAGGCACTGGCGACCGTGGATCGCCCCGGCGTGCCCTTGCTACTCGAACTTCTGACCCAACTTCGGGAGGACCCGGCGGCGAGCACGGCGGTGCTGCTCGAGCGCTGGCGCGACCGACCGGATCATGCGCCGCTCGCCCGTCTGGCCGCCGCCGAGAGCCTGGTGACGGACGCCGTGGTCGCCTCGGCCGAGCTGGCCTCTGCCGTGGCCCGGTTGATTTTAGAGGACAACCCCTCCCAGCGCCTGGACGCGTTACTTGCCAGGGCGAGGGAGGCCGAGCTTTCGGAAGCCGAGAAGCTCGAGCTCACCGAGCTGCTGCGGGCCCGATCCGGTAGCGGGCGGACGGCGAAGTAATCCACGGAGTTTGACGGTCGAAATGTTATAGTTGCTCTTTTTTGCATCACTCCCTTCCTCGAGGCGCCTATCTTGAGCAAGACGGCACGCAAACAGGTCCGTAAACCAGCCGCCCGCAGGCCCGGCGCGCGTCCGGCGTCGGCCGCCCGCAAGCAGGCGGCACGCCCCGCCGGCAAGGCGGCCGCATCGCGCGCCGGCCGGCCGGCCGCGCGTGTCAAGGCGGCGGCGCGGGCGAAGCACGCGGCGAGCCTGCGACCGGCGGTCCGTCCCGTTGCGGCCAAGTCCGGCGCACCCCGTGCCACGCCTAAGACCGTGCCCGTTGCCACCGCCGCCGCGACGGCTCCTGCTGCCGGCGCAAAGCTCAACGCCGCAGCCTCGCGCAAACCCGGCAGGACCGCCAAGGCGGGCGCCGAGAAGCTCGAGCTCCGCCTGCCCCCCTCCACGCCCGAGGACCGGCAGTCGCAGCTCAAGCTCCTGATCGCACGCGGCAAGGAGCAGGGATTCCTCACCTACGCGGAAGTCAACGACCACCTGCCCTCCGAGATCGTCGATCCGGAGCAGATCGAAGACATCGTGCAGATGATCAACGACATGGGCATCCCGGTGTACGAGAAGGCGCCGGATGCCGAGTCGCTGCTGCTGCGCGAGCCCGTGGTCGCCGACGACGAGGCGGCCGAAGAGGCCGCCGCGGCGCTCGCCACCACGGTGGATGCCGAGTTCGGCCGGACCACTGATCCGGTGCGCATGTACATGCGCGAGATGGGCACGGTGGAGCTGCTCACGCGCGAAGGCGAGATCGCGATTGCCAAGCGCATCGAAGAAGGCCTCGATTCGGTGCGCCGGGCGCTCTCGTCCTACCCGCCCACCTACGACTTCCTGCTGCGCACCTATGAGCCGGTGAAGACCGGCCAGGGCCGGCTGATGGACCTCATCGTCGGCTTCCATGACCCGAATGCGCCGGACGTGATCGCCGAGCCGATCAACCCCAAGCTCGCCGCCAAGGCGCCGGTGGACGAGGACCTCGACGAAAGCGACGAGGAGGCCTCCTCGGAGGACGAGGAGCAGATCGAGACCGGACCGGACCCGGAGGAAGCCGCGCGGCGCTTCGCTTCGCTGGCGAAGCTCCAGGCCCAGGCTACAAAAGCGCTCGACGAGAAGGGTCCGCGCGAGCCCAGGACGGTGCGGCTGCGCAAGCGCCTTGCCGACGAGTTCATGGAGCTGCGGCTCTCGCCGCGCATGTTCGACGCGCTCATCGTGCAGCTGCGCGAGCACCTGAACGAGATCCGCGGCATCGAGAAGGCCGTGATGCTGCTCTGCGTCCGCGACGCCGGAATGCCCAGGGCCGATTTCATCGAAACCTTCCCACGCAACGAGACCAACCTGCGCTGGCTCGACAAGCACATCCGCGCGAAGCGCAAGCACTCCGGGCCGCTCACGCGGCTGCGCGAACAGATCGAAAGGCAGCAGACCCGGCTCAAGGACATCGAGACCCGCTCGCACCTGTCGATCGCCGAGATCAAGGAGATCAACCGCGAGGTGGCCGTGGGGGAGGCCCAGGCGCGGCGCGCCAAGAAGGAGATGGTCGAGGCCAATCTGCGCCTCGTGATCTCGATTGCCAAGAAGTACACCAATCGGGGTCTGCAGTTCCTGGACCTCATCCAGGAGGGCAACATCGGCCTGATGAAGGCGGTCGACAAGTTCGAGTACCGCCGCGGCTACAAGTTTTCGACCTACGCGACTTGGTGGATCCGCCAGGCCATCACGCGTTCGATCGCGGATCAGGCACGCACCATCCGCATCCCGGTGCACATGATCGAGACCATCAACAAGCTGAACCGCATCTCGCGGCAGATGCTGCAGGAGATGGGTCGCGAGCCCACGCCGGAGGAGCTCGCGGTGCGCATGGAGATGCCCGAAGACAAGGTGCGCAAGGTGCTCAAGATCGCCAAGGAGCCGATCTCGATGGAGACGCCCATCGGCGACGATGAGGATTCGCATCTCGGGGATTTCATCGAGGACACGTCGGTCGAGTCGCCGATCGACTCTGCGACCACCGAGTCGCTGCGCGAGACCACGCATTCGGTGCTCGCCGGCCTGACGCCGCGGGAGGCCAAGGGGCTGCGCATGCGCTTCGGCCTCGACATGAACACGGATCACACGCTCGAGGAAGTCGGCAAGCAGTTCGACGTCACCCGCGAGCGCATCCGGCAGATCGAGGCCAAGGCGCTGCGGAAGCTGCGCCATCCGAGCCGCAGCGAGCAGCTCAGGAGCTTCCTCGAGGACTGAGCGACCGGATGCCACGCCTCAGCCCGCGCCGCTACCCCGGGCGGGTACCAGCCCTTCCTCGCGCATTCGATCGAGGATGCGCCGCTGCTCGGCAAAGTGCGCGCGGACCCTGCGGACCAGTGCCATGAAACGCGGGTCCCTGCGCAATTGTTCGAACGCCGGCTCCACGTCGAAGTGGAGCCACGAGTCGGAGACCGACACCCGCTGCGCCTGCGCGCGCTCGAGCATGGCGATCGCCTCCGAGCGATCGCCGTTCAGCGCGAGCGCGACCGGGTGCCAGCGGAAATACCAGAGCTCCGGCCGCCCCTGTCGGCCGACTTCGTCACGCCACTTCCCGATCAGCTCCGCGAGCAGGCGCCGTCCGCGCGCCTGATCCCCGTCGAGAATCAGCAGATCCGCCAGCGCGACCGCCGTGTCACGCAGCGGCGAGCCGCCGGGAATGGTCGGCCGTCCGGTCGCATCCCACTCCACGCCGGCCAGTTCCTCGACCACGAGACGTGCCCGGTGCGCCTCGCCTGCGGTCCGGGCGCGCATCCGAATCGCCACAAGCATCGTGCCGAGCATGTTCGCAGAGACGGTCCGCTGAGCGATCGACCGGTAGGCGAGCTCTCCGGCGCGCTCCCAGTCGTGCGCGTGCATCGCGAGCACCGCCTCGATCTCCGCCGGCTGGCGCCCGCCGAGCTCGGCGAGCTCTCCGGCAGCCGCGACATCGCCGAGATCGAGGTAGTTGCGGACCAGATGGCGCCGGGCCTCCTCCGACTGAGGATCGATAGCGAGCGCCCGCTCGCAGCTGAGGACGGCGTCGGCAAACCGACCCTTGCCCCAGGCCAGGAACTCGCAGTTGCGCAGCAGCGCCGGTACGTACTGCGGGTGATCGCTCACCACCTCGGCCAGCAGGTCCGTGGCGGCCTGCGGGTCGCCGCGCTCGTACATGAGAAAAACGGCCTTCGTGACGTCGTAGGCGGGCTCGAGTGGATCGAGCTTGCGCGCTCGGTCAAGCAGCTCGAGTGCCTCGTCCCGTCGGGCGGGCGTCTGGTACAGCACGGCCGCGAGCCCCGCATGACCCTTGGCCGAGTTGGGGCTCAGCTCGAGACCGCGGCGGTAGTCCGCCTCCGCATAGGCCAGGTCGTCGAACGCTGTCTGGTAAGCGCGCTGCAGGTACGCATCGCCGCTGTCGGGGTCGAGCGCCAGGGCCTTCTCGACGAGCTCCTTGCCACGGGCGAGCGCCCTGCGGAATCTCGCCTCGCGGTCGTCGGTAACGTCGAACTCCGCCAGGAACAATTCTGCCTCGGCCTGTCCGACGTACGCCGCCGCGAAGTCCGGATCGAGTTTCGCGGCCTCCTCGAAGCGCTCGCTGGCGTCCCTGGCGTCGACCACGCGCGTGTTGGCAAGCAGGCTTCGCCCCTGCAGGAATTCGAGATACGCCTTGAGATTGGTCGTGCCCTGCCCGGTCATCCGCTCGATCGCCTTGCGGTCCACGCTGAGCTCGAGCGCGCGGGTCACCTGGACCGCGATTTCATCCTGGATCGCAAAGATGTCGCCCGGCCGGCGGTCGAAGCGCATCGACCAGACGTCCGCGCCCGTCTCCGTGTCGATCAGCTGCGTCGTCACCCTCATTCGGGCGCGGTCGCTCTGCACGCTGCCCTCGAGAAGGTAGCGCGCGCCCAGTTGCTGGCCGATCGCGCGCGCGTCCGTGGCCCGATCGCGGAAGGCAAATGACGACGTGCGGGAGATGACGTCGAGCTGCGCGAGGCTTGCAAGCTGATGCAGGACCGATTCTGCAAGGCCGGACGCCAGTATCTCCCCTTCCGTGGCCGCGCTGAGATTCGCGAATGGCAGGACAGCGATCGCCGTGCCCCTGGTCGCCGAGGGGCCGAATTCCGACTGCCGCACCAGCAGTACTGCGACCGCCGCCAGCAGCACGCCGATGATCGCGAGGTCGGCGTACCGGCGCGCGCCGTGCACGACCGGACGCGGCACGCCCGCGGCCGCCGTGTCGAGCGCGATGCCCTTGTCACCCGCCTCGTAGAACCAGGCGAGCGCCACCGCGACCGGAAAACCGAGCACCGCGGTCACGATGAGCGAAACCATCACCCACGGCGGCACGCCGAGCGGCTCGAACGTTACGTCGGCAATCTGCAAGAGCAGCCAGGCAATCACGGCGTAGCTCGCCGCGACGCGGATCACCCCCCGCTCGCGCAGCCGGTGCAGCCAGCCGGAAGGGCGGGAAGACGACATACGTCGCGCGAGCTTACTGGCGGAGCACCGTGGACGCCTAGCGCGACAGCGCGTCCTGCGACCGGGAACGACGCATCAGGGAGCGCTCGCTGTTTGCCGTTTGTGGCCGCGGTCGGGCACCAG